>NZ_AEJC01000352.1 GCF_000317595.1 Streptomyces ipomoeae 91-03 | reverse complement strand
TAAGGGGTGCGGGGCTGTGTCGATGTGCGGCTCCGCCGCGTGGGCGCGACCAGCCACAACAAACCCGCACCCGCCAAACACCCCGCACCCCCGAGCTACTGGGCGCCCCACCCTTACGCTGGGCGCCATGGCACGGAACATCGCGACCAACACCAAGGTCTCCCTCGAAGAACTCCTCGACTTCATCCGCCCCCGGCACCGCGCGATCCTGCTCACCCGCCGGGCCGACGGCGGGCCCCAGGCGTCCCCGCTGACCTGTGGCGTGGACGACTCGGGCCGGATCGTGATCTCCACGTACCCGGAGCGGGCCAAGACACGGAACGCCAAGCGGGACGAGCGGGTCACCGTCGTCGTGCTCAGCGACGACTGGGACGGCCCCTGGGTCCAGATCGACGGTACGGCCGAGGTCATCGACTCGCCGGACTCGGTCGAGCCGCTGGTGGAGTACTTCCGCAACATCGCGGGCGAGCACCCGGACTGGGACGAGTACCGGGAGGCGATGATCAAGCAGGGCAAGTCCATCATCCGGGTCACGCCGGCGAAGTGGGGACCAGTGGCCACCGGAGGCTTCCCGGCACGGCTCGTCGAGGACAACGGCTGACTCAGCCCCGCTCGACCATCACCTCGATGCCGGCGATGAGGGTCTCCAGGGCGTAGGTGAAGTCCCGTTCGCGCATCTCCTCGACGGTGTCGCCGCCGCGGGCCTCCATGAGGTCCGCGGACTGCTGGACGATCTCGCCGAGCTGGGGGGCGTCGGCGACCGCGCTCATGGCGTGGCGGAAGTACTCCTCCTGGGTCATCCCGGCGCCGGCGGCGCGCTGGATGAAGTGGCCCTCGATGGTGCCGAAGCCGTACACGAACTGGAAGACGGCCGAGATGGCGCCGGTCTGCCCGTACGCCGGCAGACCGGTGCGACGGATCACGCGCTGCACGGCGAGCGAGAAGTCGAGCGAGTGCGGCCCGATGTTGAGGAAGGTCCCGGCGAGCGGCGAGACCCAGGGATGGCGGACGAGGACGGCCCGGTACTCCTTGGCGAGCGTGCGCAGCTGGTCCCGCCAGTCCTCGTCGGAGTCCTCCGGGGGCAGCCGCAACTCGCCGAACGCCTGGTCGAGAGCCAGTTCCAGCAGGTCGTCCTTGTTGTCGACGTACCAGTAGACCGACATCGCGGTCACGTTCAGCTCGGCCGCCAGCCGCCGCATCGAGAACTTGGCCAGCCCCTCCGCGTCCAACAACCGCACGGCCGCCCCGGTGATCCGCTCCCGATCCAGCCCCGACGGCTGCCCTCCTCGCCGGGCCCGCACCCCATCCTCCAACCACACACTGGCCCGGACAGACCCTTCAACCCGACCGGCTGCCCTAGCCATGGCACCGCACCTTCCAGACACAATCACGTTCGTCCACTTGCGACGATGCTAGGTGCGCAACGCGCCATCAGGGGCGCGGGGCCGTATCGATATGCGGCTCCGTCGCGTAGGCGCGAGAAACCACGACGAGCCCGCAGCTGCACACCCACCCGCCCCCGAGCTAGTGGGCGATCACAACCCCCGCGTCCCCCTTCTCCGCCCTGCGCAGCAGAACCGCCGCCACCAACCCCCCGAGCAACACAGCCAAGGCCCCCACCAACAAACTCGCCTCCAAGCCGGAGGCAAACGCACCCATGACCTCCGCCCTCTCCTCCGCAGACCCCGCCTCGGCCAACGCCCCCGGCAGGGAAACCGCCGCGACAGAAATCAGCGCCGTGAACCGGGAATTGAGCACGGCCCCCAGCACAGCCACCCCCAACCCGTTCCCGAACTCCGCGAGCGTCCCGTTGATCCCGGCCCCGACCCCCGCCTTGGCCGGTGGAATCGCACTCATGATCGCGTGAGCCATGGCGGGGTTGGCGATGGCGCACCCCACGCCGATCAGCACCAGCCCGAGCAGTGTCCCGGCGTAACCTCCGGACGCGAGTGCCGCGATGGACACCAGCCCCCCGGACATCAGCACCATCCCCAGCGCGATGGAGACCGGCATCCCGAGCCTCGCCGTCCACTTCGCCGACAGCCCGGAGAAGTTGAGCGCGACCACGGTCAGGGCGAGCGGCGCGGTCCTCAGCCCCGCCTCCAGGGCCTCGTAACCGAGCACGAACTGCAGATGCTGGGTCAGCAGGAACAGCGCCCCGCCCATGCCGAAGGTGATGAGCACCGCCCCGGCGACGGCACCGGTGAACCGGCGGTCACGGAAGAAGTGCAGGTCGAGCATGGGGTACGGAATCCGGCTCTCCCAGTACGCGAACGCCGCGAGGACGACGACGGCGACGGCGGCCGTGGCGAGCACCGGCCCGGACGTCCAGCCGTGCTCGGGGCCGGAGATGATCGCGTAGACGAGCGCGGTCATGCCTATGGTCGACAGCAGCGCACCCAGCAGATCGGGCCGGTCACCCCGCGGATTCTTCGACTCGGGGACCAGGGCGACCACGGCCACCAGGCCCAGCGCGGCGACCGGCAGGTTGACCAGGAAGATCGCGCCCCACCAGAAGTGGCCCAGCATGAAACCGCCCAGGAGAGGGCCGGTCGCGAAGCCGAGCGCGTTGACGGCGCTCCAGATGCCGATCGCCTTCGGCTGCTCCTCGGGCGTGAAGATCTGCATGGCGACGGCGAGGGTCGTGGTGAGCAGCAGCGCGCCGCCGATGCCCATGCCGGCCCGCGCGGCGATCAACTGCCCGGTGGACTGGGCGAGTCCGGCGACCAGCGAGCCGATGCCGAACAGCGCCAGACCGGCGATCAGCATCTTCTTGCGCCCGTAGCGGTCGGCCGCGCTGCCCACGGTGAGCAGCAGCCCCGACTGCACCAGCGAGTACGCGTTGATCATCCACTGGATGTCGGCCGTACCCGCGCCCAACTCCTCGGTGAGCGAGGGGATCGCCACGTTCAGCACGGTGTTGTCCAGCAACACGGTCAGCTGTGCGAGACAGATGACACCGAGGATCAGCCAGCGCTGGGGGTGGCCTTGGGGCCCCGGGACGGGGACGGCGGGCGTCTCAGGCGTCCCGGAGGCGGCGGGGGTCGACATGCCGTACACCGTAGAACAGCTCCCATACGGCGTACAACGTGAGGTTCGACGCCGTACGAGGAGGCCTTTTCCGATGGCGTACGAGAGGTGCTCGGCGGCATACGAAAA
>NZ_AEJC01000351.1 GCF_000317595.1 Streptomyces ipomoeae 91-03 | reverse complement strand
CGTTCAGGGGCGCGGGGAACTGCGCGAGCGACCACACACAACCCCCACCCGCCCGACAACCCCTCCCCCGAGCTCCTGGGCGCACGGCCCGCCTACGCGCCGCCGCGGCGCCGTTTCGCTGGGTTGCCTGTGCGTTTGGCTGTGCGGCGTTCGTACTGGGTGCGGGCCGTTTCGTATTCCCGGCGGTGCAGGGACTCGCCCGGGGCCTCTTTGAGGGAGCGGAGGAAGTACGCGGTGAGGGAACCCAGGAAGCCGATGGTGAGGAGGCCTCGGAGGGAGGACTGGCGGGCCGGGTCGGGGCGCTTGGTGAAGGTGCCCCAGGTGTGGCCGAAGGCCAGGGCGCTGCAGATCGCGAACATGACGATGACCACGACGCTGACGAAGCCGCCGACCGCCGCGAGTTGCAGCCCCTCGTAGGCCAGGCGCAGCACCAGGCAGGCGATGAGCGCGGCGGCGAGTGCGCCGGCGGAGACGGTGGCGCGGCGGGCGCCGTAGTTGCCGTCGTGGTTCAGCCAGGTCGTCCCGAAGAAACGGATGGGTTCGGGGCGAGGGCCCGTGGGGGTGGTGGCTTTCGGGCCGCCCTTCGGGGTGTCCTTGGCGGTCGCCCGCGTGCCGTTCTGTATGTCGGTCTCGCTCACGGTTCGATTATGGCTCCGGGGTGGGGACGGTCAGGGGTGCGGGTCAGCCGTGCCTTCACGGCGCCGGTCGTCGACACCGACACCGACAGTGCGCGGCCCTGGATGGCTACCCTCTTCATCCCCGGTCCGACCCTCGCCGAACACGTCAAGCGGAACGGGCCCCTGCCGCCGGGGCAGTTGCGTCGGCTGATGGCCGGGCTGGCGGA
>NZ_AEJC01000350.1 GCF_000317595.1 Streptomyces ipomoeae 91-03 | reverse complement strand
ACCGCGGTGTGTCGCTCGCCGGGCTCGCTGTCGATGTCACCGGGCGCAACCGACGTCCAGCACTTCGACCACGTCGTCTTGGACGGTGTACACAAGCCAGCACCATTCACCAAAGGCTGCGGCCAACTCCGGGGCCTGTGGCCTGCGGTCCCCGGCGACAGCCGTGATGAGCGTGATGATTTCCTCGTGCATGCCGTCCGGGACGTCGAACAGCACGTCGGCGGCCCGTTGGATCAGTTCGACTTTCATGACGTCCACCCCCGGACGGCAGGAGTACCACGGTGTGGAGAGGTATCCCCGGACCGGGTCTGTCGCAGGGACCACGAACAAGACTCTCTCGAACATGGTAATTCCGCGACCTCGGACCGGGGGCTCACACGTGCGTGATCGTGATGCCCTCTCCTGGAGGGGTACGCGACAGGGACCGCGGGAGCAGCGGATGCCAAGGCTGTCGCGCCCGAAGAAGAGGATGCCCGAGGAAGAAGATGATGGTGATCTCCGAGATGGTCATGGTGCCGGCCGGCGGCGCGGCGCTCGCGGGGGATCTCGTGATGCCGACAGGGGGCCCGGGCGGTGGTGCTGTTCGCGCACGGCAGCGGCAGTTCTCGGCACAGTCCGCGCAACCGCATGGTCGCCGGCGAGCTGCGCACCGCTGGAGTTGGCACGCTTCTCATGGACCTGCTCACTGAGCGTGAGGAGCGGCACGATGCGGTCACGGGCGAGTACCGCTTCGACATCCCGCTGCCGGCGAGCCGCCTGGTCGACGCGATCGACTGGCCGGCCGAGCAGGCCGAAACCCGGGATCTGCCGATTGCTCTCTTCGGCGCCGGCACCGGCGCAGCGCTGATGGCCGCCGTCGAGCGGCCACGGCAGGTGTTCGCCGTGATCTCCCGCGGCGATCGCCCCGACCTCGCAGGCGACGCTTTGGAGCAGGTGCGCGCTCCGGTCCTGCTGCTGGTCGGCGGCCACGACCGGGAGGTGCTGCGGCTCAACGAGGAGGCCGCGCAGCGGCTACAGGCGCCGCACACGCTGCACATCGTGCCGGGCGCCGCCCATCTGTTCCAGGAACCCGGGGCGTTGGAACACGTCGCCCGGAAGGCCCGGGAATGGTGCGAGGAGCACCTGAACGCCGGGCAGACAACGACGAAGGAGCGGTGAAATCCTCGCGAGCCGTCCCCCACACTGAGCGGGGGAGACGATGGGGGAGTCGTCTTCTCGGCGATCTCCTGGAGCACCTGACGACGACTCGGCGAGACAACCGCCTCCTGTCGATCTGTGCCCAGGAAAGGACCCTTCCCCGGCGTGACCGGTTTCCCCGGCGTCACCAGCCGGTCAGGACCGGGTCTTCCGGTCGGGCCGTCCCTTGCGCAGGAAGCGCCGCAGCCGTGTCTCCGTCCAGGTGTTGATCACGTCGTCCTTGGTGAGCCAGCCGCGCTGGGCCGTTCCCACGCCGTAGCGCAGGTTGGCCAGGTGGAGGACGGCGTGGGCGTCGCTGTCGACGGCGAACTTCGCCCCGTGCCGCCTGGCCCGCAGGATGTCCTCGTCGCGCAGATCCAGGCGGTCCGGGTGGGCGTTGATCTCCAGGGCCGTGTCCGTGCGCGCGCAGGCGGCGAAGATCGCGTCGAGATCGGCGTCGATGCCCGGCCGCTTGCTGATGATGCGGGCGGTGGGGTGGCCGATGATGTTGATGTACGGGTTCTCGCAGGCCCGGATGATCCGCCGGGTCAGTGCCTCGCGGCCCTGGTTGAAGTGCGAGTGAACCGAGGCCACGCACAGGTCGAAGCCGGCCAGGAACTCCTTGGGCCAGTCCACGTCTCCGTCGGGATCGATGTTGAGTTCCGCCCCGTGCAGGAGCCGCATGCCGCCCTGCTTGCCGCGCTTCCTGCCGTATGCGCCGTCCAGCTTCCGTACCTGCTCGCGCTGGGCGAGCATCCGCTCGTCGGTCATCCGCTGCATGTACAGGTTCGGGCCGTGATCGGTGATCGCGTAGTAGGCGTAGCCGCGCTCGGAGGCCGCCGCGACCATCTCCTCCAGCGGGGCGAGGCCGTCGGTGAGGTCGGTGTGGGTGTGCAGGTCGCCCCGGATGTCCGGCTCCTGGATCAGGTCGGGTAGTTCGTCGTGCAGCCCGGCCTCGATCTCACCGCGGTCCTCGCGCAGTGCCGGCGGGATCCAGGGCAGGCCCAGCCGCGCGTACACGTCCTCCTCCGTCTCGGAGACGATCTTCTTCCCGCTCTCGGCGTCGAAGAGCCCGTACTCGGACAGCTTGAGCTTTTGGTGCAGGGCCAGTTCCCGGGTGCGGATGTTGTGGGCCTTGGAGCCGGTGAAGTACTGCAGCGCCGCGCCCCAGGAGTCCGGCGGTACGACCCGCAGGTCGACGGCGAGGCCCTTGGTGGTGCGGATCGAGGTCTTCTTCTCGCCGTGCGCGATGACCTCCGAGACATACGGCAGCTCGGTGAACGCCCGCATCAGCGGGGCCGGCTTCTCGGCGGCCACGAGGACGTCGATGTCGCCGATGGTCTCGCGGATCCGGCGCAGGGATCCGGCGTACGTGCACTTCCGGCAGCCGGTGACGCGGGACAGTTCGGTGACGACGTCCTCGGCGAGGTCCATGGCGACGTCGAGCAGGACGCGGTCGCCGGAGGACTGCAGGAGCTCGATGCCGTGGAGGATGTTCTCCTCCGTCTTCGGCCCGAAGCCTTTCAGGTCGCGCAGCCGCTCCTCGTGGATGGCGTCGGCCAGCTCCTCGACCGAGGCGATGCCCAGCTCCTCGTACAGGACGCAGGCCTTCTTCGGGCCGAGGGTGGGGATGGCGGTGAGCCGCCGGACGCCTGCGGGGATCTTCGCACGCACTTCCTCGACCGCGGACACGCTGCCGGTGCGGAAGTACTCGACGATCTTCTCGGCGATCGACTTGCCGACGTTGGGGATCTCCTGGAGGCCCTTGACGTCGAGGGTGGACACATCGGCGTGGTAGCCGCCCACCGAGCGGGCGGCCTTCTCGTAGACGCGTGCCTTGTACGCCTCTCCACCGGTGATCGAGATCAGGTCCGCGTACTCGGCGAACAGCGCGGCGACCTCGTCGTTGGACCGAGCCATGTCTTCCGGGTGAGCAGGCCGGCACCGTTTTAATCCCCTCGGCGGGCGCCGACTGCCTCTGCGCGGGGCGAAGGCCGCTCTGGTGAGCACGTCCTGGGGGTGGAGGAGCATGGCCTCGCGTGGTGTTCCTCAGCGATTGATGGCAGTACCGGTACCTGCTGGCGCGAGGACGGCACAGGCCTCCCGGCTCAGAGCGCCGAGTCCGATCAGGGCCTCCGCGACCTCCGATCCCATCTCCGGCTGACGCCACAGCTCCAGCAGCGCCCCGGAGATGTCCGAGCCGCCGGTGAACCGTCGCAGCGCGATGTCCAGGTCGCGCAGCCAGCCGTCCAGATAGGGGTCGGCCGTCAGCCGGGACACGTACTCGTCGATCTGGGCGGCCGGATGCGCACTCAGCCAGGCCCCGCTGGTCTCCAGCAGCCTGCTGCGGACGGTCGTGTTCAGAAATGACCAGTGCGCCGCCACTTCCGCCACCGCCGGCACGGCCTGGCTGCCCGGACGCATCGCGGCCCGGAACTCCTCCAGGGCATGTTCCAGCGTCCCCTCGGTGAGCTGTTGCCTCAGCTCGGCAAGAGCGCCGTCGTCCCGGGTCGGCTCCCAGTCCTTGAGGGCCGCCTGAGCAGTCCGCTCCACAGCGAGCAGCCCGGCCGCCGCGTCATCGAGACGAGTCGCGTGCCCGGGGACCAGCCGGGGCACGGACGCGGCGAAATCACCGGCCATCCGCACGGCCAGACGCCGTCCGGCCCGTACTTCCACCGCCTCGGCCTGCGCCATGGCGACCCGGTTGAGGACCACCAGGGCCAGCGGGACGCCGAACGCCGCGGCCGTCAGGGACGAGAAGACATTGGTGACGAACGCCTTGTCCGCCCAGAACCCCGCGTGATCCCCCCACCAGCCCAGGCCGAGCAGCACCACGCCGACCACCCACAGCGCCACGCACCCGGCACGCAGCCCGCGCGGCGTCTCCTCCCAGATCCCCCGCACCCGCCCCGCCCCTCCCCGAACGGCTTGATCACCAGCTTCCCGGACGCTACACCGCCCACCTCCCCATCAAAACAGTGGTCTCACGCTCGACCACCTCCAGCGGCAGGGCTTCAACGGCGCGCCCCGTCACCTCGGTCCGTGCGCAACTGCACTTCCGCGCGGGGGTTCCCGACACACGGCTCCCCGGCCGGGGGCTCGCAGGCCCGCAGGCAGACGGGTCACGGAGGCCGCGATCTCCAGGCTGAGGTGTCGACACCACAGGCCGGTGCCCACGGCTGCCGCTGTCTTCTACGGCCTGTCCTACTCTGCGGAGTTCTCCGTTGTGGGCTCGGTGGACGGTGTGGAGTCGGCGGTCGGCGCGGCGGCTGCCGTGTAGAAGACGGACCTGCCCTGTTTGGCGCGCTCGACCAGGCCCTTGGCGACCAAGGACTCCACGGTCATGCGTACCACCTTGGCCTTGGCCTGCCGTTCGGGGTGGGACTGGGCGAGCGTGGCGGTGACCTCCGCCGCAGAGCGCGGCTCGGTGTGCTGACGGAGCTGTTCGAGGATGAGCTCGCCCAAGGTTGGTGTTTTGGCGGTCTGCGCTGCCGCGCTGTCTGCCGCGGTCTTCTTCTTCACCGGGCTCTTCTTGCGGGAACGCGGCTGGGGTAGGGCCGTCTTTTGCGGGGGCACCGCAGCGGCCGGGCTGTCAGCCGCTGTCTTCGCCGACGCGGTTGCTGTCTCTCCGGCAGTGGCTGCGCCCGGCCCGCCGAGTGCTGCCTGCATGCTCATCAGCACGGCCTGGTCCCGGCGCAGCGCCTCCAACTGTTCTTGCAGGCCTGCGATCTCAGCACCGATGCGTTCCTGCTCTTTGGAGTTGCGTTCGAGGTCCGCGGCTACCTGGGCGGTGTATTGCGCCTTCAGGTCGGTCGTGTCCAAGGTGTCTTCGGACATGGTGATCCCTTCTTTCGGATGAGCATGCTCTGTGAGTGGCGGATGCTACTCACCTGGCCGAAACCAGCACCTGGATGTGTCTGGCTGCTCTATCACATCTCTCGTGTCGGCGGCAGCTCCTGTGGAACATGGGTGCTCTTTGACGATACGCACACAGAGAGCATGCCAACCGCACCACGCAACTCGTCTCAGCGCCAACCTGCTGTTGGACGTTCACCGCTGTCCGACCTCGACTCGAGTTGCGGCGACGCCCCGGTAGGCGCGGCGCCGCCGCATGGAGTACCGGAGCGACTTACGGTGGACCGGTGCGACTTGTGCCCAGGTGGGCCTTGCTTTCGTCGGGGTGCGCGCCTGTCCTGTTGGCCGGAGGCTGGACGATCGCGGCGCTGCTCGAGGGGCCCGCCTATGACCCTGTTACTCAGACGATCAGCGTCCTGGCGGCCTACGGGGCAGCGGGATTCTGGGTGATGACCGGAGCGCTGCTCGCCCTGGGTATCTGTCACCTGCTGACCGCCTGGGGGCTACGGGCAGCCGCGCTCGCCGGACGTGTGGCGCTGGGCGGCGGTGGAGTGTCGGCGTTGGTGGTGGCTCTGCTCCCGGCGCCGAGCAGTGGGGGCTCCCTGCGCCACGGTTCAGCCGCCGCGGTCGGCTTCGCACTCCTGGCGGTGTGGCCGGTTCTGGCCGCCGATCGCAACGGGGCGGCACCATGGGGACTGCGGCCCGGGCCCTCCCTGGCGGCGACCGCCGTGATGGGCGTCGGAGCGGCCTGGTTCCTGATCGAGATGCATCTTCACAGTGCCGCCGGTGTCGCTGAACGCGTTGTGACATCCCTTCAGTCCCTGTGGCCCTTCGTCGTCGTAGCCTCCTGCCTCCGTCACCCCGGCAACGACGGGCCGCCGCATTGACCAGGACCGACGCATGGTCGTGGCCGGGAGCGGAAGAAGCCGACGGCAGAAGCGGCCGTCCCGGTGGCCCCCATCGACCGCTAAGAGCGTTTCGCGTGGACGGACCGCATGAGCGCCGCGGTCCGCGTCGACTTGCCGGGCCGAGCATGGTCCCCGAACGGTGTCTCCGGTATGGCGTTCACGTTCATCCATTGCAACAAACAAGGTTAGGGTCGTTGCATTAGGTCAAAATCCATTGCAACGATTCTGTGGAATCTGCCTGGGATTATTGTGATCGATCGCAACTACATCGTTGCCTGAATTCTGAATGCAACGTAGCGTTTTCGACATGAGAAACAAGGGGTCGAACGTCTCACGGTGGGGGCGGATCATGGAGACGGCGCGGAGCCGGCGGCGGACGGTGCCCGGCACCTTCACTGCCTTCGGCCGCTTCGTGCTCTGCGGTGGGGGAGTGGGGCTCGCCTCCAGCTTCGCCGTGGCTGCCCTCGCCTCCTGGATTCCTTGGGGCCTGGCCAACGCCCTGATCACCGCGGTGTCCACGCTCCTCGCCACCGAGTTGCACGCCCGCTTCTCCTTCGGCGCGGGTGGGCGCGCGACCTGGCGCCAGCATGCGCAGTCGGCCGGGTCCGCGGTGGCCGCGTATGCGGTGACCTGCGCGGCGATGCTCGTCCTGCAGCAGCTGGTGGCGGCACCCGGTGCGGTGCTGGAGCAGGTCGTCTACCTGTCCGCCTCCGCACTCGCCGGTGTCGCGCGGTTCGCGGTGCTGCGCCTCGTCGTCTTCGCACGGAACCGCTCGCAGGCCGCGGCCACCATCCGCACCACCGCTCCCGTGCCGGCGACCGCGGCCCGCGCCGCGGCACCGGCCGACCCAGCGGTGCTCTGCCGCGCCGCCTGACCGTTCCGTCAGGCGGCGCGTCGCGCGGGGCCGGGGGCACCCTGACCGGAAACCGTGCTCAGCAGCGCGGCACAGTCTTCTGGTTGGCGACGAGCGAGGCGTGCACGTAGCCGATCCAGTTGTTCGTCCCGTTGGACTGGACGGTGGAGTAGAACCAGCGGTTGGTCCAGTAGTTGCCCTGGGCCCACTGACCGTCCTTCCAGCACATCATGTCGACCATGCGACCGTTGGGCGCTGTTCCGAGGATCGCGGAGTTCATCGTCGCGTCTCCGCGGACGTGGGCGTAGCCGGTGTTGGAGGAGACATAACTGCCGGTCCAGGCCGACGCGGGTGAGGCGGCCAGCCCGGACAGGGCGGCGACTGCGGCAACGAGGCCGTTGGCCAGGCGTATGCGCATGAGGATCATCTCCTTGCCGTAGGTGAGGAAGGGCATCGCTCGGCTGAGCGGTGTTCGCGGTCGCCGTTGGCGGTGCCGCATCCCCTTTGTAGGCCCGCCCCGCCCTCTCGCCCGCAGGCGTTGCACCGACCGGGCGAGCTGTGCAACGGACCCGGCCGTCGGCGTCGCCGCGTGGTACACGGGGGTTCGCCCGGCCTCCTGCCGACCGCGGACTCAGACCAAGGCACCGACACGGATGTGCTGGGGCAGGGAGGTCCACCACGCGGACATGGCGCGGGCGGGCGCCGCGGCTGCTTCTTCGCGCAGCAGGCGGACCAGCAGCCCGAGTTCACCGGCCATGCCGAACGCGTAGACCAGCCGTTTGAGTTCCGCCTCCCCGCCGACCGCGCCGGTGAGAGCCCACCGGTCGGTGTGGCGGCGCAGCACGGTGCGCCAGTAGTGCTCAGGACTGCGTCCTCCGATGTGGCCGAGCGCGTGGATCGCCGCCCGGACGACAGCGGCGGGCAGACCCTCGGCGATGGTCAACCGGGCTATGGCGGCACGCTGTTGAGGACCACCGAGGACCCGGAGCGCGTGCAGGATGGGCACGGCGCGCTCCGAGCGCAGGGTGGAGGACACCGTCAGTTCAGCGGCGAGCGCGGCAGCGAGCGGCGCCTGGTAGGGACTCGCGCGCAGCAGCATCGCGTTGTAGAGCCGTACGTCCGAGACGGGGTGGTGCAGGATGTCGTCGACGATGTCGCGCAACACCGCCACCACTGCCGACGGGTCGGCTGCCACAGGCATGCGGCTGAGCAGTCGGGCGACGGCGACTCGGGCCGTGCCGGGGTCGGTCAGCAGCCCGTGGGCGGCGACGTGCCGGGTCTCGGCACGTCGGCCGGCGGCCCGCGCGAGCACGGCCGCGTACCGGGGTGGGGCGGGCAGCCGGGGCAGCAGGACCGCGGCCAACTCGGCGGTCTCGGGCGGGGCGGAGGGGTCGCGGAGCACGTCGCCCACCACGTGCAGGACCTCCACCGACTGCGCGGGGCCGAAGTGCCTACGCTGTACCTTGCGCACGCAGGACATCAGGGCGCCGTGGAAGCTGTCGTCGTTCGTCGGGTCGCGCAGCTGGCGCAGGACGTGCCGGGCCGCGTCCGGGTGCCCGCTGCCGTCCAGCGCGCAGACGGCCTCGATCAGTGCGGCGTGGTTCGTCTGGGATCCGACGTCCGCACACACGGCCACGGCGTCCGCGGCCCACGCGGGAGATGCGAGCAGCCGGCTCAGTGCCTCGAACCGGCGCATCCACGGAAGCCCGGCCGACACCAGCGTCTCCTCCAGCAGACGTTCGGTCACCGCCCTGCGGACACGCGCCGGCGAGACGGGCACAGGACCGCTGACCAGCCGCGCGGTCAGCTCGTCCCACTCCCCACTCGTCAGTTGCTCGTCGTCAAGGATCTTGTCGAGCAACAGATCCACCCGCCGGGTGTGCCGCCCGTCCGCGCACACGTGGGTCACGGCATCGGCCGCGAAGGCCTCCGCGGCAGCACCGCCTTGGTACCGGGCCATGGTCTCGATCACCGCCAGCAGCAGGTACGGGGGCAGTCCCAGCACCTCTTCATAGCGACGCACCGCCGCATACGGCACGGGAGTCCTGCCGCTCTCCCAGCGTGAGACGGTGCTCGCGCTGACCGGACCCGGCGCGCCCCCGCGCGCCCCGAGGAGAGCGGCGAACGACGCCCCGGTGCGTACGGCCGCATCCTGGTGCCGAATCCGATGCGCCCGCAGCAGCCATCCCGCCCGCACGCTCCACGACGCCGTCTTCGGCCCACCGCCGACGCCGGCCGTGCCTTCGCCCCCGACACCCCGATCCACGCCTGGTCCCCGCTTCCACCACCGGCTCCCCACCCAGCATGACCAGTCCGCCGTACCGTCGGGAGCGAGGGTTCCAGCCACTTGGGTCGGGGGGACCGGCCGTGTGACGCGGTTCATGCGCTCCGTGCCACGGCAACCCCGGCATCGGGATTGCCGGCGTGACCCCGGCATCGAGATTGCCGGCGTCCGCCGCCGAGTCGGTCTCCTACGAAGCGGAGGATGTGCGTTCCAGCCAGCCGAACGGCAAATCATCCGGGCGTGGTTGGCAGACTTGGCGTCATGACGAGGCGGAAGCAGAGACCGCCTGGCACATGCGAGGGGAATTCCTCATGACGCGGACGCCGTCGGAACTGGACCGTGTGCTGGCTCTGGTGGCGGAGCGGCGGGCGGAATTCGAGGAGCGGCGACACATACCGCGCGATGTCGTCGCCGAGTTCAAGAAGGCCGGCATCTATCGCGCGAGCACCCCGAAGCGATTCGGTGGCGATGCGCTGCCCCCGGGGGAATTCCTCCGTGTCATCGAGCGGATATCGGTCGTCGACGGCTCGGCGGGCTGGGTCGCCAGCTTCGGGTCGTCCCTGATCCATCTCGCGGCCCTCCCACTGGACACCCAGGCCGAGTTGTACGCCGCCGGGCCCGACGTGGTCTTCGCGGGTGGCCTGTTCCCGGTGCAGCCCGCCCAACGCGTGGACGGCGGCTACCGGCTCTCGGGCCGGTGGAAGTTCGCGAGCGGATGCAAGGGCGCGGACGTCCTCGGCGTCGGCATCAAGGTCGGCGAGGACCAGACCGGGCGTCCGCTGACCGCCGTACTGCGTCCCGACCAGGTCGAGATCGCCGAAAACTGGGAGGTCATCGGCCTGCGCGGCACCGGTAGCCACGACCTGCTGGTCGACGGAGCGGTCGTACCGCAGGAGTGGACCTTCGTCCGGGGCGGCGCGCCCACCGTCGACGAACCGCTCTACCGCTATCCGAGCGTCCCGTACGCCGCACAGGTCCTGGCCGTCGTCGGCCTCGGCGTCGCCCGTGCGGCACTCGACCACGTCGTCGCCCAGGGCGGGCGCTCCGGCTACACGGGCGCCCCCAAGCCCGCCGAACGCGCCACCTACCGCGTCGCAGTCGGGCAGGCCGAGGCCCAACTCCGGTCCGTCCGCGCCTTCTTCTACGAGATCACCGAGGAGGTCTGGGCTACGGTCGAGGCCGGCGACCCCGTGACCGCAGAACAAGCCAGCCTGCTGCGGCTCGCCTCCGCCCACCTCGCCAAGACCTCCTTCGAAGTGGTAGGGGCCGCCTACCAACTCGCCGGCATCCCCGCCATCACGGACGGCAGCCCCATGCAGCGCTATCTGCGCGACGCCTCGGTGGTGCCGCAGCACGCCTTCCTCCAGGAAGGTATGTACGACGGCGCCGGCGCGGTTCTGATGGGCGTGCAGCCCTTCCCCGGCTACCTCTGACAGACAGGAAACCCTGTGTCCGTCTCGGTGGTCAGGGAGGGAAAAGTGGCCACCGGTTGGGGGAAGGCCGGGAGACGCAGGTCGCGCCGTGGCTCCAGCGCGCGGTCGCGTATACGCCCGTCCTCCCAGGCCGCGGGGCAGGAGCCCGGAAAGGCCCGGGAGGGCTCCGGCGGAGATCACCGGGTGCGGTCGGCGGTCGTTCACGCATCGGCTCCGCCGCCCTGTGTGGTCAGCCGGGGGTGGAGTGGGGCGTCGCCCGCCGCGCCGACGTAGTCCAAGCCGTGGCGCAGGGCCGCTCGGGTCACCGTGTCCAGGACGCGGTAGGACGGGCCCGCGCAGTTGATGACGAGCCGGCCGTGGCTGAGGAACGAGTCCAGCGAGGCGGGCCAGAGGTCGACTGCCTCGGCGCTGACGGCCGTTGCTCCGTCACCGTGCTGGAGCGAGGCGATGAGGGGTTCTGCGCGCGACGGGTCCCGGCCGCAGGGTTCGAACGCGGCCAGGTCGGCGGTTTCGCCGACGCGTTCACCGTATGTGCGGTGGCGGCCGTCGTCAGCGCGGCGGTGGCCCTGGGACTCGTACCGCGCGGCAAGCCACAGATCACCGGCGGACCGCACGTGCACTGAGCCTGGGCTTGTCTCCAGGCCAGGCAGCGCCCATCAGCACCTCGGCGGGAGCTGACACATCGCCATCCGCGTGTCAGCTCCCGGCCCTGGAGTCCGGTGCCTGTCGCCTCCGGGGCGATCGCTCAGTGAGCGTGGCCGTCGTCGGAGTGCCCGGCCCCCTCCTCGCTGCTTCCGCTGCCCTCGGTCCCCTCCGCGCCGGCTTCGAGCACGCCGCGCGCCCGGCACGGCACCGCTGCGTGTCATGCGCAGGTGATCTCGTCACGCGGGGTGTAGTGCGTGCGGAAGGGTTCCCGTTTCACTTCCTCGCCGTTGTTGTAGAAGACACGTTCCACGGTGACGTCGAAGCCTTCGAGCGGAGTCTGCGGCACGCAATCCTTGTCGCTGCCCATCTTCTGCTCCGGCTGCTCGATGTTGGTGCGCGGTCCCTTGACCGACGTGATCTCGTCGTACTTCCTGGTGCCGAGGAAGCTGATGGTCACGGAGGTGTCGGTGGACTCGGCCTGGATGTACATCGCGTTGCCGGAGTCGTTGGTGAACCTGAGATCGAGGCTGCCCCAGGCGACCGTCGCCTCACGGCCTTCCGGGTAACGCTCGATGTAGAAGGAGTGGGCGCCGTACTCCACGGGCTTGAGGCCGGCGAAGAACATCGCGTTGAAGACGGTCGTGGCCACGGTGGAGACACCACCGCCGGACGCCTTGGTGAACTGGTCGTCGAGGATCATGATGCCCTCGACGAAGCCGTTCGCCTCGGTGCGCTCGCCGACGGTCCGGTTGAAGCTCCAGGTCTCGTTCGGCATGACGACGGAGCCATTGATGAGTTCCGCAGCCCGGCCGATGTTCTTCGTGCGGTAGGGGGCGGGTTCGAAGTTCACGGTGAAGGAGGACATCTTCTCCGTCAGCCCCAACCGCGCGGCGTTCTCGCGGGTCACCTCGGGCTGGATCAGACGCGTGGCCACCTCGCCGGTGCGGGCGGCGGGGCCTGACTTGCTGAGCAGCGGCATCACGGCCTTGCCCAGCGCCTTGTCGGTGACCTCCTGCCCAGGTCTGCCGTCCTCGGTCACCACGACGTTCTCACCGTCGAGCCGCAGTCTGGCGTCCTCGGCCCTGGTGGTGAGGTCGGCCAAGGGGCGGGCCACCGCAGGGGCGGCGCGCAGGCCCTTGCCGTCGAGTTCCGGTGTCAGCCGGCCGGTGTCGTCCGGCCGCATCGTCAGGTACTCGCTCAGAACGGCCTGGTCGATCGTGAAGCGCTTCCCGCCCGCCGTGAGCGTGACCGGCGCCGACATCGCCGGCCGCGCGAACTCGCGCACCGCCCGCCGCACCTCGTCCGCGGTGACCTTCGGGTTGGTCTCCCGGGTGGGCAGGACCGTGACCGAGTCGGTCTGGCCGCGCAGGAACGACATACGCAGGGTGCCCACCGCCGCGTCCACGCCCAGCGCGTACCCCCGGCGCGGGGCGACTTCCCTGAC
>NZ_AEJC01000349.1 GCF_000317595.1 Streptomyces ipomoeae 91-03 | reverse complement strand
GGAACTGTGTTCCCCGGCATGAATGTTCACTGCTCCGGAAAAGAGAAAGCGCCCCTCCTCGCTACGGTGGGGCACATGAAGCTCTCGCCGTCCGAAGCCCGGGAACGCTTTGTCACGTCACCCGTCGCTCGGCTGGCGACCGCCGACACGGCGGGGCTGCCCCATGCGGTGCCGGTGACCTTCGCCGTCTTGAACGACGTCCTGTACTTCGCAGTCGATCACAAGCCCAAGAGCACACAGAACCTTCGGCGGCTGCGCAACATTCAGGAGAACCCCTCGGTGACGGCGCTGGTCGACCACTACGACGACGACTGGTCGACGCTGTGGTGGGCTCGCGCCGATGGCCAGGGCGAAATCCTGGAAGACGGCGAGGAGCGGCTTCACGCCTTGCGGTTGCTGCGCGACAAGTACGAACAGTACCGGGACTCCCCTCCCAGGGGCCCTGTGGTTGCCATTCGGGTCGAGCGGTGGAGTGGCTGGGCCTTCGCATGAAGAGACGGCAGCGCGGGGGTTGTGAGCAGGTGGCGGACAACGGCACCTGAGCGTGTTCTGCGCGTATGCGTGAGTGCTG
This sequence comes from Streptomyces ipomoeae 91-03, assembly GCF_000317595.1. GTDB lineage: Bacteria > Actinomycetota > Actinomycetes > Streptomycetales > Streptomycetaceae > Streptomyces > Streptomyces ipomoeae. Next base: position 2,448 of record NZ_AEJC01000349.1, on the reverse strand, counting down.
CGGCCGGCGGCAGGAGCGCTCACGGGAGTGGAACGGACAGGACTCACTCCCGCTCAGTCTCCAGGAACGGTGTTCAAGGAGTGCCTTGATCGGCCTGCCTGCCGGTCGGCGGCGGGGTCGCGCGAGGTGGGAACTCAGGGGAGTGTGATTGACGGGGCATGGACAATCCATGACCGTGCGGCGGCGTTCACAGGGGTGCGCAGGCGGGTCTTCGAGAACAGGGGGCTTCCGGGAGGGCGTTGGCCGCCGTCTGGCACGATCTGCGGATGCGCGAGCAGACATCCTCCGAGATACAGAACGACAACGCCGAGCACGACGGCGACGAGTTGGCCGCCGCCCGGGCCGGGCGTCCCGGGGCCGCCCGTGCGTACGCCGAACTCCTCACCGAACAGGGGCAGGTGGACGAGGCCTTGCCCTGGTGGGAGAAGGCCGCTGAGGAAGGGGACGCCGAGGCCACCCGTACGCTCGCCATCGTCCACAAAGACCGGTGGGAGTTCGAGGAGGCCGAGCGGTGGTACCGCAGTGCGGCCGAGCGGGACGGGGGATGTGCGTTCGGGCTGGCGACGCTGTTGAAGGAGGCGGGGGATCTCGCGGGGGCGGAGGAGTGGTACGCGCGGGGCGCGGAGTTGGGCAGTGTGGAGTGCCTGACCAACGGGGCCGTGATGCTGGCCGGGCGGGGGGAGTGGGACGCGGCGTCGGCGCGGCTCGACGAGGCGTGTGAGAAGGGGGACCGGAAGGCCTTCCAGGCTCGCCACATCATCGAGAGCATTCAGGACGACCTGGAACGATGGCAGGACGCCCTCGCCGAGGCGGAGCGCGACGGGGACGCGGAGGACGCCTACGACGCGTTGCGCGATCTGCGCGACCCCGAGTACGCGGGCATGTTCGACGCCTATCCGTGCACGGTCGCCGAGGCGGAGGCCCTGTACGCCCGGGCCGCCGCGCTCGGCAGCGCCAAGGCGCTCGTGGACCAGGCCATCCTCGTGGAGCGGGACGAGAGCCGGTGGCCGGAGGCTCGCGCCCTCGCGGAGCGCAGCCACGAACTGGGGTACTCCGGCGCCGCGTTCGTGCTCGGAATCTGGTCGGAGGAGCGCGGTGAGCTGCGGGAGGCGGAGCGGTGGTTCCGCGCGGCCGACGAGAACGGCGGCCATGACCTCGCCTGCCTCAGGCTCGGCGTGCTGTGCAAGCGTCAGCGCCGACTCGACGAGGCGGAGGAGTGGCTGCGCCGGACCGGGGTGGACGAGGAGAACCACGACGCGTTCGACGGCGTCCAGGAGCTGATCGTCGACACGCTCAAGGAGGTCGCCGAGCTCCGGGCGCAGCACGAGAGCCCGGCCCGCGCGGAGCGCCGGGAGCGTCTGCCCGCACTGCGCGCCGCCGCCGAGGCGGATGGCGCCGGCCCGGAGGAGTGGTTCGCGTACGCCGACGCGCTCGACTGGTTGCGCCGCCTGCCGGAGGCCGCCGAGTGGTACCGCCGGGCCGGAACCCCGCGCGCACTCCTCGACCTCGGCCGCATGCTGTATCAGCTGGGCGGTGCCAAGGGCACGTACGTGCTGCCGTTCTACGAGCCCGCGGCGGCGGAGGGGGACGCCGAAGCGGCGTACGACATCGCCGAGATCCACTCCGAAGCCGAGGACAAGCGGTTGGCCGGGATCTGGTACCACCGGGCGGCGCGGCTCGGGCACGGGCGGGCCGCCTGGCATGTGGGCTGGATCTCCGAGGAGCGCGGTGGTGATCCACAGTTCGCGGAGCGCTGGTACGTACGCGCGGCGGAGAGCGGTCTGGCCCGGCCGGCCTATCTCGCGGGCATGAGCATGGTGCGGTACAAGCGGTACGCCGAGGCCGAGCGGTGGCTGGTGATGGCCTGGGAGAACGGCATCGTGGAGGCGTCGTACTACCTGGGGCGGGCGCTGCGCGGGCTCGGCCGTGTGGAGGAGGCCGTGGGGTGGCTGCGGCGGGCCGGTGAGCGGTACGGGGAGTTCGAGCGGGAACGGTACGGGTTCTCCAGGCTGGACCCTCGGCCCGAACTGGCCGGGTTGCTCGTCGAGTTGGAGCGGGACGAGGAGGCGGCGGGTGTCGTCGCGGAGATCCTGGAGGAGTATCCCGGGCATCTGGCGGGCAACCGCTTCGCCGGGATTCTGGCTCGTCGGCGGGGGGACCTGGAGGTGGCCGAGCAGCACTTCGAGAAGATCGCCGATCGGGATGGGGATGGCAGTGTCGGGGTGACGCTGCGGGAGATACGGGAGCTGTTGCGGCAGGTTTCGCATCCGCACGGGTAGGTGGGCGGCGGGGGTGTGCTGTCGATGGGGTGGTGCGTGGCCCGGCGGCTGATGCTGGGCGGGGATGGCTGTTCGGGTGAGCTGTGGCAGCTGGGGCCCGCGTCGGCTTCCGATCAGCGAGCGGATCAGCGGCGGCCGGGATGATGTCCTCCTCGCACGCGAACGGGCG
>NZ_AEJC01000348.1 GCF_000317595.1 Streptomyces ipomoeae 91-03 | reverse complement strand
CCCAGGCCTTCAGTAGCGGGGACAGGATTTGAACCTGCGACCTCTGGGTTATGAGCCCAGCGAGCTACCGAGCTGCTCCACCCCGCGTCGTTGAAACCAGTGTACGCCATCTGCGGGATCCCGAGCACACGGTTTACGACGGCCGCCGATCACCTTCCCCTCACTCCCCGAGCAGATGCCCGTTCGGCGCCTTGGCCCGCCCCTCGTACTCCGGCAGTACGACGACGTCGACCCCCTCCGCCGAGAGGACCGCGTTGCCGACGGCGGCGTCCTGGACGAACGTGTCCGGCTCCCGCCAGGCCGTGACGACGCGCCGTACCCCGGCGTCGAGGACGAGCCGGGCGCAGGGCGCGGGACGGGAGGCGCGACGGGCGCAGGGTTCGAGGCTGCTGTAGACGGTGGCGGAGGCGAGCCGGGAGTCGGCGGGGTCGAGCTTGGCGAGGGCGGCCTCCTCGGCGTGGGCCACCAGGTCGCCGCCCTCCCGGGAGTGTCCGCGGGCCAGCTCCGTACCGTCCTCGGCGACCACGACCGCGCCCACGCTGAACGCGGTCCGCGAGGGCGGGCACTCGGCGGCCAGTTCGCAGGCCAGCGCCAGCCAGTGCCGGTCGGCGGGGGTGACCGCCGGGCCGGTGCCGGGCACGGTGGGGACGTACCGGATGAGGACGACGTCCCCGACCGGCCGGGTCTCCAGCAGACGGAGCCGGCTCCTCGGGCCACCGGGGTACGCCCCCGTCCCGAACATCCGCGGTGCCGCCGCCTCCCCCACGAACACCGGTGCGACGGCCAGCTGCAACTCGTCGGCGAGCCCCTGCTGGAGCAACTGGGTGTGTACACGACCGCCGCCCTCGACCATGAGGCGCCGGATGCCGCGTACGTCTCCGAGGTGGTCGAGGACGGCCGGCCAGGTCGGATCGGCGGGGCCGAGGGACACGACCTCGACGCGGGCGGCGGGGTCCGCGGCGAGACCGCTCTCCTTCAGCCGTTCCGCACCCTTGTCCGTCGTGTACACGACCTTCTCGCCGCCGGTGTGCCAGAACTGGGCCGCCGGGTCGAGATCGCCGGACGCGCTGACCGTGACCTTCAGCGGGTACTCCGGGAGCCCGGCGGCGACCCGGGCCGCGCGCCGCTCGGCGGAGTTGACCAGCAGCCGGGGGTTGTCGGTGCGCAGGGTGCCGGCGCCGATCAGGATGGCGTCGCTGGCCGCGCGCACCTCGTCGACCCGGTCGAAGTCGGCCGGGCCGGAGAGCAGCAGCCGCCCGGGCCCGGTGTCGTCCAGACAGCCGTCGAGGGAGACGGCGGCGGACAGCAGGACGTAGGGCTGGGGCATGGGCGCGCTCCATAGCTGCGATGGTCTTGGTTCAAGTTTTAAGCAATAACTACACTGTACGCATGACGACCCGCTGGCTCACCCCCGAGGAGCAGCGCGCCTGGCGTGCATTCATCGCCGCGAGCTCGCTCCTGGAGGACGCGCTCGACCGGCAGCTCCAGCAGGAGGCCGGCCTCCCGCACCTCTACTACTCCATCCTGGCCGCCCTCTCGGAGACGCCGGACCGCCGGATGCGGATGACCGACCTCGCCGAGCATCTGAAGATCACGCGCAGTCGGCTGACGTACGCCGTGACCCGGCTGGAGAAGGACGGCGTGCTGCGGCGCGAGGACTGCCAGTGGGACAAGCGGGGCAGCGTCGCCGTACTCACCGACGAGGGCATGGCCCTGCTGGAACGTACGGCACCGGGCCACGTCGCGACGGTCCGCAAGGCGGTCTTCGACCACCTCCGCCCCGAGCAGATCGGTCAGCTGGAGGAGATCTGCGCCGGGATCGCGGCGGCGATCCAGGGCGGCGAGGGCGAACAGCGGGTGTCGGGCGCGGACGAACTGCCGTGGCGACGGAGGTCGTGCCCGTCGTCGGGCCGGTGACGGCCTCCTCTCGCTCCTCTCGGTCGCGCCGGGAATGTGATCCATCCGAAATCTTGTTGCTTGAATTTTGAAGCAGGGGTTAGAGTCACCTGAGCGTTTTGCTTCAAATCTGAAGCAGAGTGAAGCGCGATGGATCGACCCGCACAGGACCGGAGGCCCCGTATGCCCGACTTCCCCGCCGCCACCCCGCGTGCCCGCGTCCGGGTGCCCCTGCGCTTCCACGACGGTTACGGCGTCGACGCCGAACTGGTCACCTTCCATGGCCTCGTCGACGGCCAGGAGCACGTGGCGATCGTCCTCGGCGACCCCGCGCCCGGTGCCGCCCCGCTGGTCCGGCTGCACTCCGAGTGCCTGACCGGCGACGTCTTCGGCTCGGCCCGCTGCGACTGCGGTCCGCAGCTGCGTGAGGCGGTGGAGCGGATCGCCGACCGGGGAGGGGTTCTCCTCTATCTCCGTCAGGAGGGGCGCGGCATCGGTCTGTACAACAAGCTCGACGCGTACGCCCTTCAGGACCAGGGGCTCGACACGTACGAGGCGAACGCGGCGCTCGGGCTCCCGGAGGACGGTCGTGACTACACGGCCGCCGCGCAGATGCTGGGCGCCCTCGGTGTCGGCGAGCTGGACCTGCTCTCCAACAACCCCGACAAGGCGCAGCAGTTGCGCGACCTCGGCGTCGGGGTGCGGCACCGGGTGCCGACCGGGGTCTTCACCACCGCCCACAACGTCCGCTACCTCCGGGCGAAGGTGCTGCAGACCCAGCACACGCTGCCACTGGCGGAGCTCACGGCGGGCTGACCGCCGACCTTTTCATTTCCTTCATGATCGTCACATCTGTCGTCACGATGCGTGTTCGATCGACCTCCCTCCGCATAACAACTGACGCACCGTCATGACCCTTGTTACTCCTGAGGCAAGGTCAACTCGCCCGTTTTCCGCCCCTCATGACCCGTAAGTCCAGCATGAAAGCCGGAACGATCATCCAGAACTGCTTGGAATGCGGCCCCCGCGTCTATTAACGTTCGATAACGCAGCGCGGTCGTCCCAGCCGTCACAAGAGGCGGCTCCGTGCGCACGCGCCGAATCCCGTACCGGTGTACGGGAACCGGGGAACCACCACCCTGGGGTGAATCGCGCGGAAGCCGTCGTGGCAGCACGGCCGGTTTACGCGCGTAGGAGACCTTCCTGCTCCGAACCCGTCAGCTAACCCGGTAGGCGAGAAGGAAGGAAGGAGTACGCCTACGTGGCGTCCAACCGGTCCGCGACCGAAGCCCCGTTCGTGCCCAGCCAACGCGACGGCGAGAGCCAGACCTTCGGCTTCGGCAGCTACGACAGCGACAACGAGGGCCCCTGGCAGGAGTGGAACCCCACCGCGGAATCCATTCGCCCCGTCCGCGGCCGGCACCGCGTCGCCAAGCAGCGACAGCGCGGCGGGCTCGCCCGTAGCTCCACGGTTCTCGGCGTCGGTGTCATAGCCGCCGTCGGCGGCGCCGGCATGGCCAGCGCGCAGACCGGCAAGCCCCCGGTGTCCATCTCGATGCCCGACATGCCGAACGTCGGCTCGGTCTTCGCCGACGACGCCGCCGAGGACGAGCCGCAGGGCTCCACCACCCCGCTCAGCAGCGCCGGCCTGATCGCCGCCGACACCGAGCAGGGCACCACGAACGCCGGCGAGGCACTGCGTGCCCGCATCATCCAGCAGGCCGAGTCCCAGCAGGACGCGGTCGACCTGAAGGCCGCCGAGGCCGCGCAGACCGCCGCCGCGGAGAAGGCCGCCGAGAAGGCCGCCGAGGAGAAGAAGGAAGCCGAGGCCAAGGAAGCCGCCGCGAAGAAGAAGGCGGCGGAGGAGGCCGAGAAGAAGAAGGAAGCCGAGCGCCTCGCCGAGCTCGCCAAGCAGTACGCGCTGCCGACCTCCTCGTACACCATCACCTCCACCTTCGGGCAGGCCGGCTCGTACTGGTCCTCCGGCTACCACACCGGCCTCGACTTCGCCGCCCCCACCGGCACCCTGATCAAGGCCGTGCACAGCGGCACGATCACGCAGGCGGGCTGGGACGGCTCGTACGGCTACAAGACCGTCCTCACCCTCGATGACGGCACCGAGCTCTGGTACGCCCACCAGTCCTCCATCGGCGTCAGCGTCGGTCAGAAGGTCGCCACCGGCGATGTCATCGGCCGCGTCGGCGCCACCGGCAACGTGACCGGTGCCCACCTTCACCTGGAGGTCCACCCCGGTGGCGCCGCCAGCGGCATCGACCCGGCGGCGTGGCTGCGCAGCAAGGGCCTCAGCATCTGAGGCCTTCTCCTCGGACTTTTCCGGGGT
>NZ_AEJC01000347.1 GCF_000317595.1 Streptomyces ipomoeae 91-03 | reverse complement strand
GCGGACGGGGCCGGTCAGTTGCACGATGTCGTCGGCGGCCACATCGTGCAGCCGGATCGCCAGGTCCTCCAGGGCCCGGCTCGCGGCGAGTTCGTCCCCGATCTCGGGGATCGGCCGGTCGATCGGGTTGCGCCGGGCGGTGCCCTGGCCGGCGACGGTCGACGTGGCCCGGGTTTCCAGCACGGCACGCGCATGCGTGTCGTCGCCGTCCTCGGTGATGTAGATCTGCACGGTCCACTGCTTGGCTTCCACTGAGATCACCTCCGCGCGCGGATCTCCTTCACTCCAGGCTGCGCCGCTCGCCGGGACCGGTCCAGTCGGACGGGCTTCCGGCGCCTCGTCACCGGGGCCAGGGCCTGTCCGCCCAGGTCATCGCGTCCAGTGGCGGATGTCGCGGAAACGGGCCTCGACGCGGCCGGAGCCGTGGTTGTAGACGCCGTTCTTGAAGTAACGGGTGGCGGGGCCCCGGTCGGCGACCGTCAGGACGAGGGAGTCGTCGAAGTAGACCTTGATGGTCCCGGTCCCGCTGCTCGCCGCGTGGGCGATCTTCACGTTGAACCAGGTGTCGTACGCGTTCGTCCTGAGCACCGTGCCGTCATAGCGCCGCACGGTGCCGCCGTCCGTGTCGTAGACGTTGAGCATGATGTCGGTGGCGGGGGTGCCCGAGGGGCGGACGCTGCGCAGGATCTGGACGAAGGAGGCGCCGTCGGAGCCGGACGGCAGACAGACGTCGGCGTCCCACATGCGGTCACCGGTCTTGTAGTCGTTCTTCCAGCGCATCTCCGTGCGCGGATCCGTGGTGCTGCCCTCCTCGAACGGCTCGTCGGTGGCGTGGACCCACATGCGGTGGACGCCCCCGCTGTAACTGTGCCGGTCGGCGAGATCGAGGTTCCAGGGCTTCTGCCAGCTGCACGCGAACGAGGTCTGCGTCCAGCCGTCGGTCGGATCGGCGGCGGGCTCGGCTGTCGCCGCCGTCGTGGCGCTCGCGAGCGGGCCCTGCGGCAGGGCGAGCGCGGTACCGCCGGCCAACAGCCCGGCTCCGGCCCGTAAGACGGTTCTCCTGTTCATCGTGTGTCCTCCGATGACCGTGGGGGGTGAAGTCTCATCGCAGGCAACCCCAATACATCGGATGAGTCAAGAGCTTTGGTTGGTCTGTCGATGTGGGCTCGGAATCCAGATCATCGCTACTTTGTGCCCGTCTGCCCTCTATGTGCCGCCGAGTGCCTTCGCGGTCCAGACCATTAACAGGTGCACGAGGGCTGCCTACGTTCGGCGATACACCCGATGTATCGAGGATCCGTCAGGTCTGGAGGACGATGATGACCTCACAGCCGGGGAAACACTCACCGATGCCCCGCAGAGCGGTGATCGGCACCGCGCTGGGCGGCGCCGCAGCCGCCGCCCAGCCCGGCACATCCCACGCCGCCCCACCCTTACCGGCGGCCCGGTCCGCCGAAGCCGACCCGGTGATCGGACGGGACAGACGTCCCTGGCAACTCCGCGACACCATGACGGGCGACCGGGCCTGGGAAGGGTTCCTGCGCGGCCAGGACCTGCTGCGGACCAAGCTGCCCACCCGCTGGTACGAGGGCCCGTTCCTCGGCGACGGGCTGCTCGGCAGCATGGTGTACCAGGAACCGGGCGCCAACAAGATCCGCTTCACCGTCCAGCACGGCCGGGTCCAGGACCACCGGCCCGAGTTCGGCTGGGGGTGCCCCCACGCCCTTCAGGCAGTGGGGGAGGCTGGGGCACCTGTCGGCTGCCGGTCGGGTACCTCACCCTCGACCCGGTCGGCACCATCACCGCCGTCGACTGGCGGCTGAGCCTGTGGAACGCCGAGTTCACCGGCACGATCGCCACCACCGAGGGCACGCTCACCCTCTCCGCGATCGTCCACGACGAGGTCCTGGCCGTCCGCGCCACGGCCGACGGCGACGAACAGGTCACCTGGACCTTCCACCCCGAGGAGGCCATCAGCCCCCGGAAGATCCAGGAGGCCCCGCCCGCCGACTACACCCCCAACCCGCCCTGGACCACACGGACCACCGCCGATGGCACCGAGCAGGTGCTCCAGCCCCTCACCGGCGGCGGCCGGACCGTCACCTCGTACCGCCGCACCGGCGACGAACTGCTGATCGGCGTCGGACACAGCTTCCCCTCCGACACCGCCGCCGAGACCGCCTCGCTCCGCAACCTCCGGCGCGCCGGGTCGTACGGCGCCCTCCGGCGACGGCACCCCCAACGGCGGCTTCGCCGCCCTCGCCTGCCCCTGGAAACCGGGCCTCACCACCTGCCACCGCTGACCGGACTGTCCGCGTCGCGGCTGTCGGCCGCGACGCGCACGGCCGGAGCCGTGGCTGCTACCAGGTGGGCATCCAGCCCTCGGGGTAACGGGCGCCGGCCGCGCCGTGCGGGAGGATCTCCTGGATGCGGGCCAGGTCCTCGGCGGTGAGGGTGACGTGCGCGGCGGCGACGTTCTCCGCCAGGCGGTGGGGGCTGCGGGTGCCGGGGATGGGCACGATGTCGTCGCCCTGGGCCAGCAGCCAGGCCAGGGCGAGCTGGGTGACCGCGATGCCCTTGGCCTCGGCCAGGGCGGTCAACTCGCGCACGGCGGCCAGGTTCTTCTCGTAGTTCCCGGGCTGCCAGCGCTCGTCCCAGCTGCGCATGTCGTCCGCGGGGTACTCGGCGGCGGGCTTCACCGCGCTGGTGAGGAAGCCGCGGCCCAGCGGCGAGTACGGCACGAAGCCGATCCCCAACTCGCGGACGACCGGCAGCACTTCGGCCTCCACGGCCCGCTCGAACACCGAGTACTCGGTCTGGAGCACGGACACCGGGTGCACGGCGTGGGCGCGGCGGATGACGTCGGGGCCGGCCTCGCTCAGCCCGAAGTAGCGCACCTTGCCTTCCGCGATCAGCTCGCCGACGGTTCCGGCGACGTCCTCGATGGGGACGTCCGGGTCGACGCGGTGCTGGTAGAGGACATCGATGTGATCGGTGCCGAGATGGCGCAGGCTGTTCTCGGTGACCTCGCGGATGTGTTCGGGGCGGCTGTCCAGGGCGGCGCCGACCTTGCCCGGATCGCTCAGATCGAAACCGAACTTGGTCGCGAGGACCACGTCGTCGCGGAAGTCCTTCACGGCCCGGCCGAGCAACTGCTCGTTGCTGCCGGTGCCCATGCCGTACAGCTCGGCGGTGTCGAAGAAGGTGACGCCCAGTTCGTACGCGCGCCGGATCGTGTCGATACCGCCCTGCTCGTCGGGGGCGCCATAGGCCATCGTCATGCCCATCGTGCCCAGCCCGATGGCGCCGACCTCCAGACCCTGGGTGCCGAGCGTGCGGTGCGGAAGGTTCCTGTCGTGTTGTGTCATGCCGTCAACGGTAGGAGCGCGACAGCGGGGCGTCATGGGGCATCGATCGCATAGGATTGCCTGATCCTCTCAAGGAAGGCTGTGTCTCATGCTGGACAGGCTGGCCCGCGCCGTCGAGCGGCACTGTCAGGGACAGTGGTCCGAGACCGCTGTGCCCAGGCTGTCGCTGGTCTCGCTCGACGAACTCATCGAGCCGATGGACGTGACGTACGAGCCGATGATCTGCTTCATCGCCGAGGGCGCCAAGCGCACCTCGGCGGGCGAGCGCAGCTGGGTCACGCCCCCCGGCGAGATGGCCCTGTTCACCCTCGATCTGCCCGTCACCGCCGCCTTCGAGAAGGTGCCCTACCGGGCCGCGGTCATGCGGCTCGACAGCAAGGCGCTCGCCGCCGAGCAGATGGAGCTGGCCGAAATCGACGCACTGTCACCACCGGCCGTCACCGCGAAGGTCGCCGCGCCGATGGCCCCGGAGCTCGTCGACGCGGTCACCCGGTGGATCCATCTGCTCGACACCCCGGAGGACATCCGGCCTCTGGCGCCCCGGATCGAGAGCGAGATCCTCTACCGGCTGCTGCGCAGTCCGCTCGGCCCCGTCCTGCGCCACTGGTCGCTGGCCGACTCCGCCGCCTCCCGGATCCGTACGGCGGCACGCTGGATCCGCGACCACTACACCGAGCCGCTCGGCATCGACGAGATCGCCGAGCGGGCCCGGATGAGCCCGGCCACGCTGCACCGGCACTTCAAGGCGGCCACCGGTATGAGCCCGCTCAAGTTCCAGAAGCACCTGCGGCTGCAGGAGGCGCGACGGCGACTGCTCGCGGGCGACGGGACGGCGGCTCAGGTCGCCCAGGCGGTCGGCTACGTCAGCGCCACCCAGTTCAACCGCGAGTACCGTCGCGCCTACGGCCTACCGCCCGGCCAGGACGCCGCCCGGCTCCGCACCCGCCTCGCCGAGGCCGGCCGGATCCCGGTCCTGCTCGACGGCTCGGGCGCGAAGCCATGACCGGCCCGGTCGGGTGGGGGCAGGGGGGCAGCAGGCCAAGGGATCAGCGGACCAGGGGATCAGGGCGATCTTCCCCCGGGTGTGTCCCCGCTCCAGCTCCGCGCACGCGCTGCTGTACCGGCAGCTGGAGCAGCGGCTCAAGCGGGACTTCGGCCTGTCCGGGCTGCAGTACGAGATCATGGCCCGGCTCAGCGGCGCCCCCGACCGGGAGCTGCGCATGACCGAACTGGCCGACGCCCTCGTCAACTCCAAGAGCGGGCTGACCTATCAGATCGGCCAGATGGAGAAGGCCGGACTGGTGCGCCGACGTTTCTGCCCGAGCGACGAGCGCGCGGTCTACGCCGTACTCACCGGTGAGGGCATGGCCCTGCTGGAGCAGGCGGCCCCCGGCCATGTCGAACTGGTCAGGGACCTCCTCATGGACGTACTCACCCCCGACCAGGTACGCGCCCTCGCCGACGGCCTCGGCGAGGTGACCCGCCGCATGACCACCGAGCCTGTCGGTGCGGAGCCTTCCTGAGGGTGGCCGGTCCCTCGACGTGGTGAGGAGCCGGGCCCTGGCCCTGTGCCCGCCGGCCTCGGTCGGTCGGGGGTCGGCGGACCGTCACAGGCGCAGAACGACGAGTGCGGTGTCGTCGGTGTTGCCGGAGTGAGGGAGGAGGTCGGTGAGGAGGGCGTCGGCCAGGGGTTCGGGGGCGTGGTGGCGGTGTCGGGTGAGGGAGTCGGCGAGGCGGGCGAGGCCTGTGTCGATGCTTTCGGTACGGCGTTCGATCAACCCGTCGGTGTACAGGACCAGCACGGCACCGTCCACGAAGGACGTACCGACCTGAGGGCGGGGGACGGGCGCCGGGCGGGCGCCGAGTGGTGGATCGGTGGCCTGGTCGAGGAAGCTCACGGTGCCGTCGGGATGCAGCAGGGTGGGCGGCGGGTGGCCGGCGCTGCTGTAGGTGACGGTGTGGCTGTCCCAGTCGATGAAGGCCGTCACCGCGGTGGTCGACTCGGCGCCCTCGACCTCGCGGGCGTACCGGTCGAGGGCGTCCAGTGCCTCACCGGGACCGCCCGCGAGGCGGGTGGCGCCGCTGAGGGCACTGCGCAACTGGCCCATGGCGCACGCGGCGGCCAGACCGTGGCCGACGACGTCGCCGACGGCGACCGCGAGGCTCCGGCCGGGCAGATCGACCAGGTCGTACCAGTCGCCGCACACGTTCAGCGCGCCGACGGCGGGCCGGTAACGCACCGCCGCCTCGTGCGGTCCGGTCGGGCGGGGCGGCGGCAGCATCGCCGCCTGCAGGGCCAGGGCGACCTCGCGTTCGTGGGCGTGCGCCTGACGCAGCCGTTCGTTGACCTCCTGCAGTTCGCGGGCGCGCGTATAGAGCTCGGCCTCCAGCACCCGGGACCTGCTGTCGCCGGCCGGGCCGCCGAAGGCGCGGATGAGTTCGGTGACCTCCTCCACCCGGTGCACGATCAGCGCGACCTTCCCGTCCGGACCGAGGACGGGGGCGTTGACCGGGCTCCAGTAGTGCTCCTCCCAGTGGCCGGGCCGCTGGGGATCCTCGATGTCGTAGCGCAGCAGCGCCATCGTGTCCCGCTCGCCGGTGGCCACCACGCGCAGCATCGACGCCTCGGTCTCCCGCATGCCGGCCGCGGCCGGATCGTTCGGGTTCTCGGGGAAGACGTCGAAGATGTACCGGCCCAGCAACTGCTCGCGGGTGCGCCCGGCCAGGCGCAGGAAGTCGTCGTTGGCGTCGACGTACACCAGGTCGGGGGTGAGCAGCGCCACCATGCCCGGCAGGGCCCGGAAGACCGCCGCGTAGTCGATGGGCGCTTCCCTCATGACCTGCCTGCCTCGGCGCCGATTGTCACTGTGCGGTTCCACGATAGAAGCCAATCCACCATCTGGTCCCCGCATTCGGTCCCTCCGAGCCCCCGACGACGGTCCGCCCCCTTGCGGTCAGATGGTCGGAGCGCAGCGGCGGATTCGCCCGAACGAGTGATGTGCTGGGCGGCAGAGGAGCGGGCACCGGTCTCGGTGGGCCGGGCTTCGCTGATGCCGCCTTGCCGTCCCGGCTCGGCCCGGCTCGGTTCGGTTCGGTTCGGTTCGGTTCGGTTCGGTGGAGCGTGGGGGATCGGGTCGGGACGGTGTTGCTTCGTGGGGTGTCAGGCCGGGCCGGCGTTGGTTCGTGGGGTGTCAGGTGGTGGGTGGTCGCCAGGTGGACTGGACGAGGGCGCGTTCCGTGGTGGTGAGATAGACGGCCGCGGCCAGCCATGCTCGGGCGTAGCGGTCGGGGTCGGCCTCGTCGGTGCGGCCGAAGACGTCGCGGGTGCGGCGGTCGGCCTCCGCGGTGAGGGCGGCGGCGAGGTCGGCGGCCGTACGGAACCCGCTGCGCCGCAGCGCCGCCCCGCCTCCGCTCCGGTCGCCGTCGCGCGCCGGTTCGGCGACGGCCCGGCGGCCCCCGGACACGGCGACCTCGACCAGTCGGCGGAGCCGCCACAGGGGGGCCTCGGCCAGCGGGTCCGGCGGCAGGTCGGCGAGGCCGTCCACGGTCGGCAGGGCGTCGGGCGGTGGGAGGTGTACGCCTTCGAGGCGGTCGTAGCCCAGGTCGGCGTGGCCCTGCCAGTCCGCGGGCAGCCGCAGTGTCGCCTCGGTGCCCGGCACGGGGCCGACCGCGAGCGGGCGGAGTGTCGCGGCGCGGTCGGGGTCCAGGCGGCCGATCACGCGGAGCCGCAGCCCCGGCCGGGACGCGAGTCGGCGGAGGTTGGCCGTGTGGGCGAGGTCGGGGTGGCCGTTGGCCGGGGTCAACCGGATCAGCAGGCCCTCCTCGTCCGGTCGTCCGGGGGTGAGTTCACGGGCGAGAAGGTGGTCGCCGGCCGCGCCGACGAGGATCAGGTCGCAGCCGATCAACTCACGGGCCGTCTGCTCTGCACGTTCCGGGTCGGCACCCGGAGCCTCGGTGAGCCGTTCGGCGACGACCTCGGCCAAGGGGCGGGCGAACAGTGCCGAGAGCGGGCCCGACGTCCAGGACAGACCGGCGACCGGAGTGGCCCGCACCCCCTTGCCGGAGCCGAGGCGGCCGTCCGGAGAAAGCGTGGCACCGGAGATCAGCAGACCGCCGCGGGCCAGCTGGGCGTGGTTGAGCGTGCCCGAACCGAGCGCGACGGTGGCCGTGGCGGCACCCCGGGCGCGGGCCGGGCCGCCGGGTTTGACGTCGGCGACGGAGAACCAGCGCCCGTCGTCGGAGACGAGATGCGTGACGACACCGCCGTACCCGGTGGCCGCGATCACCGGCTCCCGGCACACCCCGTGCACCCGCAGGGCGCCGCCGGGCCGGTAGTTTCGCCGAGCGGTGCCGATCAGGGTATGGTCCGGGTCCGCCGCCGCCAACAGGCCGGTGGTGAGCAGCAGTTCCCGCACATTGGCGACGAGGTCGGCCAGCCGGTGGCTGTCGTGG
>NZ_AEJC01000346.1 GCF_000317595.1 Streptomyces ipomoeae 91-03 | reverse complement strand
GAACTCACGGTCGGTGTCTCCTCAAGGGTCTCCAGCACTCCTCGGGCGAGGAGCTTGTCGGTTTCTTCCTCGGACAGGCCCAGCAGCTCACGGCTGAGCTCCCGGGTGTGCTCGGCGGGCAGCGGGGCGGGGCGCTGCGGCGGGTCGGCGAGGTGGCGCGAGTGAGCGGGGCGGGCCTCGGCGGGCAGGGGCTCGTCGAGGGTCGGCTGACGCAGCTCGGCGAAGAAGCCGCGGGCTGTCAACTGCGGGTCGGTCAACAGTTCGTGGACCCGCAGCATCGGCGCCGCCGGAACTCCGCAGGCCTGGAGCAGGTCGGTGACCTCCCGCGGGGAACGGGACGCGGTCCAGGACGACAGGGCCTCCGCGATCCGCCGGCGGCCGGCCCGGCGTCCCTCGGGCCGGGCCAACTCCGGGTCGGCGGCCAGGTCTTCGTGTCCGACCACCGCACACAGACGGTTCCAGTCCGCGTCGTCGCGGATGCCGATCACGCACCACTGGTCGTCACCGGCGCACGGCACCACCAGGTCGGCGGTCACGGCTCCGGCGTGCAGCGATCCGGGGTTCAGCCACTCCCCCGCCAGGTGCTCGGCCAGGGCGTCCAGGATGATCTCCGCCTGCGCGATGCCGACGGTGCCACCGCGGCCGGTACGGCGCAGCCGCGCCAACTGGGCCACGACGGCCGCCGCGCCGACCCGCCCGACCACGTGATCCGGGTAGATGGTGATCGAGTCACTGTGGCCGTCCGGATCGTCGGGGTAGCGCCACAGGTCGCTCAGCCCGGTCGAGGCGCGCACCAGCGGCCCGTATCCCATGCGCCGGCTCCACGCACCGCTCGCGCCGAAGGCGCTGCTGTCCGCGATGACGAGACGGGGGTTCAGTCCGAGAAGTACGTCCGGGCCGAGTCCGAGGGACTCCAGCGTGCCGGGCTTGAAGTTGGACAGGACGACGTCGGCTGCGGCGGCGAGCCGCTTGAAGAGGCCGACGCCTTCCGGGTCGCGCAGGTTCAGGCCCAGGCTGCGCTTGTTGCGGTGGCCCCAGGCCGCCGACGCGGTGATGATCTCGCCGGTGACGGACTGCCGTCCGCCGTCCGGGAAGGCGCGGTTCTCGACCTTGATCACATCGGCGCCGTGGTCGGCGAGGAGCCGGCCCAGTTCCGCTCCGGCGACGATGACACCGAGGTCGAGGACGCGCAGCCCGGCCAAGGGGTGGCCGCGTTCGGGCCGCGTCTCGCCGCGTACCGGCTCGACGCGCGCACGCACTTCGGCGAGGACCTCGTCGGTGTGCTCACCCGGCAGCGGGGCTCTGCGCAGGGGGGACGGTCGCGCTCCGTCGATCTCCAGGAATCCCGCCGGTACGCGAGCCGTGAGGCCGGGAGCGAGTTCGGTGTCCGCGAGCGCCCCGCGCTCCAGATAGTGCTCGGCGCGCAGGGCGTCGCCGGCGGTCAGAACGGCGGCGATGGGCACCCCGTGCTCCTGGCCCTGCCGTACGAGGTCGTCGCGGGAGCGGTCGCGGAAGAGGTCGGCGATCCGGGCGTGGATCCGGTCGGCCTCCTGGAAGCGCACGGCGATGTTCTCGTAGCGCCGGTCGGCCAGTTCCTCCGGCTCGCCCAGCCAGGCCCGCATCCCGCGCCACTGCCGCGGGCTCAGCACACAGACGCGCACCAGGCCGTCGGCACAGCGGAAGATCGGGTAGAGATGCCCGGCGGCGGGCCTGCCGGGCGGCAGGTCGGCCGCGCGTCGGCCCCCGATGGCGGAGCCGCCCATACCGAAACCTGGGTCCAGGATCTGAGTGACCGCATCGTGCACGGAGAAGTCGATGTGGTCGCCGCGCCCGGTCCCAAGGCTGCTGTAGTGCGCGAGCAGGGCCACCCACGCGGCCTGCAGACATGCGGACTCGGTGACGATCGAACCCGGAGGCGGAAGCGGTGGGCGCCCGGGCAGACCGGAACGGCACAGGAGACCGCTGAGGGCCGCGTGCACGGCGTCGGTCGCCGCGTATCCCGCGCAGGGGCCGGTCAGCCCGAAGTCGGTGACGGTGACCAGGACGAGGCGGGGATTACGGGCCGCGACGCTCTCGTAGTCGAAGCCCGGCACGCCGGATCGGTCGGACTCGATCCAGATGTCCGCCGTGTCCAGCAGCACCCGCAGGTCGTGTCGGCCGCCCTCGGCGTCCAGGTCGAGGGTGACGCCGCGCTTGCCCGCGTTGCGCACGGCGAAATAGAGGCTGGTTCCCTCGTGGAGCGGGGCCCGGTTGCGGGCACGCGCGCCGCCGGGCGGCTCCACCAGGATCACGTCGGCGCCCAGGCCCGCGAGGAAACGGCCCACTCCCTCGCCACGTCCATCGGTGGTGTCGACCACCCGGACCCCGTACAGGGGCGCCGACGTGTCCCCGCCAGTCACTGCTCCGGTCATCGTTCGCCTCCTGGGCCGGGCCGGTCGGCGCCGCGCGCACCGACGCAGGGCACGGCGGACCGACCCGAAGCCGAGGGGCAGAGGGGGATCACGCCGGGGTCGGGGAGCGAACCTCCGCACCCGCGCACGTCGGAGACCTGCGGCGGCCTGATGTCGGCCGTATGAACACCGCGTTTCCGTGCATCAGCCTGGCCCGGCACACGGGCGCCTGTACACGTCCGTTTCGCTCATGTGCACGTGACCGAAACGGCAACGTCGCTGGTTCTGGAGGCGGACGCGGGGCCGGTGATCTACTGGCCCTGTGGACATCCAGCAGCTTCGCTACTTTCTGGCCGTCGCCGACGAACTGCACTTCGGCCGGGCCGCGGAGCGCCTGCATGTGACGGCTTCACCACTGAGTCGCCGTATCCGGGAACTGGAGCACGAACTCGACCGTGACCTGTTCGTCCGCGAGCACCATCACGTGGAGCTGACTTCTTTCGGGAAGGTGTTCCGCGAACGCGCCAGGGCGGTGGTGCGGGACTTCGACGGCCTGCGAGACCTCGCACACGACCACCCGGACGTCCCACGCTGCTGGCTCGGCGCGGCTCCCCTGACTCCGCCGAAAGTCATGGCCACGGTCCTCACCGTCTACCGCGAGACCGCTCCGGGTGTCGAACTGCCCGTCACCCTGGCTTCCTCGTCCGAACTCCTCGACCAGCTCACCGCCGACCGCATCGATCTCGCCGTCGTCCACCTTCCGGCCGGCACATCCGGCACGGAAAGCCTGATCATCGCCAGTGGCTCCCTCGGCATGGTGATGCCGGCGACCGACGAACTCGCCACCCGCGCCTCGCTGACCCTGCGGGACCTGCGGGACCGTCAGGTGCTGATGACCTCGGCCAAGGTGCACCCGTCCGTGGTGGGCGAGAGCAGGGCCGCGCTTCTGAATGCCGGTGTCACGCACCTGGTGGATCTTCCGCACAACGACGTCGTACAGACCGCCGCCCACGTGCTGCGCACCGGCGCACTGACCCTCACCGTCCTCGGTGACGACGATCTGCCCGCCACACGTGTCTTCGCCGCGCCGGCCTTCCGCGTGGTACCGCTCGACGAACCCGGCATGGCCCTGAGGGCCGGGATCGCGTGGCGGAGAGCGGCCGAGGAAACGGTGCCGGGTCTGCGGGAGGTGCTCGCCGCTCTGAAGCAGAAGTACGAGGACGATCCGATGCCGCTGTGACCCGCTGCCGCACGGGTCTCGGTCGGCGTCGAACTGGACGCCGAACGCCTCGTCGTCCGCTGCGAGGAGCCGGGGCCCCGCCATCTGGCGGGGCCGGCGGGAACACTTCCCGCCACCTGCGGGTTTCTCCACCAGCGCCCGCCCCGGAGAGTGGAGGCCACACGTTCCCGTCGCGTTCCCGCAAGGAGAGAACCATGGCCGACCAGACGACGGCAGACATCCTCGGCGCTGTGACGACCCGCCCGCCGTTCGACCCGGAACTCGCTCCCGTCGCAGAAGCCATGGCCGGCATGATGCCGCCTTTGTCGCATGAGACCCTCCCGATGATGCGGCAACTCTCGGACGGGGACTTCGGTATGGAACCGGTGGACCTGACAGCGGGCGGGGCAGTGAGGGTGGAGGAGCGCCAGGTCCCCGGACCGGACGGCGCGCCGGACATCACGCTGCTGATCCTCAGCCCTGCCGAGGACAGCGGGCCCAGGGCGGGCATTTACTACGTTCACGGTGGTGGGATGGTCGTCGGAGACCGTCGGCAGGGGGTGGGTTTGTTGCTCCCCCACGTCGTGGAAGGCAACGCCGTCGTGGTGTCGGTCGAGTACCGGCTGGCCCCGGAGCACCCCGACCCCGCTCCGGTGCAGGACTGCTACGCCGGGCTGGTGTGGACGGCGAAGAACGCGGCCGATCTGGGCATCGACCCCGAGCGCCTACTCATCGCCGGCATAAGCGCCAGGGGCGGCCTGGCAGCCGGTACCGCGCTGATGGCCCGCGATCGCGCCTTCCCCAAGCTCAGCCACCAGGTGCTGATCTGCCCCATGCTCGACGACCGCTGCGAGACGCACAGCAGCCGCATGCTGGACGGGGAGGGAGTCTGGGACCGCAACGCCAACCTTTACGGCTGGACCGCACTGCTGGGTGAGCGGCGCGGCGGACCCGACGTGTCGCCGTACGCCGCTCCGGCCCGTGCCGAAGACCTCAGCGGTCTCCCCCGCACCTACATCGACACCGGCTCGGCAGAGACGTTCCGCGACGAGATTCTCACCTATGCGAGGCGCTTGTCCGAAGCGGGTGTGAACGTCGACCTCCACATGTGGGGCGGCGCCTTCCACGGATTCGACGGGGTCGCGGCCCACGCGGCTGTGTCACAGGCCTCCAACGCGACCCGCGACGAATTCGTGCGGCGCGCCCTCGAGGTCTGAGTGGGCGGTTCGAACCGCCCACTGAGAAGCCGGGCTGGCCGCGACACGGCGTCGGCGCGATAGTGGGCTCTGGAGGTTGGCGTGCGTGATCTCATCGGCAGACTGGAAGTCGTCGACGACGCGGCGGCCAGTGCGCTGGGCGTCATCGATCACTTCGACAGCCTGGTCGAGGAACGGGCGCCGCTCGCGGCCGTGGTCCGTG
>NZ_AEJC01000345.1 GCF_000317595.1 Streptomyces ipomoeae 91-03 | reverse complement strand
CGACTTCGTGTCCTGGCTCGCGAAGCGGGGCCGATGGCTGTCCTACTCGGTCGGCATGACGGTCACCGAAGCGATCCACGAACACGTACTGAAGGTCCCCGCCTCGGCCTGGACCCCGGCCGTCGAGGCCGACGGTGAGGCCCGGGACGGGGCCTGGGTCGCCGAGCTCACCGGCAAGCTCCTTAACGGCTGGCCCAAGGGCATGCGGCTCATCGTCCGCAAGGAAAGGCCCCATCCCGGCGCCCAGTTGAGGATCACGGACGCGGACGGCATGCGGATCACGTGCTTCGCGACCAACACCACCGGCCGGCCGATCGCCGAGCTCGAACTCCGTCACCGGCTCCGGGCACGGGCCGAGGACCGGATCCGGGCTGCCCGGGCCACCGGCCTGCGCAACCTGCCCCTGCACGACACCGCCCAGAACCGGGTCTGGATGGAGATCGTCCAGATCGCGCTCGACCTGCTGGCCTGGATGCCCATGCTCGCCCTGACCGGCCGGGCGAGGCTCTGGGAACCGCGTCGCTTGCGGTTCCGCCTGTTTTCCGCAGCCGGCCAGCTCGTCACCACCAGTCGGCGCAGGATTCTCCGCCTCGCCCGGCACTGGCCCTGGACCGGCGAGATCACCGCCGCCCTTGAACGGCTCGCGCTCCTGCCCGACCCCGGCTGACCAGCAACCCACCGTCCCTGCGACAGCATCACCCGCCCCGGGCAGTGGAACCCGGCGCCCACCCGACGCGACAGCCGGGCCACCGGCCTGCCCGGCATCAGCTCCGGAAAGCAAAAGGGTCCACCGACTCCGTCGGCGGACCCTCAAGAAAGATCGAGGCTAGAGCGTCCATCCACCATGCGGCAGTCGGCTCGCGCTTCCCCCTTGCGTGATCGGGGACGAGCATCCATTATCAGGAATCCTGATACTTTAGCTTTGTAGCGATGGGGCAAGCCGCGCCATTCAAGCCCAGAATCCAGGCCAGAGGGATCCAGCTGTTGCTCGGCCGAATGATGAGCCGCGTGCACAAGGATCTGCGCTTCACCGACATCCCGAAGCGCACGGAATCCATCCGGGTGGAGACCGGCGCCGGACCGGTGACCTGCACCGTCTACCGACCGTCGGCCGCCGCCACGGCCCCCGCCCCCGTGTACGTCAACTTCCACGGCGGCGGTTTCGTGGTCGCCCGCCCCGAGCAGGACGACCACATCTGCCGCTACATAGCCGCCACGGCCGGCTGCGTGGTGATCAACGTGGACTACGCCGTCGCCCCGCAGCGGCCGTACCCCGTACCCGTCACCCAGGCATACGACGTCGTCGCCTGGGTGGCCGAGAACGGCTCCGCCAACAACTGGGACGGCTCGCGACTCGCCGTGGGCGGACACAGCGCCGGGGCCAACCTGACCGCCGCGGTCTGCCGCACAACTCGTGACCGCGGCGCCTTCACGCCCCGCCTCCAGATCCTTGACTCGGCACCGCTCGACCAGCTCGCCGACCCGGCCACCAAACAGTCACCCATCGCCAAGCCCCTGCTCACCCCTCAGCTCATGCGGGTCTTCACCGCCGCCTACGTCCCGGATCCCGCCGACCTCGCCCATCCGCTGGTGTCGCCCGGACTGGCCGACGACCTCGCCGGACTGCCGCCCGCCCTGGTCATCACCGCGGAGCACGACCGCCTGCGCGACGAGGGCGACGCCTACGCCAAGGCCCTGGAGGCTGCCGTCGTTCCGGTCACCCACCGTTGCTTCGACGGCGTCGACCACTACTTCACCCACACCGGCCCGGTACCGGCCGGGAAGGAAGCCATCGATCTGATGGCCACCACCCTGCGCACGGCACTCAGCGGGTGAAGAGCAGACGCCATCCTCGGAGTGCGGCGTGAGCCGTGACCGAGCATGGGCGGCGGGGTTCCGCCACGTGGTGCTGTGTGACGGACACGTGGTGCTGTGTGACGGAACCCTGTGGCAGCGCCTGCGGTGTCAGAGGAGACAGGCGCATTCTGCCGCCACCGACGGCGCCGGGTACATCACCCCCGGACTCGCGCTCCTGCCCACCTGGTTGGGGCTCTCGGGCAGACCGGACAAGTGCGCCCTGCTGGTGAAGGAGTTCGGCTACGACGCCGTCGCTGAGGCGAACTGCTGTTGTTCCTCGGCGGCTAGGGCGGCGCGGCGGTGAGTGGCCAGTTCCTTCTCCAGCCACTGGATGTGATGGTGCTGCACTCTCGCGGTGCGCTGCAGGGCCATGACCGCGGTGAGGAACTGATCCATCTCGGCGGCACGGGTGAGGATGTCGTCGGGCACGTGCTCGTCCCGCAGGCAGGCTTCCGCGTCCTGGTCGAGCACGGCCTGCGCCCAACCCCGGGTGATCGGCTTGAACAGGCTCGGGTGGTTGGCCACGATCCGCGCCCGGATGGCCAGGTCGTTCTCGGCGGCTTCCACGTGCAGTCCGGTGTCCTTGTTGCGCGCCCCGAACAGCGGTTCGTGGATGTGGTGGGCGTCGAAACCGCGCTCCACACAGCCGACCCAGAAGTCCCAGTCCTCTCCGGCTCGCATGCTCTCGTCGTAGCCGCCGACGATCTGCCACACCTCACGGCGGTACAGCGAGCAGTAGAACATGATCAGCCGCTGGAGCATCAGTTCTCTGCTGTAGGCGGGCAGGCGCATGGACTGCGGAGGCAGATCGTCGTCGGTGAAGGTGAACACATCGGTGGAGGCGATGGCGATACCGGGGTTGCCGTCGAGTACGGCGACGGTCTTCTCCAGCATCGTCGGAGCGATCACGTCGTCGGCGTCCAAGGGGAGGACGTAGCGGCCGGTACTGGCGGCGATTCCCCTGTTGCGCGCGGCCGATACGCCGGCGTTCGCCTGCTGGACGAGCCTGATGCGCCGGTCGGGGTGACGGGCGATCAGGGACTGGGCCACCTCGGCGGTGTCATCGGTGCTGCCGTCGTCGACGATGACGGCTTCCCAGTCGTGGAAGGTCTGGGCGACGACGCTGGACAGGGTCGCGGGCAGGTAGCGGGCGTAGTCATGGCACGGGATGACCACCGAGACCACGGGGTCGGAACTGTGGGACATGCGCCGTCTTTCGCTTCGAACGGGAACGGGAGCAACGGGGAGTCTGGAGGAACAGGGGGTCAACAGGAACGGAGAGGACGCGGGTGGATGGTCGGATTCCGGTGAGACGGCCGTGCCCCCCCGGCCCTGTCCACGGGCCCACGCACGGGCAGACCGCCGGTTCTCGTACTAGGGTGCGTTTCATATGTGGATCTTGATGTGTCAAGATCCCACTTCGTGGGGCGGCATGATCTGACGAATACACAGTGGGCGAAGCTGGAGCCCCTGCTCCCGGTCGGCAAGAAGCCTGGACGGCCACCGGTGCACACCAAGCGGCAACTGATAGACGGCATACGGTGGCGCACCCGCGCCGGTGCTCCCTGGCGGGACGTGCCCGAGCGCTATGGCCCGTGGGAGACGGTCTACGGCCTGTTCCGCCGCTGGCAGCGGGACGGCACCTGGCACCGCATCTTCGAACAGCTGCAGGCCCAGGCGGACGCCGAGGGACTGATCACCTGGGACGTCTCGGTGGACTCGACCATCGCCCGCGCCCACCAGCATGCGGCCGGCGCCCGCAAAAAGGGGATCTGCAGATCGAGCCGCCAGGCGGTGTGTTCATCGAGCCCGACGACCACGGGCTCGGACGCTCCCGGGGCGGGCTGACAACCAAGCTCCACCTGGCGGTCGAGCAGGCCCAGAAACCGATGTCGCTGGTCATCACGGCAGGACAGCGCGGTGATTCCCCGCAGTTCCAGGTGGTCTTGGGCCGCATCCGGGTGCCCCGGCTCGGGTCGGGCCGCCCGCGCACCCGGCCGGACAAGGTGCGTGCCGACAAGGCGTACGGCTCCCGCGCGAACCGTGCCTACCTGCGCAAGCGCGGTATCCGCTGCACGATCCCGGAGAAGCGCGACCAGATCGCCAACCGCAAGAACCGCGGCTCCCACGGCGGCCGGCCACCTAAGTTCGACAAGGCCGACTACAAGGAGCGCCACGCGGTCGAGTGCGGAATCAATCGCCTCAAGCGGCACCGCGCTGTCGCCACGAGATACGACAAGTTGGCAGTTCGCTACGAGGCGACCGTGCTGGTCGCAGCCATCAACGAGTGGCTGTGACCAGCACTTTCAAAACGCACCCTAGCTGCGCTGCTGCTCCCGGCGCAGGTCGTCGTAGTGGCCGTGGCCGTAGCGGTCGTAGTGCTCGTAGTGGTCACGCCCGTAGTAGTCGGGTCCGTGTTCGTCGTGGTCCCTGCAGTGGCCGTAGTCGGTGATGGTGATGTTGCCGACCGGCGTGCAGCAGTGGCTGTAGTCGGTGATGGTGACGTTCCCGACCGGCGTGCAGCAGTGGCCGTAGTCGGTGATCGTGACGTTCCCGATCGGCGTGCAGGGATGAGTGGTCCCGGCGTTGATGAGGGTGACGTCGTCTATGGGCTGTACTTGGTACCCGTATGCCGCCGTCCCTGTCTGCGCGTCCTGAGCGACGGCGGCGTAGGCCGCCTCCGCGGTGTTGAGCAGTCCGGCGGTGGCCAGTGCGGCAGGCAGGGCCAGAGAGGTCATGACACGGGTTTTCACGGTGGCACCTTTCCTTTGGGTGCGGGGGAGCTGCCCTGGAATGCCGGGTGCTTCGCGGCGTGGGCAGTAAAGCCACCGTAGGATTCGTCACTCAGTGCGTCAAAATGATTACTCTTTGTGTGTGACGGTGGTCGTGACCGCCGTGGCGGCTCTGGCAGCCGTGGTCGCCGTGTCGACGTACTCCGGCACCGGTGCGGCATGGTGCGGATGCACCACCTCGACGTCGGGCAGTGCCCGGCAGGCGATGCCCATGTCCAGGGCCATGGCGGCCAGCCCCTCGGTCTCGATGAGCTGCCGGTAGGGGAACGCCGGGAAGTTCAGGCCGTCGCGGTGCAGATCGGCGCGCACCAGCAGCGCGGTCCCGCCGACCGAGTCGACGCGGAGGAGTCCCCGCCCGCGCAACTCGTCGAGATACGTCCGGCCGAAACCCCTGGGAGGCTGGAGGATGCCGTCGCGAAGCCACTGGTTCCAGTTGAGCGTGCCGGCCCCGGGCTTGAGGACGAAGGTGTTGAGGTCGTACGTCGGCCCGCCGGGCGCGGTGACGCAGTGCGGGACGACGATGTCCTTGCCCGCGCCGAGCAGTCGCTGCACCAGGTCCGACGGGTAGTCGGTGACATCGGCGTCGAGCCACAGCACCCACTCCTCGTCGACGAGGGCCCGGGCGAGGAGATGGTTGCGCACCTTGGCCAGCACCGACCGGCGTCGGCGCTGGAGGCCCGGCGCCCACCGGGGTCCGGCCAACTGGAGCCCGAAGTCGCGGTGCACGAGGGTCACACGCCGGAACTCCGCTTCGAGACCCGGCAGGGCCTGCTGGAGCATCTCCCGCGTCGAGTCCTTGCTGTCGCCCTCCAGCAGGCCCAGCGACATCGCCTCGCGTGGATAGTCGAGCCCGTGAAGGCGGTCCAGATAGGCGGGCAGGAACGTGGCCGCGTCCTTGAGCGGCGTGAGCACCAGAAGCGAGGGCCGCTCACTCGCCGGTGCCGGGGCGGGCTCGGGGACCGTGTGCGGTCTTCGCTCGGAGGCTCGGGCGGCACCGGCACCGGCACCGGCATCGGCAGTGGCGGCGGTCTCGGCCTCGGTCTCGGCGTGGGCGATGTCCCCCGGCGCGAGCGGCAGCCGGGTCGCCATGGCCAGCAACCGCTCGGCGTAGGCGCCCGGTTCGGCCCAGATCTGGGTCGCCACGTCGAAGTGCTCCGCGAAGTGGGACTCGTCGAACGTGTTGTTCCCGTGGCACACGTAGGTGTACAGCTCGGGCGCGTCGACCGAGACGGCCCGGCAGCTGCGTACCACCTCCTCGGCCACGGGCGTGTCCTCGCCCCGGCGCTCGGCCGGGTAGCGCGGAAGGCGGTCCTTCGCGCACACCATCGACCCTTCCCAGAGCCGGGCACAGGAGATCGCGAGCTTTCGGCGGGCGGGCCACCACAGCCGCTCACGGGCGAGGAAACACGCGTCGGCGCCGAGCGCGAGGATCGCCGCCATCTGCGTCTCGACCCGCTCCGGGTCGTACAGGTCGTCGTCGTCCCACTGGCAGACGTAGGGCCCCGTGGCCCGGTCCACCGCCTCATTGCGCAGTTCGCCCAGTGTCCGTCCCTCCGGAGGGAGCCGGTGGTGGCGGATGCGCGGGTCGGCCAGGTAACGGATGTGCCGTTCGAGGCCGTCGTCGGTGCCGTCCTCCAGCACGACCAGTTCCAGGTTCGGGTAGGTCTGTGCGCGGAAGCAGCTGATCGCGCGTCGTGCCGTGGCCGAGCGGTCCTTGGTCACCATCAGACAGGACACCGCCGGCATGGGCGCGCCCGAGGCCCAGCGCCGACGCTGCGCCTCCAGACTGAGCATGCCGTCCGCGACCGGTTGCAGCTCCTGGCTCGCCCAGAACGGGAACCGTCTGCCCGCCGAGCCCCGCGGCGGGGACGAGGTGTCGCGTGCCCAGCTGCCCGACCAGTGGTGCACGGCGTACGCACGGTCGTAGTCCGCTTCCTGAGGGCCGAACAGTTCTGTGGCGTACGGGCTCACCTCCGGGTACAGGGCCTCCGCGCCGACCACCGTGATCGTGTCCCGCTCCGGGGCGCTGTCGATCGCTCTGGTGAGGAAGAACGGCCCTGTCGCGTCGAGAGCGCCGGGCTGCTTGTGGGCGCCGACCAGGTGACGGTGCGCATGGGCCCAGAAAGGGTGGCCCGGCCGTGACGCGATGAACGCGTTGCCGACGATGCGGGTGAATCCGCGTTGGCGGGCCAGCAGCAACCGGGTGTGCGCCTCGGGTTCGCAACCGAGGACGAGTTCGCGTCCGTCGAGGATTGCGTCGATCGGGCGTAGACACTCGAAGTCCAGATCCACGTAGACCCCGCCGAAATGGTCGAGCAGGAAATAGCGGATCGCGTCGGCCCGCATGATCGCCTCGGGATAGCCGTCATAGACCGGCAGGAACCAGGGATAGTGCTCCTGGAGGAATGCGCGATTGTCCGCGTCGGTCCACAGCCGGTAGCCCCAGTCGGGGTGGTGCAGCCGCCATGATTCGGCCCAGTCCTGCCATGCCGGAGGGAGATCGGCGTCTTTCCACGTCTGGTGGATCAAGGGGGGAATTGTCTTCTGTGCGGGCATTCGCACAGTATGACGGGGTGTGATGCCGACGCGATTTCCGGTGATGTCCCGTCGCGGCATCATTCATCCGGGCGGCCCATCGACTGCGACGGCTCAGCGCATCCGCTGCGCGGCGGCGATGCCGGAGGTGTCCAAGGAGACACCCGCGCGCGTCAGTCCGGCTGCGGCGGCCCGCCTCGCCGGGCTCCGGTGATGGTCGTCGAGGTCGGTGTCCAGCGGCGTCATCACGTGCCCCGGTTCGGGCCAAGCATCCCGACTCCACCCCCCCCGGTGGCGCAGTTCGCGTACCGCCATGCGGATCTCGTTGATGACGGTCACACTGTCGCCCCTGGGTCCAGTTGCCCTTGGTCCGGTCGCGGGCGGGGATCCACACGTCACAGGCGTGCATTCCGGCGTCGAACATCGGCTGCGCGTCCTCGGCGGAGGCGGCTCGGATCCCGGCCGTGGGCTCCTCGCGGCGCCCCGTCAGCCTGCGGTGGCGCTCGGCGGGGGAGTCGCGCTCGGGTCTGTGCCTATCGGGTCGACCAGGGCCGGCGCCGCCTGCAAGGGCAGCGTGTGGATGTCCCACTTGTTGGGGCCGCCGTCGCCGAAGGCGGCCAGGGACCCCTCGAAGAAGGGGTCACGGAAGGTCTTCACGTCGCCGGTCGCCCCCCAGCTCCCCCTCCACCGCGGCCGGTCCACGGTCGAACAGCGCGGTCGACTCCGCCGAGGCCACCACCGGACGGAACAGGGCCCACAGTCCGGATGCGGCGGACGCCGAGTCGACGTCGCCGAGACCGCTGATGAAGTGCTGCTCGAACCTGCTCGTCCGGTGCCGTCAGACGCGAGCAGACGGACGTGTGGATCGCCGAGCAGGGGCGCTCCGTAAGGGGCGCGGGGCAGTATCGATATGCGGCTCCGCCGCGCGGGTGAGAGCGGCTCGCGCCGGCGTCGACCGGCTGTTCCTTGGGTGCTGCCGATGTCCGTCGCCACGGCGACCGCGCCGAGCCGCGCCGGGGTCGGCTTGGTCAAGCCCGGGCCGGAGCGGCCGTGTCCACGGTCCCGCCGCCGGCCCGTTCGGCCCGCTGCTCCTGCTGTACCCGCCATCCGTACCGGGTGATGCCGCGCGGTTTGTACACCGAGAGGGCTGTCGTCGTGAGCAGCACGACCACTGCGGCAGCGGCGTCGAACACGAGTTGCGCCCTCATCCCGCCGAGGTCGGAGCCGGACAGATTCGTTCGCGCGGCGGTGTTCGCCACGTGGTCGACCACCTGCATGTGCAAGAGGAGGAGGAAGGTGGCCATGACGGTCAGCGCCAGCTTGGCCAGCACCCAGTAGTGGCGCAGCAACCCCCAGGTGGTGCCCAGGGACTGGAGCAGCCCGGTCAGCAGGGAGGCGAACGCCAGCGGGACGATCACGTACCAGCCGGTCACCTCCAAGGCGAGATACGCGCCCCGCACGCGCTGGGCGTCCTCGCCGGTCAGCCCGACGACGGCCAGTACCAGGAAGGCGGCGACCGACCCGAGCCAGCCGACCGAGGACGCGACGTGCGTGGTGAGCGCGAACTTGCGAAGACCGGACGGCATCGCCATCAGTGGCCACCGTGCATACCGGGGCCCATGCTGCCGGTGAGGTGCAGGACGAGGAACACCACGACGACGGCCAGGGCCACGACGCCGGACACTTTCACCCAGCGCGGGGCGGCCGGGGCGGACCCGTGGCCGGGCGCGGATTCGGACGACGAGTCGTTCATGAGGGTCCCCTCGGTCGGGCCGGCGCGGCGCGCGAGCTCTTCTTTCTCGCGTTTCACGCGGGCAACTCTTATCGAGACACTGTGTCTACGTCAAGCCACAGTGTCACGACGGTGTCGTCACGTACACTGACCAGGTGCCGAAGCTGTGGAACGAGACCATCGAGGAGCATCGCCGCGCCGTCCGCGACGCGGTGCTGGAGACCACGGCGGCGCTGGTTGCCGCGCAGGGGCTGCGGGGCGTGACGATGTCGCGGATCGCGGAGGAGAGCGGCATCGGCCGGGCCACGCTGTACAAGTACTTCCCGGACGTCGAGTCGATCCTGGTGGCCTGGCATGAACGCCAGATCGCCACGCACCTCGACGAGCTCGCCGAGTCGCGGGACCGCGCCGGTACCCCCGGTGAACGCCTGGAAGCGGTGCTGGAACGCTACGCGTTCATCCAGCAGCAGCGGCACGGTCATGGCGGAGAACTCTCTGCCCTCCTGCACCGGGGCGACCATGTCGCGCACGCCGAGCAGCATCTCCGGCATTTCATCCGGGGCCTGCTGGCCGAAGGAGTACAGGCGGGCGAGGTCCGCGACGATGTCTCGCCGGACGAGCTGACGGGCTACTGCCTGTACGCGCTCACCGGAGCGGGAAGTCTGTCGTCGAAGGCCGCGGTGCGGCGGCTCGTCACGGTGACCCTGGCAGGCCTGCGTCCCCACGGCTGAACCTGCCGGGACGGATCGCGCGAGTCGGGCCAGTGCGTAACCGAGGGCGGGCTCTTCGCACGGCCTTCGGGCTTCGACCACGCCGCCTTGACGGCCGTCGCTCCGTCGCGACGGCCGTCGGGCTTGGGTTTACGAGCAGCAGCCTGAGCTGCCGGTGTCCGTGCTGGGCTGTTCGCCGTGGAGGTCGTCGTCGTGGCCGGCGGCGATCCGTGCCCATTGCGCGGTCGGCCGTCCGTCCTTGCGGAACTGCTGGCCTCGCGCCTCGTACGGCTGCGGCCAGCCGGACGGGGAGTCCTCCCAGGTCTCCTGCCGTCCGTGGACGGTCATGTCGAGGATGCCGTAGGACGGGGCCATGGGTTCGACACCGCGGCCGGTGGTCCAGTACGTCTCGTAGACGCGGTCCCCGTCGCGGAGATAGCACGCCTTCATCCCGAAGTGACGACCGGCGACGAGCCGTTCGTGCGATTCGGCGGGTACGGAGTACCAGGGCATGTCCCAGCCCATGAAGCGGCGGTAGCGGTCGGATTCCTCGTAGGGGCCCTGGCAGAAGACGGCGAAGGTGACGTCACGCTGGTGCAGATAGGACAGTTCGCGGACCTGGCCGGTGAAGAAGGTGCAGCCCTCGCACTGGTCGGCGGCGGTGTGGCCGTCGTGCCACATGTGGTACGACACGAACAGCTGGGCGCGGCCCTCGAAGACGTCGATCAGCGGGACGTGCCCCTTGCCTCCGACGAGTGGGGCCGACGGGTCCACCTCGGTCATGGGCAGCCGTCGCCGGGCGGCGGCGATCGCGTCGCCCTCGCGGGTGTGCGCCTTCTCCCGGACACGCAGGGTGTCGATCGCGGCCAGCCACTCCCGGCGGGAGACGACCGGCGGCTTGTTCACATCAGTCATGGCCGTACTGACTCCGCGACTCGCGGGAAATCATCGGTGGGGCCCGCGGCGGGCGTCCACTGACCGCGATCCCGCCGGGGTGGCACGGGCGTTGACACTGACCCGAGCTGATGGGACGGCGCGTGGCGACCTCGGCGTCATGCCTGCTGTTTCGCGACGGCGGAGCGTTCGCCCGAGCCGCGGACGATCAGTCGGGTGGGGGTGGTGATGGTGCGGGCGCGGGTGCGGTCGCCGTCGAGGCGGGTCAGGGCGGTGACCGCGGCTGCCCTGCCGATTTCCTCCGGGGCCTGGGCGACGACGGTGAGGGCCGGCTCAAGTGCCTCGGCGAGCGGTACGTCGTCGAAGGCGACGAAGGCGACGTCCTTGCGTTTGCTGCGGGAGAGTTCGGCGACTATGCCCAGCGCCACCATGTTGTTGCCGGCGAACAGGGCCGTGGGCGGATCCGGCAGGCCGAGCAGTTGGGAGGTGGCGGCTGCGGCCCCGTGCTGGTCATGGGTGTTGGTGACCAGTGTGCGGTCGTAAGGGATGTCGGCTTCCTGCAGAGCCGCGCGATACCCGGCGAGACGTTCGCGGCGGGTGTAGAGCTTGGTGGGCAGGTCGCCGATGAAGCCGATGCGCCGGTGGCCGTGGGCGATGAGATGGGTGACGCCCTCCTGGGCGCCCGCACGGTTGGAACTGACGACGCTGTCCGTGGCCAGGCCCACACCCGGACGGTCGAGGAAGACGACGGGGAGGCCCGCGGCGCGGTGGGTCTTGAGGTGTGAGTGGTCGGCGCCGACGGACGGCACGACCATCAGGACGCTGACGCGGCGGGCGAGGAACTTGTCCGTCAAGGCCCGTTCCCGCGCGGGATCGTCGGCGGAGGAGCCCATGAGCAGGGTCAGGCCGCGGTCGCCGACCGTGTCCTCGATGCTCCTGGCCACGGCTCCGAAGAAGGGGTTGCCCAGGTCGGGGATGACCAGTCCGACGGTGGTGTCGGGTCCGCCGACGCGGATGTTGCGCGCCATGAGGTTCGGCTGGAAGCCGAGCTTGGCCACGGCGGCAAGGACCTGTTCCCTCGTCCGGGTGGAGACGGGCCCGTCCTCGTTGAGGACCCGGGACACCGTTTTGGCGCTGACGCCCACTTCTCGGGCGACGTCTGCGAGGGTGGGGCGGCGGTTCGCTGCCATCGAGGAAACGGTCTCCTGTGCTCGTCGGTTCCGGCCGCGGCCTCGGCCGGAACCCGTGCGTACTGAAGGGTGTTGTCAGTTGGCCTGGACTCCCGCGGCCTTCGCGGCCTCGGAATCCGCGATGACAGTACCTCCGGCCGCGTCGACGGTGAGCGCGCCGGTCATGATGGCGACGACCTCCGCCATGGAGTAGTCGGAGGGCTTGATCACGGCCGCGCGCTTGCCCAGCCGGTGTACGTGGATCCGGTCGGCGATCTCGAAGACGTGCGGCATGTTGTGGCTGATGAGCACCACCGGCATGCCCTTGTCCCGGACGCGGCGGATGAGGTCCAGGACCTGGCCGGACTCCTTCACACCGAGGGCGGCGGTCGGTTCGTCCATGACGACGACGCTGCGGGCCCAGGCGACGGAACGGGCCACCGCGACGGCCTGCCGCTGTCCACCGGAGAGCGTCTCGACCGACTGGGTGAGCGAACGCAGGCCGATCTTCAGGTCGGCCATGTGCTCGGCGGCCTCCTGGCGCATGCGCTTCTTGTCCAGCATGCGGAAGACACTGCCGAGGACGCCGGGGCGGCGCAGTTCGCGGCCCAGGAACATGTTCGAGGCGATGTCCATGGAGGCGGCCACCGCGAGGTCCTGATAGACCGTCTCGATGCCGTGGGCGCGGGCGCTTTGCGGTCCGGAGAAGGTGATGGGTTCACCATTGAGCCGTATCTCGCCCGCGTCGGGGACCAGCGCGCCGGTGAGAGCCTTGATCAGGCTGGTCTTGCCGGCGCCGTTGTCGCCGATGACGGCGAGGACCTCACCGGGCATCAGGTCGAAGTCGGCGCCGTCGATGGCGGTGACATGGCCGTAGCGCTTGACCAGACCGCGGGCCTGCAGCACGGGCGTGGGGGAGGAGGTGGCGGTCATCGGGCCTTCTTCCGGGAGATCTGGTCGACGGTCACCGCGAGGATGACCAGGACTCCGGTGATCAGGGTCTGGTAGATGGAGGCGACGCCCATCAGTTGCAGGCCGTTGCGGAAGACACCGACGATGAGGACGCCGATGAAGGTGCCCAGGACCGATCCGCGTCCGCCGAAGAGGCTGGTGCCGCCGAGGACCACGGCGGTGATGCTGTCGAGGTTGTCGGTCTGTCCGGCCTGGGGGTCGCCGACTCCGGTGCGGGAGATCAGCAGCAGGGCGGCGATGCCGTACAGCACACCCGCCGTGGTGTAGACGCCGATGGTCAGGCGGGAGGTGCGGATGCCGTTCAGCCGTGCCGCTTCCTGGCTGTTGCCCAGCGCGTAGACGTGCCGACCCCAACCGGTGCTGCTCAGCGCGTAGGCGAGGAGGAGGAACAGGGCGATGGTGACCAGGGAGCCGTAGGTGATGTCGGTGTGGCCGAGCGGGAAGGTCTGCCCGAGGGCCGTCAGCGGGCCGGGCAGGTTGGTGACGGTCTGCTCCTCGGAGTAGATGTGGGTCAGCGCGAACGCCACGTTGAGCATGCCGAGCGTGACGATGAACGGCGGCAGCGGGATCTTCTGCACCAGCAGCCCGTTGAGCAGCCCGAAGCCGCCGCAGACGGCTATGCCGAGAGCGATGGCGAGCAGCGGGGGCAGAGAGCCCTCGGCGGCCATCTTGGCGATCATGATGCTGCCGAACGCCATCACGGCACCGCACGACAGGTCGATGCCCGCCGTGAGGATGATCAGGGTCTGTCCGATGGCGAGGGTGCCGACGACCATGACCTGCTGCACGATCAGCGAGAAGTTGCCGCCCGTGAGGAACTGGTCGGTCGAGAAGGAGAAGAAGGCACAGGCCAGGAGGAGGGCGACCAGCGGGCCGGTGGTCGGTGCCGTGAGCAGTCTGCGGACCGTGGTCGGTGCTTTGAGCTCGGCGTACGGCGTGGACGTCGACGGTGGCGTGGACGTGGCAGTCATGCGAAGTCCTTGTCGGAAGACAGAAGTCCTTGCCGGTCCCTACCGGGGGACAAGGAGACGAGGGGGCGGCCGTCCCTGGTCGGGGAGGTGGGCCGGCCGCCCCGCTGAGGGGAAAGGCGGCGTCGTGCGGAACCGGCGGGCGGCTCAGCCCCAGCAGTTCTCCAGGCCGTAGGCGGTGTCCTTGGAGGTGACGCCCGTCTGTGCCTTGTCGGTGATCAGGGTGACGCCGGTGTCGGTGTAACCGGACGCCTTCTTGCCGTCCTTGGCGTACGTCACGACGGCCTTGACACCCTCGGCGGCCATCTTCAGCGGGTACTGCTGCGAGGTCGCCGCGATCTTGCCGTCCTTGACGGCCTGGGTGCCGGTGCAGCCACCGTCGACGGAGACGATCAGGACGTCCTTCTCCCGGCCCTTGGCCTTGAGAGCGGTGTACGCGCCCAGGGCGGCCGGCTCGTTGATGGTGTAGACGACGTTGATGTCGGGTTCCTTCTGGAGGCAGTTCTCCATGGCGGTCTGGCCCTTGGCCTGGTCGCCGCCGGTGTCCTGGGCACAGGCGACGTCCTTGTCGGTGGCGCCGAAGCCCTTGAGGAAGCCGTTGTGGCGCTGGACGCCGACGGAGACACCGGGCGCGAGGTCCAGGGTGGCTATCTTCGCCGTCTTGCCCTTCATCGCGGCCTTGGCGTACTCGCCGATCAGCTCGCCGGCCTTGAGGTTGTCGGTGGCGAAGAGGGCGTCGACCGCGCTCTCCGGCTCGGTCGGGGTGTCCAGGGCGATGACCAGGACGCCCTTGGCCTTGGCCTTCTGGATCGCGGGCACGATCGCCTTGGAGTCGCTCGGGGTGATCAGGATGCCCTTCACTCCGGCGGCGACCATGTTCTCGATGGCGGTGACCTGACCGGCGTTGTCGCCGTCGAACTTGCCGGCCGCGGTCATGAGTTCGACGCCCTCGGCCTTCGCGGTCTTCTCCGCGCCCTCCTTCATCTTGACGAAGAACGGGTTGGTGTCGGTCTTGGTGATCAGGCCGACCTTGACGTCGCCCGAACCGGCGCTGGACGAACCCGATCCGGAGCCGGAGCCGGATCCGCAGGCCGTGAGGGTGAGGGCCGCGACGCCCGTGACAGCGGCGGCTCTGAGGAGGGAGGAGGACAGGCGAGGGGTGCGAGACATGAACGACTCCTGTGGATAGCGGGCGGCACTGGGCTGGGTTCGGGCATGCCACCCGGGGTGTCACCGTTGACTTATGTCATCGTTGACACTGCATGGCGAGGATGATGGACTCCACATCCCGGCAACGTCAATGCCTTCCACCCGTCACAAATCTGCAACGCCCACGGCCGCCGGTGAGTCACAGTCGACCGGCGGCCCGCGTGCGACCTGTCCCGTTTGCCCATACCGTTCCGAGAGAGGGGCAGCCCATGAGCCCGCGTCAGATCACCGTTCTGGGAGAGTGCGTCGCCGACGCCTTCACCGAACCCGCAAGTGCCTCGAACGAACTCGCACTGCGGGTACTGCCGGGCGGCGGACCTGCGAATACGGCGGTGGCCCTGGCCCGACTCGGCACCCCCGCCCGCTTCCTCGCACGCCTGTCCGGCGACGTCTTCGGTCGCCTGTTCCGGACCCACCTGGAGACGTCCGGCGTCGACCTGTCGGACACCGTCGCGGCCTCCGAGCCCAGCACCCTGGCCGTGGCGGAGCTGGACGCCCAGGGGCAGGCCGCGTTCTCCTTCCACGCGCAGAACACGGCCGACTGGCAGTGGACTCCGGAAGAATTGGCGCGGGTGGATTTGTCTGAAACATCCTGTGTGCATACCGGTTCACTGGCCCTGGTCCGGGAGCCCGGCGCGGCGGCGGTGGAGGAATTCCTGGCAACAGCCTCTGCCCGGGCCACCATCAGCATCGACCCCAACGTCCGACCGCTGCTGGTGCGCCCCGAGGTCTACCGCGCCCGGCTGGCGTACTGGTGCGGCCTCGCGGATGTGCTGCGGCTCAGCGAAGACGACCTGCACCTTCTCCTGCCGGGCACGCCGCCCGAGCAGGCGTGCGACACCTGGCATGCCGCCGGGGCGCGGCTCGTCGTGATCACGCGTGGCGCCGACGGCTCCCTGGCCTCACTCGAGGGCGAACGCGTACAGGTGCCCGCGGTGACCACGCGGGTCGTCGACACGGTGGGGGCGGGGGACTCCTTCACCGCGGGGCTGCTGCACCATCTCGGTGCCCGTGGACTCCTCGGTGGCCGGCTCGCCGGTCTCGGTCTTGACGATGTCGCGGAAGCCTGTCGGTTTGCCGCTCGGGTGGCGGCCCTGACCTGCTCGGTCGCCGGCCCCAATCCGCCGTGGCAGAACGAGCTGGCGCGGATCGCGACAGTCGAGCACGCCTGACCGGCAGAGGAGCCGCGCGGGGCGATCCCGCCCGAAGTGTTGACGTGTTGACCGGAGTTCGCTCATCATCGGGCAACTCGGTGTCATCGATGACACAAGTCATCGATGACACCTCTGGTCGGCGGCGTGGACGTCGTCGCCGACCAGGACGTCACTTTTCGGACCGTCCACCACAGGCTTTGCCGCGTGAACGGCACCGCAGCACAGGAGACACCATGAGCTCTGTTCGTGTATCCCGGCATGCCCGCGTGCGGATGATCGCGGCGGTGGCGACCGTCTGCGCGCTGTCCACCGCCCCGCTCGCCCCGCAGGCCGTCGCGGCCGACACCCCGACGTACTCCGAGACCTACCGTCCCCAGTTCCACTTCACGCCGGCGAAGAACTGGATGAACGACCCCAATGGCCTCGTGTACTACAAGGGTGAGTACCACCTCTTCTACCAGTACAACCCCAACGGCAACTCGTGGGGCGACATGTCCTGGGGGCACGCGGTGAGCACGGATCTCGTCCACTGGAAGGAGCTGCCGCTCGCCCTGTCGCACGACGACGAGGAGATGGTCTTCTCGGGCAGCGCCGTCGTCGACCGGGACAACACCACCGGGTTCGGCACCAAGAAGAACCCGCCCATGGTGGCGATCTACACCAGTTACGACAAGTCCACCGGGACGCAGGCCCAGTCGCTCGCCTACAGCACCGACCGTGGCCGCACCTGGACCAAGTACCAGGGCAATCCCGTCATCGACATCGGCTCCAGAGAGTTCCGCGATCCCAAGGTCCAGTGGTACGAGCCGACCAAGAGCTGGCTGATGACGGTGTCGCTGTCCACCGAGCACAAGGTGCGGTTCTACTCGTCGAAGAACCTCAAGGACTGGGACATGCTCAGCGAGTTCGGACCGGCCGGTGCGACGGGCGGCGTGTGGGAGTGCCCCGACCTGTTCCCCCTCGCGGTCGACGGGGACGAGAACAACATCAAGTGGGTGCTGGTCGTCAACATCAACCCCGGCGGTATCGCGGGCGGTTCGGCGGCCCAGTACTTCATCGGCGACTTCGACGGCAAGAAGTTCACCGCCGAGGACAAGGGCAGCTACACCCCGCCCACCGGCACGGTCGTGCAGGACTTCGAGGGCACCGACTTCGGTACGTGGACCACCACCGGCACCGCGTTCGGCCAGGCACCGGCAGCAGGGGCGCTGGACGGGCAGGGCACGGTCGACGGCTTCGACGGCAAGGGCCTCGCCAACAGCTTCCACTCGGGCGACGGCACCACCGGCACCCTCACCTCGCCCTCCTTCACCGTCGACAGCCCGTACCTGAACTTCAAGGTCGGCGGCGGTCGGCACCCGCACGAGTCCGGGACGGTCATGGAGCAGGGCCCGCCGCCCGAGGGCACGGTCCTCGCCGACTTCGAGGGCGGCGGTTACGGCGACTGGACGAAGACCGGGGACGCCTTCGGCTCGGCACCGGCCCCCGGCACCCTCCCGGGCCAGCAGGAGGTCTCCGGCTTCCTGGGCGGTGGCCTGGTCAACACCTTCCTGAACGGTGACTCCACCACCGGCACCCTCACCTCGCCCGAGTTCACCATCGACAAGGACTACGTCAACTTCCTCATCGGCGGCGGCAACCACCCCGTCGGCTCCGCCAACCCCACCGCCCTCGAACTCCTCGTCGACGGCCAGGTGGTCCGCAGCGCCACCGGGAAGGACGCCGAGGCACTCAACTGGGCTTCCTGGGACGTCAGCGACCTCGCGGGAAAGCAGGCGCGGATCAGGATCGTCGACGACAACACCGGCGGCTGGGGCCACATCAACGTCGACCACATCATGCTGTCCGACACCAAGGCCCAGCCCGTCTCCCAGGAGACGTCCGTCAACCTGATCGTCGACGGCCAGGTCGTCCGCAGCGCCACCGGCTCCAACAGCGAGACCCTGGACTGGGCCTCCTTCGACATGCGCCCCTACCTCGGCAAGCAGGCGCGGATCCAGATCGTCGACAACAACACCGCCGGCTGGGGCCACATCCTCGCCGACCGGTTCACCGCCGCCGACGCCCCCGCCCTCTCCGTCCTGCAACGCGCCGACTGGGCCGACTACGGCAAGGACTATTACGCGGCGGTGTCCTGGGAGAACGCTCCCGGCGGCAAGCGGTACATGATCGGCTGGATGAACAACTGGGACTACAGCGGAGCCATCCCCACCTCCCCCTGGCGCGGCGCGCAGAGCATCCCCCGGGAGATGGCCCTGCGTACGATCGACGGCCGGATCCGGCTGACCAGCAAGCCGGTGAACAGCGTGGCGTCCCTGTGGCGGGGCCACCCGGCGTTCGCGACCGGGGTCACCGTCAAGAACACCTCCCAGCCGCTCATCGGCCCCGCGGCCAAGGGCAAGGCGCTCGACATCGAGGCCACCTTCACCCTCAAGGACGCCGAACGGTTCGGCCTGAAGGTGCGCACCGGCGCCGGGGGAGAGGAGACCGTCATCGGGTACGACACCACGACACAGGAGCTGTACGTCGACCGCACCCACTCCGGCGCCGTGGACTTCAACAGCACCTTCCCCGGCGTCCAGACCGCACCCCTCAAGGCCAAGAACGGCAAGGTCACGCTGCGGATCCTGGTCGACTGGTCGTCCGTCGAGGTCTTCGGCGGCAGCGGCGAAGCCGTGATCACCGACCAGATCTTCCCCGACCCCGCCAGCCAGGGAGTGCAGGTCTTCGCCGAGAACGGCTCGGTGAAGCTGGACAGGGCTGTCGTCCGGCACCTCGACTCCGCCCACGACTGACCGTACGGCCACGCGCCACAACGGCAATGACGGCCACAACGGCAATGACGGCCACGACACAAGGACACGACACCGTGAAGAAAACCCTGCTCGCCGAGTTCACCGCCCGCGAGGGAACGCAGGACGAGGTCGCCCGCCTGATCGGGGACTACGCCCGGAAGGTGCGCGAGGAAGAAGGCAACCTCGACTTCGACGTCTACACCAAGGCAGCCGATCCACGCGCCTACTGGATCTTCGAGGTCTACCGGGACGAGGACGCCTTCCAGGCACATCTGAACGCCCCGTACGGCGGCCCGTTCAACGCCGCCCTCGTCCCACTGATCGAGGAGGACGCCTCCGTCCTGACGTTCCT
Source organism: Streptomyces ipomoeae 91-03 (assembly GCF_000317595.1). GTDB lineage: Bacteria > Actinomycetota > Actinomycetes > Streptomycetales > Streptomycetaceae > Streptomyces > Streptomyces ipomoeae. Next base: position 4,590 of record NZ_AEJC01000345.1, on the reverse strand, counting down.
CGATCCGACGGACTGACCCGAGGCCGACCCGCGTCGCCGGCCGGCCCTCACACCTTGAGCCTTGCACCAGTGCTGCTGTGGGCCAGGGGAAGTACGCCTGTGCCGGTTCCTTTTCCAGAACGCGTACGACATACCGCGCCGCGCGCTCCTGGCTGATCTGGAAGGGCTTGGGCAGGCCGTCCCCGCTGACGCGCTCGGTACATGAGACCGGCGCGGACGGCTGCCTGGCCATCGGCGGCGGCTCGACCATCGGCCTGGGCAAGGCGATCACCCTGGACGCCGGCCTGCCCCTGGTCTGCGTGCCGACCACCTACGCCGGCTCGGAGATGACACCCGTACGGGGCCTGACCGAGAACGGCCGCAAACGCACCGGCCGCGACCCGGCCGTACTGCCCCGCAGTGTGATCTACGACCCCGACCTCACCCCCCACCTCCCCGTCGACACGTCGGTGACCAGCGGCTTCAACGCCATCGCCCACGCGGTGGAAGCCCTCTAGGCGCCCGCCGCCTCACCGATCACCTCCCTGATGGCCGAGGAAGGCGTACGGTCCCTGACCGCCGCACTACCGGTGATCGCCACCGACCCTCTCGACGCCGAGGCCCGGACGGACGCACTGCGCGGGGCCTGGCTGTGCGGCGCCGCAGCCGAGCAAGCCCTGCGCCGGGCCCTGTCCGCTGACGACGTGCCGGGGCACCTCGCCCGAACCGCCGTCGGCCTCGGCGCCCCACGCTCCCTCACCGAACTCGGACTCACCCGGCACGACATCGACGAGATCACCGCCCAGGCGCAAACCCAGCCCTACGTCAACCCACTCCCGGTCACCGAGGAGCTCGTACGCTCCCTCCTCACCAGCGCGCTGAACGCGACCCGCGTGCCCTGACCGCTTTGCCGGGACAGCAGTTCCTGTCCCAGCTGTCACCCCATCAGGCCATCAAGGCCTGCGGACTCACGTAGGCATCCCACAGGTTTGCTCGCGCCTTCCGGTTCCATGTCGCATATTGTGACAATCTGCCACTTAGTTCCTCCTGTTCAAGGGAAGGTATCCATCGGACCGTCCAGGCCGACCGGCGTGCCTCTGGGTGTGAAGCTGTGCCCATCAGCGGCCTCCGGCCGCGGGCCGCCCCCGCGTCCCCAGACCACGGACACGATCCGTGCCGCCGGACGCGGCGAGTACGCGGGCGACCAGGACATTCAAAACCGTTCGGGGTGTCCGCAGTGACCAGGTATGGGTCCAAGACTCACTCCTGCTCACTGATTAGGAACGGTTATTGGGCGCTCGCGGCGGGGTGGACGACAATTTCGTTGACGTTGACCTGCGAAGGCTGGGAAACGGCATAGGCAATGGCCTCCGCGATGGCGGAGACGGGCAGTGCCACGGCGCGGTAGGTCCTCATGGCCTCCCTGACACCAACCAGTTCTCCGAAGCCGTGGGCGGACAGGGACAGTGACACGCCGTAGGGAGTTCAGGGTGTGTAGACGGTGGGGCGGGGCGGGGTGGCCATGTTGTTGCCGATGAAGAAGCCGGGGTGCGGGGGCTGGTTGTAGGCGGTGTTCTGCCAGGCGAGCGCGGTGCGGTACTGGGTGTCGTGGAGCAGCGTGATGATACGGGTGTTGGTCTGGTAGGGCGTGCTGTAGACGCGCAGGGCGCGGTTGTCGGTGGTGGGCCAGACGACTTCCTCGCGCCAGTCGCCGAGGATGTCTCCGGACAGGGACGGGGTCGCCTTGGTGCCGTTGTTGGAGTGGACCGAGGCGCCGGTCAGCAGACGGGTGTCACCGGAGGTGCCGTACTTGTCGATGCGCGTGCCGTCGAGGAGTTCGCGGACCGTGTCACCGTCCCACCACGACAGGAAGTTGATGCTGGACGGCTCCCGGCCCAGGGAGGCACCGGTCGCCGAACGCAGCGTCGCGTCCGAAGCGGACCAGGCCTCGGCGCCCGCGCTGCCGGCGTGGATGTCGGCGGCGACGCCGCGGCCGTTGTCGGATCCGGACGCCGTCTGCCAGAGGATCTGGCCGGTGCGCGCGTCGGCCATCCAGGAGCCCGGCTTGCTGGAGTCCTCGGACACCTTGAAGTACTCCAGGCCGGGGCGGGAGGGGGTGAGGTCCCCGACGTGGCCGGCGTCGCCGTGGCCCAGCCTCGTCGTCCACAGGCCGGAGCCGTTGTCGTCGACGGTCATGGCGCCGTAGACGATCTCGTCCTTGCCGTCGTTGTCGACGTCCGCGATGGACAGGCTGTGGTTGCCCTGGCCGTCGTAGCCCTTGCCGCTGTTGGTGGAGGAGGTGGTGTCGAAGGTCCAGCGGCGGGTGAAGGCCCCGTTCCGCCAGTCCCAGGCGGCGATCACCGTGCGGGTGTAGTAACCGCGCGCCATGATCAGGGAGGGCCGGGCGCCGTCGAGATACGCCGTCCCGGCGAGGAAGCGGTCCACGCGGTTGCCGTACGAGTCGCCCCAGGACGAGACCGTGCCGCGGGCCGGGACGTAGTCGACGGACTGCATCGCCCTGCCGGTCTGCCCGTTGAACATGGTCAGATACTCGGGACCGGAGAGGATGTAGCCGCTGGAGTTGCGGTGATCGGCCGAGGAACTGCCGATCACCGCGCCGGTGCCGTCCCGCGTGCCGTCGGCGGTCTTCATGGCGACCTCGGCCTTGCCGTCGCCGCCGTAGTCGTACACCTGGAACTGGGTGTAGTGCGCGCCCGAGCGGATGTTGCGGCCCAGGTCGATACGCCACAGGCGGGTGCCGTCGAGCTTGATGCCGTCGACGATCGTGTTGCCGGTGTAGCCGGACTGGGAGTTGTCCTTGGCGTTGGTCGGCTGCCACTTCAGGACGAACTCGAGGGAGCCGTCGCCGTCGAGGTCGCCGACGGAGGCGTCATTGGCCTCGTAGGTGTACGCCACCCCGTCCGGGGTCGTACCGCCGGCCGGCGGCGAAATCGGCACGTCCAGGTATCCGGACCTGAACTGGAGCGCGCGCTCGGAGGAGGTCTGCTCGGTGCCGTTCACCACCGCGCGAACCGTGTAGTCGGCCGAGTCCGCGGCGCCGGCGTCGAAGTAGTCGGTCGAGGCGGTGAGGGGCGAGGAGTTGAGTCTGGTGCCGCCGCGGTAGACGTTGAACGCGACATCGTTCGGGTCGGTGGCCAGCCACCGCCACGACACCAGGTTCCCGCTGCTGGTGTGGGTGCTGGTCAGCCCTCGGTCGAGGCGTTCCACCTGCCGCGCGGTCGCGGCATGCGCGGTCTGCGGCAGCCCGGTGAGTGCGCAGACGGCCAGTGCGGCGGCGGCGGTCGTGCGGGTGATGAGCCGGCTGCTCGGTCGGCGTCGCCATCGCCATGGTCGTGATGCGGTGCGGGGATGCCGGTGTGCGTCGGTCACGATGACCTCCGGGGCGTGGGGGGACGAGTGAAAGCGGTGTTCCTGCGGTGGGGCGCGAGGACGGTGGTTCACTCAGGTGTGTGTGGGAACGCTCCCACGAGGTGTGAGCGTAAGAAGAGGCTGATATCCCGTCAAGGAATCTGTCCGACTCTGGTGTTCGGCCATGTTCGGACCCGTGACTTTCTCCTTCACGGCTGATTGACAGGCAAGTGCCCGCCCGAGAAACTGCGTGATGCACCTCAGGATGACTTGGGAGCGATCACAGTCGGCTGACCACCGAACTGCCAGGCAGAGCCAGTCAGATCCGCCGGATGCTTACCCGTAACTCCGCTCGTACTGGGAGCGTTCACACGCTGTTTGGGTGAATTTAAGGGAATGGCTCCCTTCTTGAGCGGGCGTCGCTCACCAGGCGCTCCTGTGTTGGTTGTTGTCGCGCCGAAGGAGGTTCACCGCCATGCCGGAGGAACACACGCAACCTGCCCGGGTATCGGGGGACTGGGGGATCGCCTCGGGGAGACGGGGCCTGTCGGCTGGGCCGGTGCGGCGCATCGTCGCCGTGGTCGCTGTCGTTCTCGGGATGCTCGCGGCTGTCGTGGCGGGAGTTCCGGCGTCGGCGGCCGACAACCCGTACCAGAGGGGCCCGGACCCGACCCTCGCCGGCGTCGCGGCCACCCGGGGAACGTTCACCACCGCGCAGATGAGTGTGCCGCCGGGGAACGGTTTCAACGGCGGCATGACCTACTACCCGACCGACACCAGCCTGGGAACATGGGGTGCGGTCGCGATCGTGCCCGGCTACACCGCGCGGTTCGCCGACGAAGAGGCGTGGATGGGGCACTGGCTGGCCTCGTTCGGGTTCGTCGTGATCGGCATCGAGACCAACAGCCGTACCGACTTCGACACGGCCCGGGGAGTGCAGCTGCTGGCCGGGCTGGACTACCTCACCCAGAAGAGTCCGGTACGGAACCGGGTCGACCCCAACCGGCTGTCGGTGGTGGGCCATTCCATGGGCGGTGGTGGGGCGCTGGTCGCGGCCCGAGCGGCGACCGTCCTTGAAGGCCGCCGTCGGTCTCGCACCGTTCAAGCCGTCCGGAAACCTGGCCGCCGACCGGGTGCCGACAATGATCATGGGCGGTACCCGGGACACCACGGTCACTCCGTCCTACCTCGACGGCCTGTACGCCACCCTGCCGGCCGTGACAGAGAACGCGTACGTGCAGC
>NZ_AEJC01000344.1 GCF_000317595.1 Streptomyces ipomoeae 91-03 | reverse complement strand
CCGGCCCCGCCCGACTCGGCGCCCTCGGCCGGTCCGCGTTCCCGCCCGCACTTCATGCAGAAGCGGGCCTCGTCGGGGCCGGGCGTGCCGCAGTGCGGGCAGTACGACGTCATGGAACGCTCCGTCATCCAGAAAACTCGTGCCGTAGTCGGACGTATTCAACGGACGGAGTTTTCTGTTGACCGGTTCCCGTCAACGGGGATCCCTTTTGAGTACCCCTCATACGAGTGAACTTGAGCCCCGCGAGTAGTCCTTGGGGACCCTGTGAGTGGGCTCCGAGCCCTACGGGGGCCTTGAGTCCTACGGAGTCCTACGCAGGGGCCTTCGGAGTCCTACGCAGGGGTCTTGAGTCCTACGGGTGGGCCTTGAACCCCCGGTGCAGTGCGACGACACCGCCCGTGAGGTTCCGCCACGCGACCCGGCTCCAGCCGGCCTTCCGGAGGCGCTCGGCGAGGCCCGGCTGGTCGGGCCAGGCGCGGATGGACTCGGCGAGATAGACGTACGCCTCGGGGTTGGACGACACAGCGCGGGCGACCGGCGGCAGCGCGCGCATCAGGTACTCGCTGTAGACGGTCCGGAACGGCGTCCACGTCGGATGCGAGAACTCGCAGATCACGACCCGTCCGCCCGGCTTGGTGACCCGGTACATCTCGCGCAGCGCGGCGTCCGTGTCCTGGACGTTCCGCAGGCCGAAGGAGATGGTCACCGCGTCGAAGGTGTCGTCCTTGAACGGCAGCTTCGTCGCGTCGCCCGCCGTGAACGGCAGCCAGGACGTGCGTTCCTTGCCGACCCGGAGCATGCCGAGGGAGAAGTCGCACGGGACGACGTACGCGCCGGTCTGCGCGAAGGGCAGCGAGGAGGTGCCCGTACCAGCGGCGAGGTCGAGGACCTTCTGCGCGGGGCGGGCGTCCACCGCCCGCGCGACCTCCTTGCGCCAGCGCCGGTCCTGCCCGAGGGACAGCACGTCGTTGGTCAGGTCGTACCGTTTCGCCACTCGGTCGAACATCGAGGCGACTTCGTGCGGCTGCTTGTCCAGGGATGCGCGGGTCACGGGCCCATTGTGGCAGTACGGGTCACAGCGGCACGGGCCG
>NZ_AEJC01000343.1 GCF_000317595.1 Streptomyces ipomoeae 91-03 | reverse complement strand
CCCTGGATGGGGGAGGGACGGGTAGGGGCGGCGGGGGCGAAGAACCCTGGCGCGGGAAACCGCACGGGCACCCTAGGATTGGGCCCAAACCACACCGCACTCACCCCCAGAGGATCGCTGCATGCCTGGCATTACGCGCGAGGAGGTCGCCCACCTCGCCCGGCTGGCGCGTCTGGAGCTGAAGCCCGAAGAGCTCGAACACTTCGCGGGCCAGCTGGACGACATCATCGGCGCGGTCGCCCGCGTCAGCGAGGTCGCCGACCAAGACGTCCCGCCGACCTCGCACCCGCTGCCGCTGACGAACGTCATGCGCGCGGACGAGGTCCGTCCCTCGCTCACCCCCGAGCAGGCGCTGTCCGACGCCCCGGCCCAGGAGCAGCAGCGTTTCAAGGTGCCGCAGATCCTGGGGGAGGACTGATCACGTCATGACCGACGCCATCATCAAGCTCACCGCGGCCGAGATCGCCGCGAAGATCGCCTCCGGCGAACTCACCGCCGTAGAGGTCACCGAGGCCCATCTGGCCCGTATCGAGGCCGTCGACGAGAAGGTGCACGCCTTCCTGCACGTCGACCGCGAGGGCGCCCTCGCCCAGGCCCGTGCCGTGGACGAGAAGCGCGCCAAGGGCGAGAAGCTCGGCCCGCTCGCCGGTGTGCCGCTCGCGCTCAAGGACATCTTCACCACGGTCGGGGTGCCCACCACCGTCGGGTCGAAGATCCTCGAAGGGTGGATCCCGCCCTACGACGCCACCCTCACCAAGAGGCTGAAGGACGCGGACGTCGTCATCCTCGGCAAGACCAACATGGACGAGTTCGCCATGGGGTCCTCCACCGAGAACAGCGCGTACGGGCCGACCGGCAACCCGTGGGACCTCACCCGTATCCCCGGCGGCTCCGGCGGTGGCTCCTCCGCCTCCCTCGCCTCCTTCCAGGCGCCCCTCGCCATCGGCACCGACACCGGTGGATCGATCCGCCAGCCGGCCGCCGTCACCGGCACGGTCGGTGTGAAGCCGACGTACGGGGCCGTCTCCCGGTACGGCATGGTCGCCTTCTCCTCCTCCCTCGACCAGGGCGGTCCCTGCGCCCGTACGGTCCTGGACGCGGCCCTCCTCCACGAGGTCATCGCCGGCCACGACCCGCTGGACTCCACCTCCATCGACGCCCCGGTTCCGCCGGTCGTCGAGGCCGCCCGCAACGGCAGCGTGGCGGGCATGCGCGTCGGCGTCGTCAAGCAGTTCCGCGGCGAGGGCTACCAGGCCGGTGTCGTACAGCGGTTCGACGAGGCCGTCGAGCTGCTCAAGGAGTTGGGCGCCGAGGTCGTCGAGCTGGACTGCCCGTCGTTCGACCTGGCGCTGGCCGCGTACTACCTGATCGCGCCGAGCGAGTGTTCGTCGAACCTCGCCCGTTTCGACGGGCTCCGCTACGGCCTCCGTACCGGCGACGACGGCGCGCACTCCGCCGAGGAGGTCACCTCCCTCACCCGTGAGGCGGGCTTCGGCCCCGAGGTGAAGCGCCGCATCATGCTCGGCACCTACGCGCTCAGCTCCGGCTACTACGACGCGTACTACGGCTCCGCCCAGAAGGTCCGTACGCTCATCACCCGCGACTTCGAGAAGTCGTTCGAGAAGGTCGACGTCATCGTCTCGCCGACGACGCCCACCACCGCCTTCCCGATCGGTGAGCGCGCCGACGACCCGATGGCGATGTACCTCGCGGACCTGTGCACCATCCCGACCAACCTCGCGGGCAACGCCGCGATGTCCCTGCCCTGCGGTCTCGCGCCGGAGGACGGGCTGCCCGTCGGGCTGCAGATCATCGCCCCGGCGATGAAGGACGACCGTCTTTACAAGGTTGGCGCCGCCGTCGAGGCCGCCTTCGTGGAAAAGTGGGGTCACCCGCTGCTCGAGGAGGCTCCGTCGCTGTGAGTGCACTGTCCAAGGCCAAGGGCTTCAAGAAGTCCCGTTCCGGTACGTATCTGTCCATGGCCACCACCGCGCTCGGCGCGATCAGTGTCGTCAAGCAGGCCAAGAAGGCCCGCGTCGAGAACGACACGCTGCGCCTGATCGACGCGGCCGTGTCCGCCGCCGCCATCGTCACCGGCCTCGCCATCCTCTACCGCGAGCTGAAGCGGCTGGGCGACGACGACGTCCTGCTGGGCTGAGAGGGAAGTTTCACCGTGACCACCACGACCGACCTGGTGTCGTACGAGGACGCGCTGGCGTCGTACGACCCCGTCATGGGCCTTGAGGTCCATGTCGAACTCGGCACCAAGACCAAGATGTTCTGCGGCTGTTCGACCGAGCTCGGTCAGGACGCCAACACGCAGACCTGCCCCGTCTGCCTCGGCCTGCCCGGCGCGCTCCCGGTCGTCAACGCGACCGGCGTCGAGTCGGCGATCAAGATCGGTCTCGCGCTGAACTGCGAGATCGCCGAATGGTGCCGCTTCGCCCGGAAGAACTACTTCTATCCGGACATGCCGAAGAACTTCCAGACCTCCCAGTACGACGAGCCGATCGCCTTCAACGGCTACCTCGACGTACAGCTGGAGGACGGCGAGGTCTTCCGCGTGGAGATCGAGCGCGCCCACATGGAGGAGGACACCGGCAAGTCCACGCACGTGGGCGGTGCGACGGGCCGTATCCACGGCGCGTCCCACTCGCTGCTCGACTACAACCGCGCCGGCATCCCGCTCATCGAGATCGTCACCAAGCCGATCGTCGGGGCCGGGGAGCGCGCGCCGGAGGTCGCCAAGGCGTACGTCCGTGAGCTGCGTGAGGTCATCAAGGCGCTCGGCGTGTCGGAAGCCCGCATGGAGATGGGCCAGATGCGCTGCGACGTGAACCTGTCGCTGATGCCCAAGGGCGCCGACAAGTTCGGTACGCGTTCCGAGACGAAGAACGTGAACTCGCTGCGTTCCGTGGAGCGGGCGGCCCGCTTCGAGATCCAGCGCCACGCGGCCGTGCTGTCGTCCGGCGGCACGATCGTCCAGGAGACCCGCCACTTCCACGAGGACACCGGGTCCACCACCTCGGGCCGCGTCAAGGAGGAGGCCGAGGACTACCGGTACTTCCCCGAGCCGGACCTGGTGCCGGTGGCCCCCTCGCGCGAGTGGGTCGAGGAGATCCGCTCCGCGCTGCCCGAGCTGCCGCTGGTCCGCCGCAACCGGCTCCGCGAGGAGTGGGGCATCAGCGGCACCGACATGCAGGCGATCCTCAACGCCGGCGCTCTGGAGCCGATCGTCGCCACCATCGCGGCCGGGGCCGACGCCGCCTCCGCCCGCAAGTGGTGGATGGGCGAGCTGGCCCGCAGCGCCAACGAGTCCGGCAAGGCGCTGGACGAGCTGGCGATCACGCCGGAGCAGGTCGCCCGGGTCACCGCGCTCGTCGCGTCCGGTGATCTGAACGACAAGCTGGCGCGCCAGGTCATCGAGGGCGTCCTCGCGGGCGAAGGCACCCCGGACGAGGTCGTCGAGAAGCGCGGTCTGAAGGTCGTCTCCGACGAGGGCGCCCTGACCACCGCCGTCGAGGAGGCCATCGCCGGCAACCCGGCCATCGCGGACAAGATCCGCGGCGGCAAGGTGGCCGCGGCCGGCGCCCTGGTCGGCGCGGTCATGAAGGCCACACGGGGGCAGGCCGACGCGGCCCGCGTGAAGGAGCTGATCCTTCAGAAGCTGGGCGT
>NZ_AEJC01000342.1 GCF_000317595.1 Streptomyces ipomoeae 91-03 | reverse complement strand
GGCGCTGACGCCGCCGGTGTCGACGGCGAAGTCGTCCTTCTTCTTGGCGTTCATGCTGCGGGGATCTCCGGGAGGTAGCCGGCCTTCACGGCCAGGTCGCGGAACATGCGCGCGACGTCGGACTTCGGTTCGTACTGGGCGATGGTGAGGCCCTTGTTCTTGGCCTCCGCCACGGCGGTGCGCAGCGGGATCTCCCCGACCACGGGCAGCGGCAGCTGGTGTATGGCGTCGTAGACCTTCTGGTGGAAGCCCGAGAACGGGCGGTCGATGCGGTTGATGACCAGCCCGCGGTAGTGCGGCATCGGCATGCGCGTCTCGGTCACCAGGGTCTGCACCTGGCCCAGCAGCAGCTCCAGGGCCTCGATGGAGAACTCGTCGACGTCGACCGGGATGAGGACATGTTCGGCCCACCGCAGGACGTTGTCCGTGTCGACGTCCAGGGCCGGGCGGCAGTCCACCAGGCAGTGGTCGAACTCATCCTGAAGGAGCTCCAGCACCCACGCCAGGCGCTCCTCCTTGCTGCGCGTGCTGTGCAGCTGGCGCGGCAGGGTGAACAGGTCCAGCGCGCTCGGGATCACTCACAGGTTCTCCGAGTGCTGGCGCACCAGGGACCGGGCCTGTTCCCGGGTGCAGGTCTGAAGCATCGCCCGGGCGAGCGTCAGTTCCCCGCCCGGGTGGAGCCGTGGGAGCTTCAGCTCGGTGGTCAGGTTGCCCTGGCCGTCCAGGTCCACCAGGAGTGTCTTGCGGCCCGCGGCCTCGAGCGTGCCGCCCAGATGCAGCGTGGTCGTCGTCTTGGCGACCCCGCCTTTCTGGTTCAGCAGCGCATCTCTCGTCATCGCCATAACGGCAGACCGTACCGCCGCAACAACGGTCCGCCGTAGCTACGGCATGACGGCACACCTTCGTGTCTGCGGACTGGTCAAGGGGTATGGCCTGGGGAACGGGCAACGGACAAGGGGTGGTTGCCTGCGGATCACAGGCTATGGTGTACGCGA
>NZ_AEJC01000341.1 GCF_000317595.1 Streptomyces ipomoeae 91-03 | reverse complement strand
GGTAGCTGGCCGGGGCCCCGATGCCGTTGCCGGACGACACCATGAAGGGCACGTTGCCGGTCATCGCGGTGATCGGGGCGGCCGTGGCCACCGCCATGAACACCACGCCCAGCAGGCCGACCGCGTTGGGCTTGAGCCTGTGCACGGTGCCTGGGCTCGTGTCGGGTGCCTCGGGAGCGACGCCTTCCTGTACCGCCATCGGGTGGCCCCTTCCTGGTTGCCGTGATCGCCCGGCTCGCTGCCGTATGGACCTGCTGGACCGGAACTCTGTAGCCCGAATGAGTCGGCCAAGAGTCTCGGGGCGTTAAATGTTTGTCAACCAGACCTTTAGAAAAATTCTCGGTACGGCCGTCATCGTGATCCTTTTTCTCACCCGAACGGGGGCTCCAGGTTGGCGCTGACGGAGGGTCAGACCTCAACCACCACAGGCAGGATCATCGGCCTGCGTCGGTACGTGTCCGAGACCCACTTGCCCAGGGTCCGGCGGATGAGTTGCTGCAGCTGGTGAGGTTCGACGACGCCGTCTTGAGCGGACCGCTCCAGGACTTCGGTGATCCGCGGGATGACATCGCTGAAGGCGGAGTCCTCGATACCGGAACCGCGGGCCTGGATGTGCGGGCCGCCGGTGATCTTGCCGGTGGAGGCGTCCACGACCACGAAGACGGAGATGATGCCCTCGTCGCCGAGGATCTTCCGGTCCTTCAGGGCCGGCTCGCCGACATCGCCGACAGAGAGGCCGTCGACGTACACGTAACCGGCCTGGACCTTGCCGGCGATCTTGGCCTTGCCCTCGACGAGGTCGACGACGACACCGTCCTCGGCGATGACGATGCGGTCGTGCGGGACGCCGGTGAGGGCGCCGAGTTCGGCGTTGGCGCGCAGGTGGCGCCATTCACCGTGGACCGGCATCAGGTTCTTCGGGCGGCAGATGTTGTAGAAGTACAGCAGCTCGCCGGCCGAGGCGTGTCCGGAGACGTGGACCTTGGCGTTGCCCTTGTGGACGACGTTGGCGCCCCAGCGGGTCAGGCCGTTGATGACGCGGTAGACGGCGTTCTCGTTGCCGGGGATCAACGACGAGGCCAGGATCACCGTGTCGCCCTGGACGATGCGGATCTGGTGGTCGCGGTTGGCCATGCGGGACAGGGCGGCCATCGGTTCGCCCTGGGAGCCCGTACAGACCAGGACCACCTCGTGGTCCGGGAGGTCGTCGAGCGTCTTGACGTCCACGACCAGGCCCGGCGGGACCTTGAGGTAGCCCAGGTCCCTCGCGATGCCCATGTTCCGGACCATCGAGCGGCCGACGAAGGCGACCCGGCGGCCGTACTCGTGGGCGGCGTCGAGGATCTGCTGGATGCGGTGGACGTGGCTGGCGAAGCTGGCCACGATGATGCGCTTGCGGGCGCCCGCGAAGACCTGGCGCAGGACGTTGGTGATGTCCCGCTCGTGCGGGGTGAAGCCCGGCACCTCGGCGTTCGTGGAGTCGGAGAGGAGGAGATCGATCCCTTCCTCGCTCAGCCGTGCGAACGCGTGTAGATCCGTCAGACGGTTGTCCAGCGGCAGCTGGTCCATCTTGAAGTCGCCCGTGTGGACGACCATGCCCGCGGGGGTGCGGATGGCCACGGCCAGGGCATCGGGGATGGAGTGGTTGACCGCGACGAACTCGCAGTTGAAGGGGCCGATGCGCTCGCGGTTCCCCTCGGCCACCTCAAGGGTGTAGGGGCGGATACGGTGCTCCTGGAGCTTCGCCTCGATGAGGGCGAGGGTCAGCTTGGAGCCGATCAGTGGGATGTCCGGCTTCTCGCGCAGGAGGTAGGGAACGCCGCCGATGTGGTCCTCGTGGCCATGCGTGAGGACGATGCCGTCGATGTCGTCGAGGCGGTCCCGGATGGACGAGAAGTCCGGCAGGATCAGGTCGATTCCCGGCTGCTCCTCTTCAGGGAAGAGCACCCCGCAGTCGACGATCAGCAGGCGCCCGCCGTACTCGAAGACGGTCATGTTGCGGCCGATCTCACCGAGGCCACCGAGCGGGGTGACCCGCAGGCCGCCTTCGGGGAGGGGCGGCGGCGGGCCGAGTTCAGGATGCGGATGACTCAAAAGACTCTCCTCACCATGCGCGCCACGTACCTGTGGCACGTGGCGCGCATGACGTTCGTGCAAAAGCAGTTGTGGATGGGAATGCAGGCACCTTCGTCCTGCCTATTCAGTTGTGAAGTCAGGTGTGCCGCGCTGTGCGAAGTCCGGTGCTAGAGCTGTACCCCGCCGGCGGCAAGATCGATCTTGAGCTGGGCGGTCTCCTCGGGCGAAAGCTCCACCATGGGGGCGCGCAGCGGTCCGGCGGGCAGCCCCTGGAGGGCGAGCGCCGCCTTGGTGGTCATGACGCCCTGAGTGCGGAACATGCCGGTGAAGACCGGGAGCAGCTTCTGGTGGATCTCGGTGGCCTTCTGGACGTCGCCGGAGACGTACGCCTCGACGAGGGCGCGCAGCTCGGGGGTGACCACGTGGCCGACGACCGAGACGAAGCCGACCGCGCCCACGGAGAGCAGCGGCAGGTTGAGCATGTCGTCGCCGGAGTACCAGGCGAGGCCGGAGCGGGCGATGGCCCAGCTGGCGCGGCCGAGATCACCCTTGGCGTCCTTGTTGGCGACGATGCGCGGGTGCTCGGCGAGCCGGACGATCGTCTCGGTGTCGATGGGGACGCCACTGCGGCCGGGGATGTCGTAGAGCATCACCGGCAGGTCGGCGGCGTCGGCGACGGCCTTGAAGTGGCGGTACAGGCCCTCCTGCGGGGGCTTGTTGTAGTACGGCGTGACGACGAGGAGGCCGTGGGCGCCCACCTTCTCGGCGGCGCGGGCCAGCTGGATGCTGTGGTGGGTGTCGTTCGTGCCGACGCCGGCGATGATGTGGGCACGGTCGCCGACGGCTTCGAGGACGGCTCGTACCAGGTCCGATTTCTCCGCGTCACTGGTGGTCGGGGACTCGCCGGTGGTGCCGTTGATCACCAGGCCGTCGTTGCCTGCGTCCACCAGATGGGCGGCGAGCCGCTGCGCGCCGTCGAGGTCGAGTGCGCCGTCCGCCGTGAAGGGCGTGACCATGGCGGTGAGGACCCGCCCGAAGGGGGTCTGCGGAGTCGAGGTCGAAGCCATGGGTAACACGCTACTCGCTGCTCAAGGCGCGGTCTGCCCTCGGGAGGCAGGAAAAGTCAGGACAAATGCGGAGCCCGGCACTGCCTGCTCGGGGGTTCAAGCAGTGCCGGGTCCGTTTGATCAGGCTAGATGAACTTCGCGAAATGCCGCAATACGGACACTTCACTCGGCTGACTCGCACATCTGTGCCTGGCCGAAACACAGCTGTTCGCTAGGGGGCGACCCGGCCGTTCGCATTGAACGCGGCGTGCGTCAGCGGCATGAGCTTCGCCCACTCCGCCTCCATCTTCTCGCCGACCATCTCGATCTCCCGCTGCGGGAAGGACGGCACCTTGGCGAGCTCGTGCTGGGTGCGCAGGCCCAGGAAGTGCATCAGCGAGCGGGCGTTGCAGGTGGCGTACATCGAGGAGTAGAGCCCCACGGGAAGGACCGTACGGGCGACCTCCCGGGCGACACCGGCGGCCAGCATCTCCTGGTACGCCTCATACGCGTGAACGTACGAGTCCTCCGTGATCCGCGCGACCAGCTCCTGCTGCGCCCGGGTGCCCTCGACGAAGACGTACTTGCCGGGCCGCCCTTCCTGGACGAGCTTGCGGGACTCGCCGGGGACGTAGAAGACGGGCTGGAGCTCGCGGTAGCGACCCGACTCCTCGTTGTAGCTCCATCCCACCCTGTGGCGCATGAACTCGCGGAAGACGAAGATCGGGGCGCTGATGAAGAAGGTCATCGAGTTGTGCTCGAAGGGGCTGCCGTGACGGTCCCGCATGAGGTAGTTGATGAGGCCCTTGGAGCGCTCGGGGTCCTTCTTCAGCTCGTCCAGGGACTGCTCGCCCGCGGTGGAGACGCGGGCGGCCCACAGCACGTCCGAGTCGGACGCGCTGTGCTTCACCAGCTCGACGGTGACATCGCTGCGAAAGCTGGGTTTGAGGTCGTCGGCGGGGCTGTCGGTCACGGCTCGGGGGATCCTTCCCATCACTTCTCTCGGGCGGCGCCCACTCTACGGCCCGGCACCGACAGCGGGTCCGGATGGCCTGACTTGCACCTCCTTGTGCCACCGTTGGGCCCCGGCAAGTGGTGAGTGGGGGTGCGGCTCGGTAGCCTCAGCCGGCAAAACCGAGTGCGTGGAGTGAGTGAGGATCAGTCGTGCCCCTGCCCTTCCTGACCGCCGATCGCGCCTTCGACCAGGCAGTCGACCAGGCGCTGCCGTTCGACGACCGCGACCGCTGGCGGCGTCCCTACCGGCCCGGACCGTGGCGGGTGGGTGCGGCTGCGCTTCTGCTGCTGCTCGCCTCGTATGTGCTGGTGGCGGCGGTCATCATCACGGTGGCGGGAACGCCGACCGCGGGCGCGGTGTGCTTCGGGGCGGCGCTGTTCGTCATCGCCTGTGCGCTGCGGCTGCTGCGGGTGGGTACCTGGGTGAGCACGCGGGGCGTACGCCAGGTGGGGTTCTTCGGCACGCGTACGGCGTCCTGGGAGAACGTCGTCTCGGTTCGGACCGTGCAGCAGCCGGTGCGCTGGCTGGGGCTGCCGCGGACCGTGCAGGGGCAGGCGCTGCTGCTCGTCCGCAAGGACCGCGCGCCCGACGCCGTGCCGCCGCTGATGACCACGCACAACGCCGACTTCCTGGCCCGTACGGAGGCGTTCGCCCGGGCGGCCGACACGATTGAGGCGTGGGCCGCGGAGTACGGGCGGGGCTGATCGTTCGAACATGCGGGT
>NZ_AEJC01000340.1 GCF_000317595.1 Streptomyces ipomoeae 91-03 | reverse complement strand
CAGTCCGGCAACCATCGCCGCCTCCTGGTGGTCACGGCCGACCGGATCGTGGACGAGGCCGTCCGGCTGGAGAAGTTCGCGCTGTTCAGCGACGGGGCGGCGAGTTGTCTGGTGGGCGCCGCCGAGCAGGGGCCGGACACCTTCGCGATGGTGGCCTCGGCCTCGGCGCAGGACGCCGGGGTGCTGGGGGTGCGCGACCAGATCGACTCCCGGCTCGCCGCCGCGGTCAACGAGGAGCTGGAGCGCGTCACCGGGGTTCCCCGGGAGAAGGTCACCGCGCTGCTGCCGGCCAACCTGGTACGGCCGCTGGTGACCATGAAGGAGCGTCAGGCGGGCTTCTCCGCCGCGCAGTTGCGCATCGGCAACATCGAGCGGCTCGGCCACTGCTTCGCCGCGGACCCGCTGATCAACCTCGTCGACCTCGTCACCTCGGGAGAGGGGGAGATCGATGGGCTCTATCTGCTGGCCTCCAGCGTGCCCGGCGCCCGGCACGGCGTACTGCTCCGCAAGGTCTCGTGACAGCGAGGGAGAAGGATCGGATGAACACCCGCGTCGAAGCCACGGCGGTGGCGCGATGACCGCCCACGCACCGGCCCCGTCCCTCCGACTGACCGGCGACGCCTACGAGTTGGGACGGCAGCACGGTGCCGCCCGCGCCGAGGCGCTGCGCGCCTTCCTCGACGACGGGCTCGCCCGGCTGAACCGTCTGCTGGACACCCCGGTGTCCCTGGCCTCGCTGGAGCCGACGCTCACGGCGTTCCGGTCGGAGATCGAGGCCGGTACGCCCGAACTGGCCGAGGAGATCCGCGGTCTGGCCGACGGTGCGGGCATCACTCACGCGCAGGCCCTGCTGCTGCAGCTGCGCCGGGAGATCCTCGGGTACCGCAGCACCCGCCGCCCGGAGGGCGACTGCACCACGTACGCGCGGGTGGGCCACGGCCCGCACACCACGCTCGCGCAGACGGTCGACCTCAACGGCGACCTCGACGACCAGACCTGCTTCCTGTCGATCCGCAGGGCCGGCTCCTCGCGCGAGGTGCTGATGCTCAGCTTCGGCGGCCTGCTCGGCTATCTGGGGATGAACAGCGACGGCCTCGCCGTCGGCATCAACCTGGTGCTGGGCGGCAAGTGGGGCCCGGGCATCCCGCCGTATCTCGCGGTCCGGCATGTGCTGGACAGCGCCGGGTCGGTGGACGAGGCGCTGGGCGTCCTGGAGGGGCTGCGGCTCGCCAGCTCCCGGTCGCTGATGCTCTGCGACCGTGGCCGCTGCGCCTACGCCGAGTTCCTGGACGGACGGATGCGCGTGGTCGAGGACACGGTGCTGGTCCACACGAACCACTTCCTGCACCCGGAGTTCGTCCCCTACGACGAGTTGAACGTCTTCGCCAAGAACGGCTCGCTGCGCCGGCTGGACGCGTGCGCCGTACGGCTGAAGGCACTGCCGGAGGACGCCTCGCCCGGCGACCATCTCGGGCTGCTGTCGACGCCGCCGATCTTCGTGCCGGACAACGGCGACATACGGCGGGAGCGCACCGTCGCCGTCGTGGCGATGCGCCCGGCGCTCGGTGAGGTGCGACTGCTGGGCTCCCAGCCGTGTGCGGCGCCCCAGGTCTTCGCGACCGAGGCGATGAGCGGGGCGGCGGGCGGATGAGGACGCAGGCGGGCGCCGAGGCCCGGGGCGAGCGGGCGCACCCTGACGGGCACGGGGGGATGCGGGCCGGGGCGGAGGGCTGGCTGATCGCCCTGCACGACACGGCGGAGCGTGGATGGGACGACGAGGACTGCCGCGCCGTCCTCTCCCCGGAGGAGGCGCGGCGGGCCGACCGGTTCCGCCGTCCCACCTCGGCCGTCGCGTACGTACGTGTCCGGTCCGCCGTCCGCAGGGTGCTCGCCCATGTGCTCGGCGAAAGCCCGGCGGAGGTGCGCATCGCCGTCGCGCCGGGCGGCGGGCCCGTCCTTCCGGAGCATCCGGACTGGTACGTCAGCTGGTCGGCGTCGAAGGACGCGCTGCTGGTCGGGGTGTGCCGAGGCGCGCCGATCGGGGTCGACGTGGAGGTGATACGGCCGGTCGAGTCGCCCGCCCAGGTGCTGCGGACGTTCTATCCGAGCGCCTTCGCGTTGGGCGAGTTCCATGAGCCGGAGACGTTCTTCTCGGCCTGGACGCTGCTCGAAGCGGCCGTCAAGGCGACCGGGCGGGGCCTCGCGCGGGGCGCCCGGGAGGTCCAGCTGTACCGGCCGCCGGGTGCGCGCCGGTGTGCGCTGGCCGGGGTCCGTGACGGCGCCGGGGTGCCCTGGTCCGGGCGTACCGAGCGGTTCGCGCTGCCCCGGTCCTCGGACGAGGTGATGACGGCCGTGGTGACCCGGGGCGCGGCCGTGCCGGTCCGGCTGCACACCTGGCGGCTGCCGGACGCGCCGCCTTCAGGTGATGCCCCACGGCCCGTGTCCGGGACGGGTGTCGCCCCATGAGCCCGGCGCCCGGACGGTCTCGTACGCACTCTCCCGGTGGCCCGAGGGCCGCCTGTGTACAAGGAGTTGGGATGTCCCCTCAGGAAAGCCCCCGGGCGGCCGGAACCGACTCGGGGCTGCTGTCACCGGTCTGGGCCGGCACCCCGGTCGAGGCGGTCACCTCGGACGAGGCGTGGCTGGCGGCGATGGTCGAGTTCGAGGCGGCGCTCGCCACCGCCCAGGCGAGGCTCGGCGCGGTGCCTCCCGGCACGGCCAAGGCCATCCGTACGGCGGGCGCCGACGGCGGCCTCGACCCGGTGGAGCTGGCGCGCCGGGGCAGGGAGGCCGCCAACCCCGTCGTCCACTTCGTCAAGCGGCTGACCGAGCTGGTGGCGGAGACGGACCCGGACGCGGCCGGGTATGTGCACGCCGGGTGCACCAGCCAGGACGTGCTGGACTCGGCGACCATGCTGGTCGCCACCCGCACCCTCACCTTGATGCGCGACGACCTGGACCGGATCCGAGCCGCGCTCACCGCTCTCGCCCGTGACCACCGCTCCACCCCGGCCGTCGCCCGGACGCTCACCCAGCACGCGGTGCCCACCACGTTCGGGGTCAAGGCCGCCACCTGGCTCACCCTGGTCTGCGACGCCCACGACCGGGTGGACGCGCTCCTGGAGAAGGGGCTGCCCCTGTCGATGGGCGGCGCCGCCGGCACCCTCGCGGCCTATCACGACCAGCTGAGCGCCGCCGGTGTCTCGGGGGACCACCCCGAACTGCTGCTCGCGGCGCTCGTCGCGGCCGAGCTGGGGCTCGCCCAGCCCGCGCTGCCCTGGCACGCCGCCCGTACCCCGATCGCCGACCTGGCCGCCGGCTTGAGCTTCGTGGGCGGGGCGCTCGGCAAGTTCGCCGCGGACGTCCTGGTGCTGTCCCGGACCGAGATCGCCGAGGTGGCGGAGCCCGCCGCGGTGGGCCGGGGCCAGTCCTCCGCGATGCCGCAGAAGCGCAACCCCGTCCTGAGCACGCTGGTCGCGACGGCCGCGCGGCAACTCCCGGTGTACGCACTGGTGTTGGACCAGGCCATGGTCGCCGAGGACGAGCGCTCCGCCGGGGCGTGGCACGCCGAGTGGCAGCCGCTGCGGGAGTGCCTGCGTCTCGCCGCCGGAGCGACCCACACGGCGGCCGAGCTCGCGGAGGGCCTCGTCGTCTCGGCCGACCGGGTCCGGGCCAACGTACTCCTCACCGGGAGCAGCCTGGTCGCCGAGCGGCTGGCCGTGACGCTCGGCCCGGCACTGGGCCGGCAGCGGGCCAAGGAGGCCGTGACCCGCGCGGTGCGGGACACGGAGGCCGGGGTGCCCGCGGCCGAGGCGCTGCGGAACGCCCTGAAGGAGACCGGGCTCACCGACGGGCCGTCCGGGGCCTCCGATTCCCTCGGCTCGTTCGACTCGCTCGGCTCCCTCGACGAACTGCTCGATCCGGAGCGCTACCTCGGGGCCGCCGAACCCCTGGTCGACCGTGCCGTCCACCGCGCCGGCGCGGCGACCGATCCCGTCACGCCGTCGAAGGATGCGGCGGCCGGTCCCGTCACCCCGCCGAAAGACGCGACGGCCGATTCCCCCGCACCGCAGGAGGACGCGTCTGCCGTTCCCCCCGAACGGCCGGACAACGACCCCGCACCGCCGGAAAACGACCCCCTCACCCCGTCCGAAGAACTGGAGACCGCGACATGATGATCAGTGAGGAACTCCGCCGGAGGATTCTCGACGACCGGGCGCTCGGCGCGGGCAACGTGCTGCACCGGCTGCCCCTGTACGGACGGTCCCTCGACGAGCAGGTGCTGTGGCTCGACGGCACCTGGCGAGCGCCCTCCGGCGATCACCCCGAGGTGCTGACCCTCCGCGAGCTGGACGAGGTCGTGGCGACCTACGCCGGGTTCTACCACCGGGCCGGTGTGCGGGCCAAGGACGCGGTCGCCATCGTGTCGACGTCCATCACCGACTTCGCGCTGAACCTGATGGCGCTCACCAGCATCGGGGCGATCGCGTCCCTGGTGAACGCCAACATGCCCGTCGACGTGCGCCGTGAGTACATCCGCCGACAGCGGGTCGTGGGTGTGATGACGCAAGCGCCGTGGCACAACGAGCTGCTGAAGCATCTCGAGGACGACGTCCCGCCGAGGTTCGTGGCACTGCAGTCCCAGATCACCCTGGACGACCGGGAGCACCGCCCGGCGAGGTACCCGTTCCGGCACGCCCCGAACGACCCCATCCTGATCTCCCACTCCTCGGGCACCACGGGCATCCCCAAGTCGGCGTTCCACACCCACGAGACCCTGTTCCACGGGGCGCTCAGCCGGCTGTCGGACGGTCTGGACTGCAGCACCCGCAAGCGTCTGCTCGCGTTGCCGGGCCACCATGTCTCGGCGATGTCCAACACCCTGCTGGGCCTGCTCCTCGGCGCACCGGTGGTGCACTTCACCGATCCCAGCGGCAAGGCCGTCCTCGACGGGATCGAGAAGTTCCGCCCGACCATCGTGTTCGGTTTCACGCACACCTTCATGGAGATGGCGGGCGAGGACCTGACGGACCGTGACCTGTCCTGTGTCGAGGGGTTCTACGCCTCCGGCGACGCCGCGCACGTGGTGCACATCAAACGTCTGCTGGAGAAGGGGCAGCACCCGGTGACGGGCCGCGACCTCAAGCCGAAGACGGCCCCCGGCGCCATCTTCCTCGACATCTTCGGCTCGACCGAGATGGGCTATGTGCTGTTCGACTACGTCCACCGGGCGGGCGCGCCCAACATGGGTCGCTGCATCGGCCGCCCGATGCGGTTCGCCGAGGCGGCGGTGCTGTCCGAGGAGGGCGAGGTCCTGCCGCCCGGGAAGGTCGGCCGGCTCGGGGTGCGGTCGAAGTCGCTGACGCCGGGCTTCTGGAACGACAACGTGCGCTGGCACCAGCAGTGGCTCGGCGGCTACTTCCTCACCGGTGACCTGGTGTACCGCGACGGGGGCAACAACTTCTACCACCTCGACCGCACCACGGACGCCATCCGCACCAACGAGGGCTTCGTGTTCAGCGCGTACACCGAGGAGCTGCTGCTGAGCGAGTACCCCGAGATCCGGGACTGCACGGTGGTCGGACTCGCCGAGGACGGCGTGAAGTTCGGCTGGGAGGACGAGGGCGTGGCCAAGACGTACATGCTGCTGAACCTCGTCGCGGGAGCGACGCCGCCCGAGGACCCGACCGCCTGGGTGAACGAGGCGCTGTCCAAGCACGGGCTGCCGCAGGTGGCGGGCGCCGCGGTCGTCGCCGAGGACGCGATTCCGGTGGGGATCACCGGCAAGGTCCTCAAGCGGATCCTGCGCGAGCAGGCCAGGTCGCTGGTCGCCGCGAGCTGACGCCGTTCACGACCC
>NZ_AEJC01000339.1 GCF_000317595.1 Streptomyces ipomoeae 91-03 | reverse complement strand
CGAACCGGTCACGCGGGGGCGGCTGCCGGACGTCCGTGGGCCTGGGTGCCGAACGACTTCCAGAGCTGCATGAACAGGCGCACCAGGGCGGCCTCGAGGAGGGCGATCGCCACCTGGGTCAGGATCGTGGTGAGGATGTGCGGCATGGGGCCGCCTTTCGTGTGCGTCGTGCGGAGGTACGACTCCTTTGTGCGGGTTGTTCTCATCCGAGAGGCCGCGCTCAGGTGTCTTTTCGGTGAACTCTCCCTTGCGGGCCGATGATGGCATATGCCAGGGCCGGCACCAGTACCGAGCCCGCCGCCGACGCCAGCGCGATCGTCCAGCCCACGGGACCCAGCGGTCGGCTGCCGAAGAAGTGGCTGAGCCCGGGCACGGTCACCACCAGGGCCAGCACCAGCAAGGACCCCGCCACGGCCACGGCGACCACGGGATCGCGGCCCGCGTCCGCCAGGGTCTGCAGCAACTGCGACGTCACCAGGGCGACCAGGGCGACCGTGTCGGCGTGCGCCCTGGTACCGGTGCCCCGGGCGGCGATCCAGGCGACGCCGGCCGCCGCCGTGGTGGCCACGGCACGCAGCCGGAGGTGCCGGGTCAGGGCCTGGCCGAGCGAGGCCTCGGGGCCCTCCGCGAGCAGCCGGTCGGCGTGGCCGGCGGGCGGCCGGGCGGCGATGGCCATGGCGGGCAGCATGTCGGTGAGCAGGTTGACCAGAAGCAGTTGGCGTGCGCCCAGCGCACTGCGCCCGGTGAACAGCGTGGTCGCCAGGGTGAAGGCGATCTCCCCGAGGTTGCCGCCGAGCAGGATGCCCAGCGCCTTGCGCACCGAGGCCCACATGGCCCGGCCCTCGACGAACGCGTCGACGATGGTCTCGATGCGGTCGTCGGTGACCACGACGTCGGCCGCGGTGCGGGCCGCCGGCGTGGCCCGCGAGCCGAGGGCGATACCGACGTCGGCGATCCGGATGGCGGGCGCGTCGTTGGCACCGTCGCCGGTGACGGCGACGATCCGGCCGGCCCTGCGCAGTGCCGCCACGATACGGACCTTGTGCGCCGGGGTGACCCGGGCGAACACGGTGATGTCCGGGAGCGTCAGGGCGAGCGCCTCGTCGTCCAGGGCGTCCAGCTCCGCCCCCGTCATCAGCCGGGGTTCCTCCTCCGGTCGCAGCTCCCGGGCGATCGCGGCGGCGGTGCTGGGATGGTCCCCGGTGAGCATGACGATGCGCACCCCCGCCCGGGACAGCCGGTCCACACTCTCGGCGGCGGTGCCCCGCACCGGGTCCGCCAGCCCCAGCAGGCCCAGCAGACACAGTCCGTCGACGGCTTCGTCGCCGAGCGCGGGGGCAGTGCCGGGGGCCGTGGTGGTCGTACCCGCGGTGGCGGCGATGTCTGCGGTGGCGCCCGTAGCGACCGTGCCGTCGGCGGCATCCGTACCGGCCGTGCCGTCCGTACGACCTGTGCCGTCGACCGTACGACCGGTGCCGTCGGCGCCGCCCGCACCCCCCGTGCCCTCGGTCCCACCCGCGCCGTCCCGCTGGTCGGCCGGCGTGGGCAGCACCCGCTCGGCGACCGCGAGGACCCGTAGACCGCTGCGGGCCAGCCGGTCGATCTCCGCCTCGGTCTCCTCGCGCGGCCGGATGCCGAACGGCTCGGTGCCGGAGCCCCGGCGGATGCGGTCGCAGCGGGCCAGGACCACCTCGGGCGCGCCCTTGACGACGATCCGCGTCTCGCTGTCGGACCGCCCCAGCACGGCGTGGTAGCCGCGCCCCGGCTCGAACGGCAGCTCCGCGAGCGTCTCCCAGGTGTCCGAGCCGAGCCCGGCGGCCCGGGCGGGCGGGGCGCCCAGCAGTTCGGCACCGGTCGCGATGGCACGGTCGGTGGGGTGGGCGAGCGTCGCGGCCGGACCCGCCGGACCCGCGAGTGCCGCCGTGGCGACGACCCGGCCCAGCGCCGGGGTGAGCCGGTCGGGCGGGCGGCGCTCCAGCGTGTCGGACACCTGCTGGAGGCTGATCCGGCCCTCGGTGAGGGTGCCGGTCTTGTCGAAGCACAGCACCTCGGTGCGGCCCAGCGCCTCGATGGTGGAGGCGCTGCGCACCAGGGTGTCACGGGTGGACAGCCGTCGTGCCGCCGCCAGCTCCGCGACGGTGGCGACGAACGGCAGCCCCTCCGGTACGGCGGCCACACACAGGCTCACCGCGGAACCCAGGGCCGCGCCCAGCGGACGCAGGCGCAGCATGTCGATGGCGAACAGCACGACCCCGGCGGCGACGGACAGCGGCAGGAACCACCGGCCCAGCGCCTTCAGCCGCCGCTCCACCCCGCTCTCCGGCGGCCCTGCCTCAAGGTCCGTCTCCGCCGCGCTGCCCGCCTCCGTGGCCGTCCCGGTGGCGACGACCACGGCGAGCGCGTGGCCGGCGGCCACCGTCGTGCCCTGATAGAGCATCGACGTACGGTCCGCCACCGCGCGGGCCGCCGTCGGCGCGACGCCCTTGACCACGGGCAGCGACTCACCGGTCAGGCTGGACTCGTCCACCTCCAGACCCGTCGCCCGTACGATCCGGCAGTCCGCCGGGACCGCGTCCCCGGCCCGCAGCTCGATCACATCGCCGCGCACCAGATGTTCGCCGGCCGCCTCCACGGCCTCCTCGCGGCCCGGCCGCCGTACCCGTACCCGCGCCGAGGTCGCCTCGACCAGCCGTTCCGCCGCCTTGTCGGCCTGCTGCCGCTGCACCCCGCCGACCAGCGCGTCCACGCCGAGCACCCCGCCGATCAGCACGGCGTCCAGGACGGAGCCCAGCGCCGCCGAGATACCGCCGCCGATGGCCAGGATGGGCGTGAGCGGATTCGCCAGCTCCTCCACGACCCGGCCGACCAGGGTGACCGCACCGTCGTGCCGGTCACGGCCCGCGAACTGCCGGCGCCGGGCGGCCTCGGCCTCGTCCAGCCCCCGGGACGACGTGCCCAGCCGGGTCATCACCTGACGTACGGACATGGCGTGCCAGGGCGTGCGTTCCGTGGCGGCCGGAGCCGGACGGCCACGCAGCCGCCATCCCGCCCAGAGGCCCGTCGTGACCCCCGCGACGGTCACCGCCTCCGCCACCAGACGCGCCCGTGCCCAGGCCCGGGGGCGGGGCACCAGAAGGGCGAGGCCCGAGCCCACCACGGCTCCGGCACCCTCCAGCCGGGCGCACACCCGGTTGATCCGCCGGGCCTCCGGCAGGGCCGTCAGCAGCAGATGGACCACATCGGGCGGGGCGGCGACATCGCTGTCCCACGGCACATGCCGAGGGCCGGTGGTCACGCCGACGCCCAGGTCGCCCCGGACCAGACCGCGCCTGGTCCGCGCCGAGACCACCGCGACGCCATGGCCCCGCGCCTGCAGCGAGCGGACCAGCGCCGCCGTACGCCGCCCCCCGGTGGGCACGGCCTCGGGCAGCCCGAACCGCCGGTGCAGCCCCGGCGGCCCGCCCACCAGCCGCACCTGTCCGCACTCCCGCGCCGCGCGCACCAAGTGGTCGGCGAGCGGATGCAGTTGGGCGACCAACGCCGCGAGGGCCACCGGCACCCCCTCCCGCGAGACCACCATGACCTGAGCCCCCGCCTCCGCCCACTCCCGAGCCCGCGCGACCGCGTCCGCGGGCAGCGCGACGTGCTCCGGTGCGGCTCCGGTGGGTACGGTGCCGGGCTCCGGCGCCACCTCGGGGGAAGCGGTTCCGGACGAACCCCCGGGCCCGACCTCCGCCCCGTCGTACGGCCGCAACTCCCACCCGTCCAGCCGCCGTGCGAGCAGCGCGCCGCCTCGGTACCGCCCCCGCCACCGGTGCTGCCCGTCCGCCTCGATCAACTCGTGAACACGTGCGTGGATCTCGTCGTCGTCCGGGCCGTCACCGTCGCCGCCCCCGGGACGGCCGCCCTTCGGGCCCTCGCCTTCCGAGGGGCCCGGCCCCGTCGCCCCGGGCGGGGGCACGCGCAGTACGGCGTCGATCGCCCAGCCCCCCGTGGCCAGTACTCGGGCGTCGAGGACCACCGTGTCGATACGGTCCATGCGGCGCAGGGTCTCGGGGCGCAGGACCAGTGCGCCGCGGTCGGAGAGGGCGCGGCCCGCCGTGGACGCGAAGGCCTCCCGGCCGAACTGGGGGCCGCGCGGGGTCCCCGCGATCAGCAAGGCCAGCGCCCGGTCGTGGCTCAGCGGGCCGAGCGCGGAGAGGCCGTATGCCGCGAGGGAGGTCGGTGCCGCCACCCGCGAGTACCGGTCACCCGGCGCCGGGGGCAGCGGGGCGGGGCGCTCGTAATCCGGTACCGCGTCGTGGCGGTACGTGCCCTCGTGCACGGCCAGCCTGCCCGCCCAGTCCGCCCACGCGCCGCGGCGGGCCCGTACCTCCGCGTACCGGGCGGCGGCCAGTACGGCGGCCACCGTGGCACCGATCGGCCGGAACGTCAGCGTCGTCACCAGGAGGTTGGCCGTGGCGAAGCTCCGCTCCGCGACCACCTCGCCGACCAGGCGGGCAAGGCCGTCGCGGAGCGGCGGCGTGGACTCCACGAACTGGACCCCCGCGATCACCACCGGCGGCAGACCCCGCAACC
Organism: Streptomyces ipomoeae 91-03; assembly: GCF_000317595.1. Lineage (GTDB taxonomy): Bacteria > Actinomycetota > Actinomycetes > Streptomycetales > Streptomycetaceae > Streptomyces > Streptomyces ipomoeae. The sequence goes on along the minus strand of NZ_AEJC01000339.1, from coordinate 2,944 downwards.
GGGCCGCCCGGCCCACGGACGCCACCCCCACCGACGCCAGACTCGCGCCCAGCCGCACGGCCGCGCCGATCCGGACCCCGGCCGCCAGGGGGTACCCGACCGCCGGCCGCCTCCGGCCCCCACCCCCGGCCGGCCGACCGCCCTCGCCGCTTGCCTGCTCCTTGTCGCCCTCGCCGCTCGCTCGTGCCTTCTCGGCCCCGCCCCTGGCCGGCTTCTTCTCGGCGGTCTCGTCCGCTGCCGCGACCAGGGAGGCGAGGGCGTCCGGGTCCGTCTCCGGATCGCAGCCGACGTATACACAGCCCAGCGTGCCGTTGACCTCGGCCCGGCTCACGCCCCGCACCCGGCGCAGCGCGGCCTCCAGCTCGCGTGCCGCCGGTGCCGTCCCGGGCCGTCCGAGGTGCCGGGTCTCGATCTGGACGCCACCGGCCGTCCGCCAGAGCCGGGGCGTCGTCCGCGGTCGCAGCATCGCGCCGACGACGGGCAACGCCGCCGGTACGGCGGTCAGCCCCTGCGCGGCCGACCGGGCCAATGACGAGGCCGTCCCGGCCACGGCGCCCACCGCCGAGGGCAGCACCATCGAGGGCGGCATCGACTTGGGGAGAACGGAGGAGAGCACTGGCGGGATCACGCGGCCTCCATGATCGGCCGACGGGGGTTGTCCGCACCGCCTCGGCGACGACACGGCTCACGCCAGTATGTGCAGGTCCCGGCGGTCCCCGCTCGGCACGGACCCACCGCGTGGGCCGGGTGGCCGAACGAGCCGACGGGCCGGGAGGTATCAGGCGGATCTGGGATGCGTCGGATGTATCAGGCAGGCCTGGGATGTGTCGGATGGATCAGGGCGCGTCCGACAGATCAGGGATCTGGAACAGGGATCTGGAACAGGGATCTGGAACAGGGATCTGGATGCGGCGGACGGATCCCGAACGTCAGGAGAGGTCGTCGGCGGCGTGCGGTGCGCAGCCCAGTACGTGCTCCTTCACCAGACGGCCGATGTCCGGGTCGCGCCGCCGGAACGCCTCGACGAGCTCCTGGTGCTCCTCGGCGTAGGACTGCTGGACCGTTCCCAGCCAGCGGATGGACAGGGCCGTGAACACCTCGATGCCCAGCCCTTCCCAGGTGTGCAGCAGCACCGAGTTGCCGGCCGCCCGCACCAACTCCCGGTGGAAGCCGACCGTGTGCCGCACCTGCCCCGTGCCGTCGGCGTTGCGGTCCGCCTCATAGAGCGCGGTGACGTGCGGTTCGAGGGCCGAGCAGTCCTCCGCGAGCCGCTCCGCCGCCAGTTCCGCGGCGATGGCCTCCAGACCGGCCCGTACGGGATAGCTCTCCTCCAGGTCGGCCGCGGTCAGGTTCCGGACCCGTACGCCCTTGTTGGGAGCCGACTCGATCAGCCGCAGCGACTCCAGTTCGCGCAGCGCTTCCCGGACAGGGGTCTGGCTGACTTCCAGCTCCGTCGCGATCCGCCGCTCCACGATCCGCTCACCCGGTTTCCACCGCCCGCTCACGATGCCTTCCACGATGTGCTCGCGGATCTGTTCGCGCAGCGAGTGGACGACGGGCGCGGTGGTCATGCGGGCTCCTTCGGCGGGGGCAGAGCCCCAAGGGCGTTCGACCTCTAGACAATAAAGCCGGGGCCCTGCCGGGGAGGACCGCAAGGGGGCGCTTTTGTGCAGGTGAGACGAGACTTACACGCTCCCATGGGGAGCCGGTTCGTAAAGACCGGTACCGGACGGCCTCCGGCCTGGAGAGATTGGGGGGCGTGCGCTGTGTGGACGCCACCGACCCGTCGTGGTTGCTCGCGCGGTTCCCCGCGCCCCTGAAGGGGCGCTGTCCCCGGTCGCAAGCAAGCGGTGCCCCCGTCCGGAAGTTCCGGGCGAGGGCACCGCCGTAGGGCCTGATCGGCGATTACAGGCCGAGCTCGACCTCGAACTCGCCGGCCTCCAGGATCGCCTTGACCGCCGTCAGGTAGCGGGCCGCGTCGGCGCCGTCCACCAGGCGGTGGTCGTAGGAGAGGGTCAGGTAGGTCATGTCGCGGACGCCGATGACCGTGCCCTCCTCCGTCTCGATCACGGCGGGGCGCTTGACCGTGGCACCGATGCCGAGGATCGCGACCTGGTTCGGCGGCACGATGATCGTGTCGAAGAGCGCGCCGCGCGAACCGGTGTTGCTGATGGTGAAGGTCGCGCCCGCCAGCTCGTCCGGCGTGATCTTGTTGCCGCGGACCTTGCCCGCCAGGTCGGCGGTGGCCTTGGCGATACCGGCGATGTTGAGGTCGCCCGCACCCTTGATGACCGGGGTCATCAGGCCCTTCTCGGAGTCCACCGCGATACCGATGTTCTCGGTGTCGAAGTAGGTGATCGTGCCGTCGGCCTCGTTGATCCGGGCGTTGATGACCGGGTGGGCCTTCAGCGCCTGGGCGGCGGCCTTGACGAAGAACGGCATCGGGGAGAGCTTGACGCCCTCGCGGGCCGCGAAGGAGTCCTTCGCCTGCGCCCGGAGCTTCATCAGACGGGTGATGTCGACCTCGACGACCGAGGACAACTGGGCCTGCTCGTGCAGGGCCTTGACCATGTTGTCGCCGATGACCTTGCGGATGCGGGGCATCTTGACGGTCTGGCCGCGCAGCGGGGAGACCTCGAGCTTCGGCGCCTTCTTGGCAGCGGCGGCAGCCGGTGCGGCGGCGGCCGGAGCCGGAGCCGCGGCGGCTGCCTTCGCGGCCTCGGCGGCGGCGATGACGTCCTGCTTGCGGATACGACCGCCGACGCCGGTGCCCTTGACGGTGGCCAGGTCGACCCCGTTCTCGGCGGCGAGCTTGCGCACCAGCGGGGTGACGTACGCACCCTCGTCGGTCGCCTGGGCGGCGGCGGGCGCGACCGGTGCGGCAGCGGCCGGAGCCGGGGTGACCGGGGCGGGCGCGGGAGCCGGCGCGGCCGGGGCAGCGGCG
>NZ_AEJC01000338.1 GCF_000317595.1 Streptomyces ipomoeae 91-03 | reverse complement strand
TGTCTGGCGGTGGTCAGCTCATGGGTGGAACGTTGATTATTCGGCACGGTCGGGACGGACCAGGCGCTAGTACTGCCCCTGCTGGGGGCGTGGAACGCTGATCTGGTCGGCTGGTCGTGCCGGGCACGCTGTTGGGTGTCTGAGGGTGCGAGCGTTGCTTGCCCTTCACGATGCCGGCCCCGGTGTAGCACCGCGTGATGTGGTGTGTGACGGGTGGTTGGTCGTTGTTTGAGAACTGCACAGTGGACGCGAGCATCTGTGGCCAAGTTTTTAAGGGCGCACGGTGGATGCCTTGGCACCAGGAACCGATGAAGGACGTGGGAGGCCGCGATAGGCCCCGGGGAGTCGTCAACCAGGCTTTGATCCGGGGGTGTCCGAATGGGGAAACCCGGCAGTCGTCATGGGCTGTCACCCTTGCCTGAACACATAGGGCAAGTGGAGGGAACGCGGGGAAGTGAAACATCTCAGTACCCGCAGGAAGAGAAAACAACCGTGATTCCGGGAGTAGTGGCGAGCGAAACTGGATGAGGCCAAACCTATGGCGTGTGAGACCCGGCAGGGGTTGCGTCGTGGGGGTTGTGGGATCTCTTTTTCACGGTCTGCCGGCCGTGGGACGAGTCAGAAACCGTATGGATAGGCGAAGGACATGCGAAAGGTCCGGCGTAGAGGGTAAGACCCCCGTAGCTGAAATCTGTACGGCTCGTTGGAGAGACACCCAAGTAGCACGGGGCCCGAGAAATCCCGTGTGAATCTGGCGGGACCACCCGCTAAGCCTAAATATTCCCTGGTGACCGATAGCGGATAGTACCGTGAGGGAATGGTGAAAAGTACCCCGGGAGGGGAGTGAAATAGTACCTGAAACCGTGTGCCTACAAGCCGTGGGAGCGTCGGATGGAAGCTTGCTTTCATCTCGTGACTGCGTGCCTTTTGAAGAATGAGCCTGCGAGTTTGCGGTGTGTTGCGAGGTTAACCCGGGTGGGGTAGCCGTAGCGAAAGCGAGTCCGAACAGGGCGGTGTAGTAGCGCGCTCAAGACCCGAAGCGGAGTGATCTAGCCATGGGCAGGTTGAAGCGGAGGTAAGACTTCGTGGAGGACCGAACCCACCAGGGTTGAAAACCTGGGGGATGACCTGTGGTTAGGGGTGAAAGGCCAATCAAACTCCGTGATAGCTGGTTCTCCCCGAAATGCATTTAGGTGCAGCGTCGTGTGTTTCTTGCCGGAGGTAGAGCACTGGATAGGCGATGGGCCCTACCGGGTTACTGACCTTAGCCAAACTCCGAATGCCGGTAAGTGAGAGCGCGGCAGTGAGACTGTGGGGGATAAGCTCCATGGTCGAGAGGGAAACAGCCCAGAGCATCGACTAAGGCCCCTAAGCGTACGCTAAGTGGGAAAGGATGTGGAGTCGCAGAGACAACCAGGAGGTTGGCTTAGAAGCAGCCACCCTTGAAAGAGTGCGTAATAGCTCACTGGTCTAGTGATTCCGCGCCGACAATGTAGCGGGGCTCAAGCGTACCGCCGAAGTCGTGTCATTGCGATATGTGCCCCCAACGGGGATCGTGATGGGTAGGGGAGCGTCGTCTGCCGGGTGAAGCAGCACCGGAAGGTAGTTGTGGACGGTTGACGAGTGAGAATGCAGGCATGAGTAGCGATACAAACGTGAGAAACGTTTGCGCCGATTGACCAAGGGTTCCTGGGTCAAGCTGATCTGCCCAGGGTAAGTCGGGACCTAAGGCGAGGCCGACAGGCGTAGTCGATGGATAACCGGTTGATATTCCGGTACCCGCTGTGAAGCGTCAAACATCGAGCATCGTGATGCTAAGGCCGTGAAGCCGCCCTGATCTCTTCGGAGTTGAGGGGAGTGGTGGAGCCGCCGGTCCAAGCGGTTAGTAGGTGAGTGATGGGGTGACGCAGGAAGGTAGTCCATCCCGGGCGGTGGTTGTCCCGGGGTAAGGGTGTAGGCCGTGCGATAGGTAAATCCGTCGTGCGTGTGGCTGAGACCTGATGCCGAGCCGATTGTGGTGAAGTGGATGATCCTATGCTGTCGAGAAAAGCCTCTAGCGAGTTTCATGGCGGCCCGTACCCTAAACCGACTCAGGTGGTCTGGTAGAGAATACCGAGGCGTTCGGGTGAACTATGGTTAAGGAACTCGGCAAAATGCCCCCGTAACTTCGGGAGAAGGGGGGCCACACCCGGTGATGGGTTTTACATCCTGAGCTGGGGGTGGCCGCAGAGACCAGCGAGAAGCGACTGTTTACTAAAAACACAGGTCCGTGCGAAGCCGTAAGGCGATGTATACGGACTGACGCCTGCCCGGTGCTGGAACGTTAAGGGGACCGGTTAGTCATTCTTCGGGGTGGCGAAGCTGAGAACTTAAGCGCCAGTAAACGGCGGTGGTAACTATAACCATCCTAAGGTAGCGAAATTCCTTGTCGGGTAAGTTCCGACCTGCACGAATGGCGTAACGACTTCTCGACTGTCTCAACCATAGGCCCGGTGAAATTGCACTACGAGTAAAGATGCTCGTTTCGCGCAGCAGGACGGAAAGACCCCGGGACCTTTACTACAGTTTGATATTGGTGTTCGGTTCGGCTTGTGTAGGATAGCTGGGAGACTGTGAAGCGGCCACGCCAGTGGTTGTGGAGTCGTCGTTGAAATACCAGTCTGGTCGTGCTGGATGTCTAACCCGGGTCCGTGATCCGGATCGGGGACAGTGTCTGATGGGTAGTTTAACTGGGGCGGTTGCCTCCCAAAGGGTAACGGAGGCGCCCAAAGGTTCCCTCAGCCTGGTTGGCAATCAGGTGGTGAGTGTAAGTGCACAAGGGAGCTTGACTGTGAGACCGACGGGTCGAGCAGGGACGAAAGTCGGGACTAGTGATCCGGCGGTGGCTTGTGGAAGCGCCGTCGCTCAACGGATAAAAGGTACCCCGGGGATAACAGGCTGATCTTCCCCAAGAGTCCATATCGACGGGATGGTTTGGCACCTCGATGTCGGCTCGTCGCATCCTGGGGCTGGAGTCGGTCCCAAGGGTTGGGCTGTTCGCCCATTAAAGCGGTACGCGAGCTGGGTTTAGAACGTCGTGAGACAGTTCGGTCCCTATCCGCTGTGCGCGTAGGAGTCTTGAGAAGGGCTGTCCCTAGTACGAGAGGACCGGGACGGACGAACCTCTGGTGTGCCAGTTGTTCTGCCAAGGGCATGGCTGGTTGGCTACGTTCGGGAGGGATAACCGCTGAAAGCATCTAAGCGGGAAGCCTGCTTCGAGATGAGGACTCCCACCCACTTGATGGGGTAAGGCTCCCAGTAGACGACTGGGTTGATAGGCCGGATCTGGAAGCACGGTAACGTGTGGAGGTGACCGGTACTAATAGGCCGAGGGCTTGTCCTCAGTTGCTCGCGTCCACTGTGTTAGTTCTGAGACAACGAACGGTTGTCGGCCAGAGCAGAACCACACAACAGAAGAGTGTGCTTGTTCGCTCGAAACCATTAGGGTTTCGGTGGTCATAGCGTGAGGGAAACGCCCGGTTACATTCCGAACCCGGAAGCTAAGCCTTACAGCGCCGATGGTACTGCAGGGGGGACCCTGTGGGAGAGTAGGACGCCGCCGAACAATCTTTGAAGGACCCCTGGTCACCAGCGTACAGCTGGGACCAGGGGTCCTTTTTGCTGTTCTGAAACAAACACAGCCCGGAGCGCGCCGGGTACCCGGCTGCGCGAGAATGACTTGCGGTACCGAAGACAGGAGTCACCATGTCCACCAACTCTCCCGACGATCGACCGGAGCGCGACCAGCGGCGACGGGACAGTGGTGACCGTGGCGGCTACCGCGGTGGACCGCGCCGGGACAGCGAACGGCGCGCCAACGACCGCAACGACCGTGGTGGTTACGGGCGTCGAGACGATCGCCGCAGCGATGACCGACGCGGTGATGACAGGCGGGACGACCGCGGTGGATTCCGGCGGGACGACAGCCGTGGTGGTGAGCGCGGCGGGTTCCGTGGGCGGGACGACCGTCGCGAGGGCGACCGAGGGCCTCGTCCTGCGTTCCGGCGTGACGACCGACCCGGCGGACCGCGTCGCGACGACCGCGATCGTGGCGGGGACCGTGGCTTCCGGCGCGACGGGGACCGTCCCGGCTTCCGCCGCGATGACCGTCGCGATGAGCGACGCGACGACGACCGCGGTGGCTTCGGCCGTCGTGACGACCGTCCGTCGTTCCGTCGTGACGACCGTCCCGCATTCCGGCGTGATGACCGCAGGGACGACCGACGCGACCACGGGGACCGGGGTGGCTTCCGCCGCGACGACCGCGACCGGGGCTTCCGTCGGGACGACAACCGTGGTGACCGACCCTCGTACCGTCGGGACGACGAGCGCGGCGGCTTCCGCCGTGACGACAATCGCGGTGGCGAGCAGCGGGGCGGCTTCCGCGGGCGGGACGACCGCCGCGATGACCGGCGTGGAGACGACCGCGGTGGGCGTCCGGCGTTCCGCCGTGACGACCGGCGCGACGACTTCCGCCGTGACGGAGACCGTCCGGCCTTCCGCCGTGACGAGCGCCGCGACGACCGTCGTGATGACTTCCGCCGTGACGAGCGCCGTGACGATCGTCGCGATGAGCGCCGTGATGACTTCCGGCGTGACGACCGTGGTGACCGGCGTGAGGGCGATCGCCCCTCGTACCGCCGCGACGACGAGCGCGGGGGCTTCCGACGGGACGACAGCCGTGGTGGTGAGCGCGGCGGGTTCCGTGGCCGGGACGAGCGTGGTCGCGATGACCGTGGCCGTGGGCCCCGGCGTGACGACCGGGGCGGTCGGCCTGGTGGCTTCCGTGGCCGGGACGACCGCAGGGGCGACGACCGGCGTGGCGGTGGGCGCTTCCGTGATGACCGGGACCGGGACCGTGAGCCGATCAAGCGGCTGCCGATCCCCGAGGACGTCACCGGCGAGGAGATCGACAAGGACGTACGGCAGGAGCTGCAGAGCCTGCCCAAGACGCTCGCCGATGACGTCGCCAAGAACCTGGTGATGGTGGCCCGGCTCATCGACGAGGACCCCGAGGGCGCGTACGGCTACTCCAGGGTGGCCCTGCGGCTGGCGTCGCGTGTCGCCGCCGTACGGGAGGCGGCCGGCTTCGCGGCGTACGCGAGCCAGAAGTACAGCGAGGCGCTCGCCGAGTTCCGGGCCGCTCGGCGGATGACCGGCAATGTGGACCTGTGGCCCGTCATGGCCGACTGTGAGCGTGGGCTCGGGCGGCCCGAGAAGGCGCTGGACATGGCCGGGGCGCCCGAGGTGCACAAGCTGGACAAGGCCGGGCAGGTCGAGATGCGGCTGGTGGCCGCCGGTGCGCGGCGGGACATGGGGCAGCTCGACGCGGCCATCGTGACCCTGCAGAGCCCCGAGCTGGCCTCCAACTCCGTACAGCCCTGGACCGCGCGGCTGCGGTACGCCTACGCCGACGCGCTGCTCGCTGCAGGGCGTGAGGGCGAGGCGCGCGAGTGGTTCGCCAAGGCCGTCGAGTCCGACAAGGACGGCAGCACGGATGCCTCGGACCGGCTCGCCGAGCTGGACGGTGTCGAGTTCGTCGACGCCCTCGACGAGAACGAGAACGAGGACCAGAGCGTCCAGGACGTCGAGGACGACAAGGATGTAGATGTCGACGTCGATGGCGACAGCGACGACGATGACCTCGACATCGTCGAAGCAGAGAAGGACAGTGACAGCGACAGTGACCGTGCGGCTGAGGTCGACGTTCACAAGGACTGACGTCCGGTCGGTGTGAGCAAGGGGCGGGATCCGTACGACGGGTCCCGCCCCTTCGTCGTATGCCGGCCGTTGTGCGGCGGGGTTTCCTCAGAGCTCCAGCGTGCGCAGCACCAGTCCCGACGCCGGCTTCGGGCCGAACGACGTGGACTTGCGGGGCATCTTGATGCCCTGGCGGGCCAGGTTGCGTACGACCTCCTCGCGGACCGGGTGCATCAGAACGGCTGTGCCACCGTCGCGTTCGGCCTTCTCCACGGTGGCCGCCGTGTCGTGGATGTAGGCGATGTGCTCCGGTGAGTTCTCGGGGATGCGCCAGATGTGGTGGAGGAGTGTGGCGTGGAGGACCGTCGCGTCGAGGGTGCGCCAGGCGGGCGGGCGGTCGGCGGGAATCGTACGGGCCAGGAGGTCCGGGTCCGGGCGGTCCACGAGGTGGAAGGCGCCGTCGCCGGCGAGGAGGAAGGCGTTGCCTGCGCAGGCCGTGTCGGCGAGGTACTCCAGGGCCTCGGGGAGCGGGACGTCGAGGCGTCGTACGCGGAAGAGGCCGTCGAGGGCGGTCAGGGCGTCGGCCAGTGGCAGTCGGTGCAGGAGGCGGTGGATGGCGCGGACGCGGAGGGGGTAGCGGACGGTGTCCACGAGGAGAACCAGGCCGTAGTCCCAGGGGCTGGGGGAAGGATGCTCCGCGCGCAGACGGAGATACGTCGCCCAGCGGTGGTGGCCGTCGGCTATGAGGGCCTGGTGGTGGGCGAGGTCCGACTGGATCTCGGCGAGGTCGGCGGAGTCGGTGACCGCCCACAGACGGTGGTGGAAGCCGTCCTCCGTGGTCGTGGACAGGAGCGGTGGGCCTTGTGTGGTGCGCTCGACCACGGCTGTCGCGCCCGTTGTGGCGCCGTTGCCCCGGTAGGTGAGGAGCAGGGGTTCGAGGTTGGTGGAGGTGGCGCGCATCAGGGCCGCGCGGTCCGCGATGACGTGGGGTATGACGTCCTCGTGCGGGAGGACCACGCCGTCGGTGGGCTCCGAGAGACGCAGGGCGCCTATGAGGCCACGCTGGAGGATGGTGCCGTCGGCCTGCTCGTAGACGTAGAGACCTGGTTCGGTGTCGGCGGCCAGGACGCCCTCGGAGAGCCAGTGGCGCAGGGTGTCGGCCGCCTGTTCGTTGCGAGCGGCGGGCGTACCGGCCTGGGGGAGGATGAGGCGGACGATGTTGTGCGGGTCGGCCGATTCGAGCTGGAGCAGACCGTCCGGCCGTACGACCACGTCGTACGGCGGGGATGTCACGGCGGCCAGGCTGCCGACCCGGTCGGGGTCGTAGCGAAGGCCCCGGAACGGGGTCAGTTCGAGGCCGCTGCGCGCCGGGATCGCCTCCGCGGGACCTGCGTTGTTCATTCGTGCATCGTATGTGGGTCGGCGCTCGTGGGGGTGTGTGTCAGTGGCATGCGCGATGATCGGGGCAGAGATCGAGACGATTGACGGGCGAGTGCGTAGGGTCGCGTGAGCGACGATCGAGCAAGGAGCGGTGAGCGATGAGCCAGGCAGTCAGGACGCGGCCCGACAGCAGTGGGCAGGCCCTGAGCGAGGCGTACGACACGGCGCTGCTCGACCTGGACGGGGTGGTGTACGCGGGAGGGAGCGCGATCGCGTACGCCGTCGAGTCCCTCGGCGCGGCCCGCGCGGGCGGCATGCGTCTCGCGTATGTCACGAACAACGCGCTGCGGACGCCCGACACGGTCGCCGCGCATCTCACGGCGCTGGGGATACCGACGGAGGCCGGTGACGTCATCACCTCGGCGCAGGCCGTGGCCCGGCTGATCAGCGAGCAGGTGCCCACGGGGGCGCGGGTGCTGGTCATCGGCGGCGAGGGGCTGCGGGTCGCGCTGCGCGAGCGGGGGCTGGAGCCGGTCGAGTCGGCCGAGGACGAGCCGGTGGCGGTGGTGCAGGGGTACGGCGGACCCGAGCTGCCCTGGGGGCGGTTCGCGGAGGCCTGCTACGCCATCGCGCGCGGGGTGCCGTGGTTCGCCTCCAACACTGATTTGACGATTCCCAGCGCGCGGGGGATCGCTCCCGGCAACGGGGCGGCGGTGCAGGTCGTGCGGACAGCCACCGGTGCCGAGCCGCAGGTGGCGGGCAAGCCGCTGCCGCCGATGCACCGGGAGACGATCCTGCGCACCGGTGCCCAGCGGCCGTTGGTGGTCGGGGACCGGCTGGACACGGACATCGAGGGGGCGTTCAACGGGAACGTCGACTCGCTGCTCGTGCTGACCGGGGTGACCGATGGCGCACAGCTGTTGGCCGCTCCGCCGCAGCACCGGCCGACGTACGTCGACGCCGATCTGCGGGGGCTGCTCACCGGGCAGCCGGAGGTCGTCGAGGTGGGCGCGGGCTTCCGCTGTGGCGGCTGGACGGCGACGGCGGGCAATGAGCGGCTGGAACTGGACGGCGAGGGCGAGGCCCTCGACGGGTTGCGGGCGCTGTGCGCGGCGGCGTGGACGGCGGCCGGGGAGGGCTCGTGCGGGCTGGACGGAGGGAAAGCGCTGGCGCGGCTGGGGTTGTGACGCCCGGACAGGAGGCTTTCCAGGACGGGATCGAGCCAAAAGGGAGGATAGGCTAACCTAACTGGATGTTGGTCGACAGTCCCCCTGAACCGAGCGCGGAGACCGCTCCCGCGCCCCCGAGCCGTCGGGCGATACGTCCTGTCGGTCTCCTCGTGTCCGTCCTGATCCTGGTCCTGGTCGCGCTGGCGAGCATCGCGATCGGCGCCAAGGCGCTGTCCGTGGAACAGGTCTGGCACGGTCTGTTCCAGGACACGGGCACGTACGGCGATGTCGTCGTCGGGGAGCGGATCTCGCGCACCCTCCTCGGGCTGCTCGCCGGAGCCGCGCTCGGCCTGGCCGGTGCCGTACTCCAGGCGCTGACCCGGAATCCGCTGGCCGACCCGGGGCTGCTCGGCATCAACGCGGGCGCGTCCGCCGCGGTGGTCACCGCCATCACCTATTTCGGCGTCACCTCACTGACGGGGTACGTGTGGTTCGCGTTCTTCGGCGCGGCCGGGGTCGGGGCGCTGGTGTGGTTCCTCGGCGGCAGCCGGGGGGCGACACCGGTGCGGCTCGCGCTGGCCGGTACGGCGATCAGCGCCGCGCTCTACGGCTATCTCCAGGCCGTGATGATCATGGACGACGCGGCGCTGTCCAAGATGCGTTTCTGGACGGTCGGTTCGCTGGCCTCGGCGACCGACGAGACCATCGTTCAGGTCCTGCCGTTCCTCGCGGTCGGCACGGTCGTCGCGCTGCTCCTCGCCCGGCCGCTCAACGCGGTGGCCATGGGCGATGACACCGCCCGCGCGCTCGGCGCCAACCTCAACCGCACCCGGGCGCTGTCCATGGCCGCCGCCACCGTGCTCTGCGGTGCGGCGACCGCCGCCTGCGGGCCGATCGTCTTCGTCGGGCTGATGGTCCCGCACGTCGTACGGTCCTTCACCGGGCCCGACCTGCGCTGGATCCTGCCCTACGCGACCGTCCTGTCGCCCGTGCTGCTGCTCGGAGCCGACGTCCTCGGCCGGATCGTCGCACGGCCCGCCGAGCTCCAGGTCGGCATCGTCACCGCGATCCTCGGCGGGCCGGTCTTCATCTTTCTCGTACGACGGCGAAGGACGACGCAGCTGTGAAGACGCAGGTCATGAACAGGCCCGCCGTACGCAACCGGGCCGTGCGCACCCCCGGTGGGCTGTCGGTCCGCCTCGACGTACGGGCGTTGACCGTCGTCGCCCTGTTGCTGGTGGTCGCGCTCGCCGCGAGTGTCGTACTGATCGGCACCGGCGACTTCCCGATCCCGGCCGCCGACGTCCTGAGGACGCTGGTCGGCAATGGGGACGCGGGCCAGGAGTTCATCGTCAACGAGCTGCGGCTGCCGCGGGTCCTGGTCGGGCTGCTGGTCGGGGCCTCGCTCGGGCTCGGCGGGGCGCTGTTCCAGTCCATCTCCCGCAATCCGCTGGGCAGTCCGGACGTGCTCGGCCTCTCCCAGGGCGCCACCGCCGGGGCGCTGATCATGATCGTGCTGTTCTCCGGGAGCGCGGAGCAGGTCGCTCTCGGAGCGCTCGTGGCAGGCCTGGCCACCGGTCTCGCGATCTATCTGCTGGCCTGGAAGCGGGGCGTGCACGGCTATCGGCTCGTGCTGGTCGGTATCGGTGTCTCCGCCGTCGTCACGGCGGTCAACGGCTATCTCATCACCAAGGCCGACCTCGTCGACGCGGGCCGTGCGGTCGTGTGGATGACCGGCTCCCTCGACGGCCGCGACTGGGACCAGGTCCGGCCGTTGCTGATCATGTGCGCGATCCTCGTGCCGCTGGTGCTCGCCAACGCGCGCGGGCTGCGGATGATGGAGATGGGCGACGACGTGTCGTACGCCCTCGGGGTGCGCGTCGAGCGCGTACGGCTGCTGCTGATGGTGTCGGCCGTGCTGCTCACCGCCGGGGCCACCGCGGCGGCCGGACCCGTCAGCTTCGTCGCCCTCACCGCGCCCCAGCTCGCCAAGCGGCTGACCCGCTCACCGGGACCGAACCTGGTGCCCTCGCTGTGCATGGGCGCGACCCTGCTGGTCGTCGCCGACTGGGCCTCGCAGCGGGTCTTCGGGGCCGACCAGCTGCCCGTGGGTGTCGTCACCGGTGTGCTCGGCGGTGTCTATCTGCTGTGGCTGCTGGTCACCGAGCGGAAGGCCGGGCGGATATGAGCCCCGCGTCCCTTGGAGAGAGGGCCGGACGGATATGAGCGCGTCGGCGAACGAGAACAACAAGAGGAGCACTGTGAATCGCCTGTCCGCCGAGAACGTCACCCTCGCCTATGACCAGCGGGTGATCGCCGAGCAGCTGTCGGTGGAGATCCCCGACAACTCCTTCACCGTGATCGTCGGCCCCAACGCCTGCGGCAAGTCCACGCTGCTGCGTGCCCTTTCCCGGATGCTGAAGCCGTCCCAGGGGCGGGTGCTGCTCGACGGGCAGGTCATCCAGTCGATGCCCGCGAAGAAGGTCGCTCGGACGCTGGGGCTGCTGCCGCAGTCGTCGATCGCGCCGGACGGGATCACCGTGGGAGACCTGGTGGGCCGCGGCCGGTACCCGCACCAGGGGCTGCTGCGGCAGTGGTCGGCCGAGGACGAGCGGATCGTCCGGGAGTCGATGGAGTCCACCGGGGTCGCCGAGCTGGCCGACCGTTACGTCGACGAGCTGTCCGGCGGTCAGCGCCAGCGCGTCTGGATCGCCATGGCCCTCGCCCAGCAGACCCCGCTGCTGCTGCTCGACGAGCCGACCACCTACCTCGACATCCAGCACCAGATCGACGTGCTCGACCTGTGCGCCGAGCTGCACGAGGAGCAGGGCCGCACACTGGTCGCCGTACTGCACGACCTCAACCACGCCGCCCGGTACGCCACTCACCTCATCGCCCTGCGCCGCGGCGAGGTCATCGCCGAGGGCGCGCCCTGCGAGATCGTCACCGCCGAACTGGTCGAGGAGGTCTTCGGGCTGCGCTGCCAGGTCATCGACGACCCGGAGACGGGCACCCCGCTGGTCGTGCCGGCGGCCCGCAAGGGACGCGCACGCGCCGGCGGCAAGGAGACGGCCGGCGAGGAAGCGGTCACGACCGATGCGGTCGCCAAGGAAACCGTCGCTACAGAAGCTTCCTGAGCTGGAGCAGATCGCGGAAGCCGGCCTCCAGCTTCACCCGGCCCGCACCCCAGGCCCTGGCGAAGTTCAGCTCGCCGTTGACCATGGCGACCAGGTCGTCACCGGTCATCGTCAGCCGGATCGCCGCCTTCTCCGGCGGTGGGCCCTGGAGGATGTCCAGCACCTCGATGCCGCCGTCCTTGAGGCGACCGACGAAGGTGACGTCCAGGTCGGTGATACGGCAGCTCAACGACCGGTCCAGGGCGGCGGCTGCGCGCACGTCCCCGTCGGCGTTCCGCATGTTGTCAGAGAGCTTGTCGAGTGCGGCGCGGCACTCCTCAATCGTGGCCATCGCGATCGACGGTACCCCAGGGCTTCGAGGTAGCGTCTGGGCATGAGCGACTCTGTGTCCGATGCCGAGGCCCGGGCGGAAGCGGCGATTCCGGAGGGTGACGCCCCGGCTACGGTGGCGGATCTTCCGGCCGCGGAGACCGGTGCTCCCGGTACGGAGGCCGCGGCCGGGCCCGAGTACGACCCCGCCGCCCCGGCCCCGCTGAACGTGCCGCGCACCGGCACCGGCCACCCGGACGTCGACGCCGCCCTCGACCGGCTGTCCGACGCCGACCACCTCGCCACCGACGGCCATGTCGAGGTGTACGAGGATGTACACCGGGAGCTGCGCGACGCGCTCACCGCGCTCGACGCCCGCCCGGGACCTCCGGCGCCCCCGCCCGCCCGTCACCCGACGACCATTCCTCAACGAGGCCCTTCGGGCCCCACCGTCTAGTCCGTACGACCGCAGGAGCTGAACCCACCGTGGCAGGAGTCGCACGCCGCCGTCTGGACGCCGAACTGGTCCGGCGAAAGCTCGCGCGGTCGCGTGAGCACGCGAGCCAGCTGATCGCCGCCGGGCGGGTCACCGTCGGCAAGACCGTCGCGACCAAGTCCGCCACCCAGGTCGAGACCGCCGCCGCGATCGTCGTCGTGAGCGACGACAGCGACCCCGAGTACGTGTCCCGCGGCGGCCACAAGCTCGCCGGCGCCCTGGAGGTCTTCGTCCCGCGGGGGCTGGTGGTGAAGGGGCGGCGGGCGCTGGACGCCGGCGCCTCCACCGGCGGTTTCACCGACGTCCTGCTGCGGGCCGGTGCCGCGCACGTCGTCGCCGTGGACGTCGGATACGGACAACTCGCCTGGACTCTCCGAAGCGATGAACGCGTCACCGTCAAGGACCGTACGAACGTACGCGAGTTGACGCTCGAAGCGATCGATGGGGAGCCTGTGGATCTTGTCGTGGGGGATCTGTCCTTCATCCCGCTCGGCCTGGTGCTGCCCGCCCTGGTGCGGTGCGTGAAGCCGGACGCCGATCTGGTGATGATGGTCAAACCACAGTTCGAGGTGGGGAAGGAACGGCTGGGCAGTGGGGGAGTCGTACGGAGTCCCGAGCTGCGCGCCGAGGCCGTGCGCTCAGTGGCGCTGCGGGCCGGGGAGTTGGGGCTCGGGGTGAACGGCGTCACGGCCAGCCCGCTGCCCGGGCCCTCGGGCAATGTCGAGTACTTTCTGTGGCTGCGTGCCGGGGCACCCGTTCTGGACCCGGCCGACGTCGACCGAGCAGTTGCGGAGGGGCCGCGTTGACCCAGGAACGAACTCGAACAGTTTTCCTGCTCACCCACACCGGGCGGCCCGCGGCCATCCGCAGTGCCGAACTCGTCGTCAAGGGGCTGCTCCACCACGGCATCGGCGTACGTGTCCTGGAGGCCGAGGCGGAGGACATCCCCGTGCCCGAGGAGGTGGAGCTGGTCAAGGAGGCCACTCCGCAGTGCCTCGACGGGTGCGAGCTGCTCATCGTCCTCGGCGGCGACGGCACGCTGCTGCGCGGCGCCGAGTTCGCCAGGGCCTCCGGGGTGCCGATGCTCGGCGTCAACCTCGGCAGCGTCGGATTCCTCGCGGAGGCCGAGCGGGACGACCTCGACAAGGTCGTCGACCGGGTGGTCGGCAAGTCGTACGAGGTCGAGGAGCGGATGACCGTCGATGTCGTCGTTCATCAGAACGGGGACATCGTCCACACGGACTGGGCGCTCAACGAGGCGGCCGTGCAGAAGGCAGGCGCCGAGAAGCTGCTCGAAGTCGTGCTGGAGATCGACGGGCGGCCGGTCACCGGGTTCGGGTGCGACGGGATCGTGCTGTCGACGCCGACCGGGTCCACGGCGTACGCGTTCTCCGCGGGCGGCCCTGTGGTGTGGCCTGAGGTGGAGGCGCTGCTGATGGTGCCGATCAGCGCGCACGCGCTGTTCGCCAAGCCGTTGGTGACGTCGCCGAATTCGGTGCTCGCGGTGGAGGTGCTGCCTCATATTCCGCCTGGGGTGCTCTGGTGCGACGGGCGACGGACGGTTGAGTTGCCGCCCGGTGCTCGGGTCGAGGTGCGGCGAGGGGCTGTGCCGGTGCGGTTGGCCCGGCTGCACCACGCGTCGTTCACGGACCGGTTGGTGGCCAAGTTCGCCTTGCCCGTTTCCGGGTGGCGGGGGGCTCGGCACTAGCGCGATGCGGGGGATGGCGGGGGCTCGTCAGCGGCTGCGGGTTCGTAGTGGTCGCTCGCGCCCATGCGGCGGAGCCGCATATGTCACAGCCCCGCGCCCCTTTCGGGGGCGCTGTACCTCCCGGGGGTGACATTGGGGACGGGGGGCGTCGCACTTCCTCCCCCCGACCTCGTATGGTCGTGTCCGTGTTGGAGGAGATGCGGATACGGTCGCTCGGAGTCATCGACGACGCGGTCGTGGAGCTGTCGCCCGGCTTCACTGCCGTGACGGGTGAGACGGGTGCCGGCAAGACCATGGTCGTCACCAGTCTCGGTCTGCTGCTCGGTGGGCGGGCGGACCCGGCGCTCGTGCGGATCGGTGCGAAGAACGCCGTCGTCGAGGGGCGGATCGCCGTGCCCGACGGCGCGTCGGCGGTCGTACGGGCCGAGGAGGCCGGGGCCGAACTCGACGACGGGGCGCTGCTGATCAGCCGTACCGTTTCCGCCGAGGGACGGTCGCGGGCGCACCTCGGCGGGCGTTCCGTCCCGGTGGGCGTGCTCGCGGAGCTGGCCGACGAACTGGTGGCCGTGCACGGGCAGACCGACCAGCAGGGGCTGCTGAAGCTGTCCCGGCAGCGGGCCGCGCTCGACCGGTACGCCGGGGACGCGGTGGCCGGACCGCTCGCCAAGTACGGGGAGGCGTACCGGCGGCTGCGGGCCGTCTCCGCCGAACTGGACGAGATCGTCACGCGCGCGCGTGAGCGGGCCCAGGAAGCCGACATGCTGCGCTACGGCCTCGACGAGATCGCGGGCGTCGAACCACGGGCCGGCGAGGACGTGGAGCTGGCCGAGGAGGCCGAGCGGCTGGGGCACGCGGAGGCGCTGGCGTCCGCCGCGACGGCCGCGCACGCCGCTCTCGCGGGCAATCCCGAGGACCCGGAGGGCGTGGACGCCGCGACGCTCGTCGCGGGCGCCCACCGGGCTCTGGAGGCCGTACGGTCGCACGACCCGGCGCTGGCCTCGCTCGCCGACCGGATCGGGGAGATCGGGATCCTGCTGGGCGATGTGGCCGGCGAGCTGGCGGGGTACGCCGACGACCTCGACGCCGATCCGCGGCGGCTGGCGGCCGTCGAGGAGCGGCGGGCCGCACTGAACGCGCTCACCCGGAAGTACGGCCAGGACATCGCCTCCGTGCTGTCCTGGGCCGAGCAGGGGGCGCAGCGGCTCACCGAACTCGACGGCGACGACGAGCGGATCGACGAGCTGACCGCCGAGCGGGACGCCCTGCGGAGCGAACTGGGCGGTCTCGCGCAGGCCCTGACGGACGCCCGGCGGGAGGCCGCGGAGCGGTTCGCCTCCGCCGTGACCGCGGAGTTGGGCTCCCTCGCGATGCCGCACGCGCGTGTGTCGTTCGAGATCCGGCAGACGGACGACCCCGAGGGCGTCGAGGTGGGCGGGCGTACGGTCGCCTACGGCCCGTCGGGCGTCGACGAGGTCGAACTCCTCCTCGCCCCGCACCCCGGGGCCCCGCCCCGGCCCATCGCCAAGGGGGCCTCGGGCGGTGAGCTGTCCCGTGTGATGCTGGCGGTCGAGGTGGTGTTCGCCGGCACCGACCCCGTGCCGACGTATCTCTTCGACGAGGTCGACGCCGGTGTCGGTGGCAAGGCCGCCGTCGAGATCGGGCGGCGCCTCGCCCGGCTCGCCAAGTCGGCCCAGGTCGTGGTCGTCACGCACCTGCCGCAGGTGGCCGCCTTCGCCGACCGTCAGCTGCTGGTGGAGAAGACCAACGACGGTTCGGTGACCCGGTCCGGCGTGAAGGTCCTGGAGGGCGAGGAACGGGTGCGCGAACTGTCGCGCATGCTCGCCGGGCAGGAGGACTCCGAGACGGCACGGGCACATGCGGAGGAACTGCTGGCCACGGCGCGCGCGGACGCGTAAGGGGGCAACCTCGTACGGGGGTTCACCCATGTGGGTGACTCCGGGTGTGGGGTTGCCCATTGGTCCGGCTTTGACCGTGTCCGGTGGTCTCGGAACGGTCTCACGGCCTGGCATCCTTGGACAGGTACGACGTAGCAAGACGTGCTGCGCAGACCACGCAGATGGGATTCGCGCGGTCCACCTTCGCCGCCGGATCCTTCTGTACGTTTCTTCGTGATCGTCCGTCCCGGAACCAGGAGCCCCGGCCACGTGAGCCACGTGAGCAGCCACTCACAGCACGGCCAGTCGCCGCTGCGAACCGTGCAAGTGCTCGGCGGCAGCGCGGTGAGCGGCGCGCATGTGCGGTCGCTGGCCTCGGGGCTCGTCGCCCGGGGCGTACGCGTCACCGTGTGCGCCCCCAGTGAGAGCGACGGGGTGTACGACTTCGCCGCCGTCGGCGCCCAGTACGTGCCCGTCCCCCGCAGCAGCGACCCCGCCTCCGTGGCCGCCCTGCGCAGCGCCTGCGCGGACGCCGATCTCGTGCACGCGCACGGGCTGCACGCCGGGTTCAGGGCCACCCTCGCGCTGGGCCGCAGGCGGACCCCGCTCGTCGTCACCTGGCACACCCGTGCGTACGCCGAGGGGGCGCGGGCGCATCTGCTGCGGCTGTTGGAGCGGCGGGTCGCCAAGGCCGCCGCCGTGGTGCTCGGGACCTCTTCCGAACTCGTCGACCGGGCCCGTAGCCGGGGCGCGCGCGACGCCCGGCTCGCCGCCGTCGCCCTGCCCCGGCCTCGCCCCGCCGATGACGACCCGGACCGGTCCCACTCCAAGGCCCGGGCCGAACTCGGCGCCACGGACCGGCCGTTGCTCATGGCCGTCGGCGCCCTCGACCGCCACCGGGAGTACGACACACTCCTCGACGCCGCCCGGGAATGGCGTGCGCTCGACCCCGCCCCGCTGCTCGTCATCGCCGGCGAAGGGCCGCTGCGGAGCGTGCTCCAACGGCGCATCGAGGACGAGGAGTTGCCCGTACGGCTCGTCGGGCAGCGCGACGACGTCTCCGAGTTGGTCTCCGCCGCCGACGTCGCGCTGCTGCCCGGCGGCCCCGAGGCCCGCCCCGTCCTCGCCCAGGAAGCCCTCCACGCGCGCGTGCCGCTCGTCGCCGCCGCCGTCGGATCGGTGCCCGAACTGGTCGGCGACGGCGCCGAATTGGTCCCGCACGGCGACTCCGGCGCCCTCGCCGACGCCGTCGTACGTCTGCTGGAGGACCCCGGCCATCGCGAGGCGCTGAAAGACAGGGGCACCCGGCAGACGACCACTTGGCCGACCGAGGACGAGACGGTGGCCCAAGTGCTGAGCGTCTACGACGAGTTGACCCAACTGAGGCCGCTCACCTGACAGGACGGGGGCCTGGCCTACGGCACATGTCTGCGTGCCCGCAGGGCCAGGCTCAGGGCCAGGACCGTCTGGGGGTCGTCCAGGTCGGTGCCGAGGAGTTCGGCGATGCGGGCGAGGCGGTTGTAGAGGGTCTGGCGGTTGAGGTGGAGTTCGCGGGCCGTCTCCGCCTTGCGGCCGGCGTGAGCCAGATAGGTCTCCAGGGTCGGCAGCAGGGCCGGCTTGGAGCGGTCGTCGTGATCGCGGAGGGGGCCGATCGCGCGGTCCACGAAGGCGGCCAGGTCGGGGTGGTCGCGCAGCCGCCAGAGCAGCAGGTCGATGTCCAGGCGCCGGGCGTCGTACCAGGGGCGGTCGGCCAGGCCCTGCGCGGCCGTCGCCGTCTCCGCCGCGTGCCTGAGCCCCGCCGAGGCGGCAGCCCAGCCGCCGGGCACCCCGACCACCACCACCGGGGGCCGCCCGCCCGGCCGGCGCATCCCGGCCCGCTCCACGCCCGCCCGCAATGCTGCCGCGACCTTGTCGGCCACCGTCGGGCGCTCCGACTCCGTCCGCAGGCCCAGCAACAGCGGAACACGGCCCTCCACCGGCCTTACGCCCAGCAGGACGGGTACGCCCACCGAGGCCAGTTCCTCCGCCACCGCACGGGCCAGGACCGCCCAGCCTCCCCCTGGGGAGAGGCCGTCGGCGATCCGCATCACCACCGGCAGCAGGGGGCCGCCGCCCGGCTTGAAACCCAGGACGCGGGCCTGCGCGGGGGCGTCCTCCGCGCGGATACGGCCCTCGGCGAGGTCGGTGAGGAAGTCGCCGCGCCCGCGTGCCGCCAGCTCCTCCTCCTGGCGGGCCTGCATCAGCACGACGGCGAGGATGCCTGCCGCCCGCTCGGCCGCGAGCCGGTGCACGGGCGCCGGCGGAGCGACGACGGGCAGGAGGACCAGCCGGGCCCGTACCGAGCCCGTGCCCGGGCCGCCGCCGGGCACGTCGACCATGGTCGTCCCGGCCGGTGGCTCGTCCTTGTGCTGCCCGCGCATGCCCTCCCACACCTGCAGCGGATCGGTGGCCGCCGGTCCGGACCCGGAGGCGTACAGCAGCTGCCCGTCGGCGGTCTCCAGGAACACCGGGTTGCCGCTGAAGTCCGCCAGGATGCCCAGGACCTGGGGCACCCCGCCCCCGCCGAGCAGCGCCTCCGTGCAGCGCCGGTGGACCTCCTCGGCCTGCTGGAGCAGCGCGTAGTGGCCGTTGACGATCTCGGTGTGGACCTCCTCGGTGACCGTGACGAACGCCACCTCGCGGTGCAACTGGACCAGCGGGAGCCCGGCCGAGCGCGCCGTCTCGACGAGAGCCGGGGGAAGCCGGGTGAAGCGCGGGCCCAGCTCGACGACGAGCGCGGCGATACCGCGCGCGGCGAGCGTCCGTACGAAGGCCCGCTGGTCGGCGGGGCGGGTGCCGAGGCCGTAACCGGTGGTCAGCAGCAGTTCGCCGCCCTTGAGCAGCGAGGCGATGTTCGGCACCTCGCCGGCGTGGACCCAGCGCACGGTCCGCTCCAGCCGGTCGGCGCCCGCCAGGACCTCCGGCAGCCCACCGCGCAGCCCGGGCAGCTCCAGCGCCCGCCGCACGGTGATACCGCCCCGCGCCTCACGGCTGTCATGGGTGTCCATGAACCGGACGGTACCCGCGCGTGTGTTCGCGGGGCACCTACGGCCCGGCGCCGGTGCGGGGCGGGGGGAGGCCGCGCAGCCCGGCGCTCACGGGGTGCCGTTGCGCCCACCCTCCCCCATCGCCCCAGCGGTACGACTGCACGCAGTCAGGGCCGCCGGGACGGCTACGGCAGTTGTGACGCGGTGGGCGCAAGCACTTGCTCGGTGTGCCTGCCTGCGCCCCGGGCTACCGCCCGTGCACGCTGGGGCGAAGCCCGTGCTCAGCCGCCGTACGCTCCCGAGGCGGTCAGGCGCAGGGCCGTGTCGATCAGGGGGACGTGGCTGAAGGCCTGGGGGAAGTTGCCGACCTGGCGCTCCAGGACCGGGTCCCACTCCTCGGCGAGCAGACCCAGGTCGTTGCGCAGGGAGAGCAGCTTCTCGAAGAGCTTGCGGGCCTCGTCCACGCGGCCGATCATCGCCAGGTCGTCCGCCATCCAGAACGAGCAGGCCAGAAACGCGCCCTCGTCGCCGGGCAGGCCGTCGACGCCCTCCTTCTCGCCCTGCGTCGGGTAGCGCAGGATGAAGCCGTCCGGGGTCGACAGCTCGCGCTGGATCGCCTCGATGGTGCCGATGACGCGCTTGTCGTCAGGCGGCAGGAAGCCCATCTGGGGGATCAGCAGCAGCGAGGCGTCCAGCTCCTTGGAGCCGTACGACTGCGTGAACGTGTTGCGCTCCTTGTCGTAGCCCTTCTCGCACACGTCCCGGTGGATGTCGTCGCGCAGCTCGCGCCACTTCTCCAGCGGGCCGTCCGCGTCGCCGGACTCGATGAGCTTGATCGTGCGGTCGACGGCGACCCAGGCCATGACCTTGGAGTGCACGAAGTGCCGGCGCGGGCCGCGGACCTCCCAGATGCCCTCGTCCGGCTCGTCCCAGTGGTCCTCCAGGTAGCGGATCAGCTTCAGCTGGAGCAGGGAGGCGTAGTCGTTGCGGGCCAGGCCCGTCATGTGCGCCAGGTGCAGGGCCTCGGTGACCTCGCCGTACACGTCCAGCTGGAGCTGGTGCGCGGCGCCGTTGCCGACGCGGACCGGCGCCGAGTCCTCGTAGCCGGGCAGCCACTCCAGCTCGGCCTCGCCCAGCTCCCGCTCACCGGCGATGCCGTACATGATCTGCAGGTTCTCCGGGTCGCCGGCGACTGCCCTGAGCAGCCACTCGCGCCAGGCGCGGGCCTCGTCGCGGTAGCCGGTGCGCAGCAGCGAGGACAGGGTGATCGCCGCGTCGCGCAGCCAGGTGTAGCGGTAGTCCCAGTTGCGGACGCCGCCGATGTGCTCCGGGAGCGAGGTCGTGGGCGCCGCGACGATGCCGCCGGTCGGGGCGTACGTCAGGGCCTTGAGGGTGATCAGCGAGCGGATCACCGCCTCGCGGTACGGGCCGTGGTACGTGCACTGCTCCACCCACTCCCGCCAGAACTCCTCGGTGGCCCGCAGCGACGGCTCCGGCTCCGGCAGCGGCGGGGGCTGCTTGTGCGAGGGCTCCCAGGAGATCGTGAACGCGATCCGGTCACCCGGCGTCACCGTGAAGTCGGCGTACGTGGTCAGCGCCTTGCCGTAGGTCTCGCACTCGGTGTCGAACCACACCGAGTCCGGCCCGGCGACGGCCACCGTGCGCCCCTCGTGCTTGTGCACCCAGGGCACCACCCGCCCGTACGAGAAACGCATCCGCAGCGCCGAGCGCATGGGCACCCGGCCGCTGATGCCCTCCACGATCCGGATCAGCTGGGGGGCGCCGTCACGAGGGGGCATGAAATCGGTCACACGGACCGTGCCCCGCTGGGTGTCCCACTCGGATTCCAGGATCAGCGAGTCGCCGCGGTACCGGCGCCGGGAGGCCGTGGGCGGCTCGGTGTCCGCCGCGTGCGCCGGGCCGAGACGCCAGAAGCCGTGTTCCTCCGTGCCCAGCAGGCCCGCGAAGACGGCGTGGGAGTCGAAGCGGGGCAGGCACAGCCAGTCGACCGTGCCGTTCCGGCAGACCAGGGCAGCGGTCTGCATGTCTCCGATGAGTGCGTAGTCTTCGATGCGCCCGGCCACGTGCAACTCCAGTCGAACGGCCACGTCGCCCCCGAGGGGCGGTCGCTGTGCGGTGTGCGGTCAAGGGACCCATGGGATCGACAAAGGAACCAGTATCCAGAGTGATCCAAGGGACGGTGTGATGCGATGTCGCTCAACGATCCTCAACGCATTCGAGGCGATCGTTGCTCAACGAACTGACGAGCTCGCGTGTTTCCGGAAGACGGCCGGGGGTGGTGCCGTTTCGCCGGCCGGGCTCGGCAGCGAGTGTCCGAAGAGGATACGACGCAGCGGAGGGCTCCGCGTGCCGCTCCCGGCAACGTAGGTGAGCCGGACGAGTGAGCCAGGAGTGATGGCTGACCGAGATTCGCCGATGGTCGTACGAGGTCCGTGTCGGCCCGTGCGCGGAGCGTGGCCGGAAGCGATCGTGCCCTGTCGCTGATACCCTGGTAGCCCGTGGACCGGAGGGCGCCCCGACTCGAATGGGACCCCCGAACCGCAGCGACGGCACCCCCCGACGAACCGATCGGGCGGCGGCCGACCCGCACACAGAACCGCGACCACGGGAGCCCCCTCTTGGCCATGCCGCCCGCTGCTTTCCGAAACAGCACCACGACGACCAAGCACATCTTCGTCACCGGGGGTGTCGCCTCCTCGCTCGGCAAGGGTCTGACCGCCTCCAGCCTCGGCATGTTGCTCAAGGCCCGTGGCCTGCGCGTCGTGATGCAGAAGCTCGACCCCTACCTGAACGTCGACCCGGGCACGATGAACCCCTTCCAGCACGGTGAGGTGTTCGTCACGAACGACGGCGCCGAGACCGACCTGGACATCGGCCACTACGAGCGCTTCCTCGACCGCGACCTGGACGGCTCGGCCAACGTCACCACCGGCCAGGTCTACAACACGGTGATCGCCAAGGAGCGGCGCGGCGAGTACCTCGGCGACACCGTGCAGGTCATCCCGCACATCACCAACGAGATCAAGCACCGCATCCGGCGCATGGCCTCCGACGAGGTCGACGTCGTGATCACCGAGGTCGGCGGCACCGTCGGTGACATCGAGTCGCTGCCGTTCCTGGAGACCGTCCGCCAGGTCCGGCACGAGGTCGGCCGTGACAACGTCTTCGTCGTCCACATCTCGCTCCTGCCGTACATCGGGCCCTCGGGAGAACTGAAGACGAAGCCGACGCAGCACTCGGTTGCGGCGCTGCGCAACATCGGTATTCAGCCAGATGCGATCGTGCTGCGCTGCGACCGCGAGGTGCCCGCCGCGATCAAGCGCAAGATCTCCCTGATGTGCGACGTCGACGAGGCCGCCGTCGTCGCCTGCCCCGACGCCCGCTCGATCTACGACATCCCGAAGACCGTCCACGGCGAGGGCCTGGACGCCTACGTCGTCCGCAAGCTGGACCTGCCGTTCCGTGACGTGGACTGGACGACCTGGGACGACCTGCTCGACCGCGTCCACAACCCCCGGCACGAGATCAACCTCGCGCTCGTCGGCAAGTACATCGACCTGCCCGACGCCTACCTCTCCGTCACCGAGGCCCTGCGCGCGGGCGGCTTCGCCAACCGGGCCCGTGTGAAGATCAAGTGGGTCACCTCCGACGACTGCAGGACCCCGGCCGGCGCCGCCGCGCAGCTCGCCGACGTCGACGCCGTCTGCATTCCCGGCGGCTTCGGCGACCGCGGTGTCTCCGGCAAGGTCGGCGCCATCCAGTACGCCCGTGAGAACAGGATCCCGCTGCTCGGCCTCTGCCTCGGGCTGCAATGCATCGTGATCGAGGCCGCGCGCAACCTCGCCGACATCCCGGACGCCAACTCCACCGAGTTCGACTCCGCCACCGCCCACCCGGTCATCTCCACCATGGCCGAGCAGCTCGACATCGTCGCAGGCGAGGGCGACATGGGCGGAACGATGCGCCTGGGCATGTACCCGGCCAAGCTCGCCGAGGGCTCGATCGTGCGCGAGGTGTACGACGGCAAGGAGTACGTCGAGGAGCGTCACCGCCACCGCTACGAGGTCAACAACGCCTACCGCGCCGAACTGGAGAAGAAGGCCGGTCTGCAGTTCACCGGAACCTCCCCGGACGGCAAGCTCGTCGAGTACGTCGAGTACCCGCGCGACGTCCACCCCTACCTGGTCGCGACCCAGGCCCACCCCGAGCTGCGCTCCCGCCCGACCCGGCCCCACCCGCTCTTCGCCGGGCTGGTCAAGGCCGCGGTGGAGCGCAAGACCGGCAAGTAAAACCGAGGGGCACGAGAGCTGTACGGTGGCCGGGGTGCGCGTCTTTCGGGATGTGTGCCCCGGTTTCTTTTGCACGTGTGGGAGGACGAGTCGACATGACCATCAAGGACACCGCCGAGGAGTGGGAGGTCCGGGCGAGCGAGACCCCGTTCGTCGGCAACAAGACCTCGGTGCGCACCGACGACGTGGTCATGCCCGACGGTTCCGTCGTCCGCCGCGACTACCAGGTCCACCCCGGTTCCGTCGCCGTCCTCGCCCTCGACGACCAGGACCGGGTCCTGGTCCTGCGCCAGTACCGCCACCCCGTGCGCCAGAAGCTGTGGGAGATCCCGGCGGGGCTCCTGGACGTGCCGGGCGAGAACCCGCTGCACGCCGCCCAGCGCGAGCTCTACGAGGAGGCGCACGTCAAGGCGGAGGACTGGCGGGTGCTGACCGACGTCTACACCACCCCCGGCGGCTGCGACGAGGCCGTGCGCATCTTCCTCGCCCGGGACCTCTCCGAGGCCGACGGCCGGCGCTTCGAGGTGGAGGACGAGGAGGCCGACATGGAGGTGGCCCGGGTGCCCTTGGACGCGTTGGTACGGGGCGTCCTCGCGGGGGAGTTGCACAACAACTGCCTGGTGGTGGGGGCGCTCTCGTTGCTGGCGGCGAGGAACGGGGACGGCGTCGAGGCGCTGCGGGCCGCTGAGGCGCCGTGGCCTGCGCGGCCGTTCGAGTCCTGAACCCGTGCTGAGGTCCACCGGGGCCACAGTGCTGTTCACAGCCCCTACCGGCGTCCTGAACCCGTGCTGACAGCGACCTCACACCGCCGGTCCTACGATCTTCTGATCCGATCGAGCGATCCGGCCGTCGTGCTCCGCCCAGATCGTCGCAGAGCGTGAACTAGGCTCGGGAGACGCCCGAACCGGAGTCCCGGCGGGCTTGCTCGTGCAGTGGTGACGGGAGTGTGGCCCGTGGTGGATCAGGCGGTGGACACCGGGAGCACCCAGGTGTCCGGAACAGGGCGGCTTCCGGCTGTCGAGGCCGCCCCCACGGACAGTCAGTTCCTCGGCCGGACAAGAGAGTTGAAGGAACTGCGGGCCGACATCGGCCGGGCCGGGCTCAACACCCTCGCGGGCCGAAAGGCGCCCCACGCGCGCGTGCTCCTCATCGCGGGCAGACCCGGCTACGGCCGTACCGCCCTCGCCGAGGAACTCGTCCGGCAAGTTACCGACGGTTACCCCGACGGGGTGCTGCGGACCCGGCTCACCGAGCCCGACGGCACCCGGGTGCCGATCGAGCGCGCGGCCCGGGAACTGCTCGGCGAACTCGGACTGCCGACCCCGCCCGGCGCGGACGAGGACGACCTCGGCGAGGCGTTGCGCGAGGCCCTGGCCGATCGCCGGGTCGTGCTGCTGCTGGACGACGCGGCCGACGCCGAGCAGGTCGACGCGCTGCTGCCCGACACCCCCGACTCACTCGTCGTGGCGGTCTCCGAGGGGCCGCTGACGGGCATCTCCGACGTCCGCCCGTGCACCCTGGGCCAACTGGACACCAAGTCCGCCGTGGAGCTGCTGGAACGCTTCACCGGCTCGGTGCGCATCACCGTCGACCCGCGCTCCGCCGAGGGCCTCGTCGAGGTGTGCGCCGCCCAGCCCGCCGCGCTGCGGCTCGCCGGCGGCTGGCTCGCCGCCCGGCCCATGGTCGCCGTCTCCGACCTGGCCAAACAGCTGCGCGCCGACGAGGCCGACAGCCCGCCGCTCACCAAGATCTTCAAGCTGTCGTACGCCTCCCTGCCGAGCCCCGCCGCCCGGATACTGCGCCTCCTCGCGCTCGCCCCGGCCGGCCTGGTCGACCCGCACATCGCCTCCGGGCTCGCCGGCTGCTCCGTCGGCGCGGCCCGCACCACGCTGGACGACTTCGTCGATCTGGGGTTCCTGCACTCCGTCGAATCGCCCCTGCCGCAGTACGAGGTCCCCGGCTGCCTCCAGCCGCTGCTGCGGTCCCTCGCCGAGAGCCAGGAGAAGCCGGGCGAGCTGCAACTGGCCCGGGCGCGGATGCTGGAGCGGACGGTACGGCTGCTGCAGTCCTGCCGGGCCATCACCGAGACCGACAGCCCGCTGGCCCGCGAGAAGCTGCTCGGCATGCCCAAGGCGCTGCGGTTCCCGAGCCCCCGGGCCGCCGAGGAGTGGCTGCGCGTCCGCCGTCCGGCGCTGCTCGCCGCCGCCCGGCTCGCGGTGGCCGACGGGGAGCTGGACACCCTGGCCCGGCGACTGATGTCCCAGCTGGTGCGGGCCATGGTCGCGCACTTCGGCACCCGGGCCGCGGCCCCCGACCTGTACGGCATCCACCAGCTCGTCCTCGATGTCGCCGAGCGCCGGGACCTGCCCCGCGAGCAGGCCGCCGCCCTGCTGAACCTCGGCGACCTGGACGCCCGTACCGGCCGTACGAAGGCGGCGCTGGCCCGCTACCGGGCCGCGCTCGACGCCGGACGGGCCGCGAACGACCCGTACGCGACCGGCCGCGCGATGGAATCCGTGGGCGGTGCCCACCAGGAGCTGGAGGACTACGACCGGGCCGCCGACTGGTACGGCAGGGCGCTCGCCCAGCGCCTCGCCCGGGACGAGCGCGAGGACGCGGCCCGGCTGTACGGCCGGATGGCCGCCGTGAACACCTGCGCGGGCCGCTACGGCGAGGCGTTGCGCAACTGGAGCTCGGCGCTCACCGGCTACCGCAGGCTCGGCGATGTGGGCGGCCAGGCAAGGGCGTTGAGCGAGATGGCGCGCGTCCAGGAGTACGCGGGACTCCCCGAGGAGGCGCTGCGGACCTGCCAGGAGGCGGTGGAGTGGGCGCGCCGCGCCGACGACGCCCGGCTCCAGGCCACGCTCCAGCTCCGGCTCGCCGACACCCTGGAACGGTTCGGTGACCGGGCGGCGGCCCGACTGCACCGTGCAGCTGCCAAACGTTTGCTTGGCGCGGAGTTCCCGGACCCTGACACCGACGGAACCGACGGAACCGACGAGATCGATGCGGAACACGGCCCTAACGCCTGCGAAATCCGTAGTGCATCTGCGAAAGATTGATGCATTGAAAGGCTAGACAGCGGGGGTACCTTCATTAGACTGGCTGCGCCGCCGGTTCTCCTGCGGTGTCTCCCGGTGCGCTCCTATGCGTACGGGTATGTCATGCATTGCCCAGGCATGTACCGCCTGTGCGCGCAAGCCCCCACACCCCTGCGATCCAAGGACCGTGATCGACGTGAAGGTCGGCATCCCCCGCGAGGTCAAGAACAACGAGTTCCGAGTGGCGATCACCCCGGCCGGCGTGCACGAGCTGGTGCGCCACGGCCATCAGGTCGTCATCGAGCAGGGCGCCGGTGTCGGCTCGTCGATCCCGGACGGGGAGTACGTCGCCGCCGGCGCCGAGATCCTGGCGGCCGCCGACGAGGTGTGGGCCACCGCCGACCTGCTGCTCAAGGTCAAGGAGCCCATCGCCGAGGAGTACCACCGCCTCCGCAAGGACCAGACGCTCTTCACCTACCTCCACCTCGCCGCCTCCAAGGAGTGCACGGACGCCCTCGTCGAGTCCGGCACGACCGCGATCGCATACGAGACGGTCGAGCTGCCCGGCCGGGCCCTCCCGCTGCTCGCGCCCATGTCCGAGGTGGCCGGCCGGCTCGCCCCGCAGGTCGGCGCCTACCATCTGATGCGCGCCAACGGCGGACGCGGGGTGCTCCCCGGCGGTGTGCCGGGCGTGCAGGCCGGGCGCGCGGTCGTCATCGGCGGCGGTGTCTCGGGCTGGAACGCCGCGCAGATCGCCATCGGCATGGGCTTCCACGTGACCCTGCTCGACAAGGACATCAACAAGCTCAAGGAAGCCGACAGGATCTTCGGCACCAAGATCCAGACCGTCGTCTCCAACGCCTTCGAACTGGAGAAGGCCTGCCTCGAGGCCGACCTCGTCATCGGCGCCGTCCTCATCCCGGGCGCCAAGGCGCCGAAGCTGGTCACCAACGAGCTCGTCTCGCGGATGAAGCCGGGAAGTGTCCTTGTCGACATCGCGATCGACCAGGGCGGCTGCTTCGAGGACTCCCGGCCCACCACCCACGCCGAGCCGACCTTCAAGGTCCACGAGTCGGTCTTCTACTGCGTCGCCAACATGCCCGGCGCGGTGCCCAACACCTCCACCTACGCCCTCACCAACGCCACGCTGCCGTACATCGTCGAACTCGCCGACCACGGCTGGGCGGAGGCGGCGCGCCGCGACCCGGCGCTGGCCAGGGGTCTCAACACCCATGACGGCAAGGTGGTTTACCGGGAGGTCGCACAGGCGCACGGCCTGGAGCACGTCGAGTTGGCGTCGCTGCTCGGCTGACCGACCGGCGGCTTTAAGTCACCTTTCGGTAAAAGGCGATACGTCAACACAGGTCGTCAACAGCACAGTCCCGGCCGGATCTTGCCCGACAAGGTCCGGCCCAATGTGTGTATGGTCACTTTGCGACACTCGCGCAACTCGCCTCGAACGTAACCCTTCGGAGGTTTCACGCACCGGTGAAACCTGCTGTGCGACGGCCCTACGCCCTTGACAGCCGCATGTTTCATTGCCGACACATCGGGCCGGGTCCGGCGGATTGTGTTGCTGCGGACCGCCGACACGCCATAGAGTCGCCAACCGTCGGCATGGTGCCACGCTGACCTGTCTAGAAGTTTCCTGGTCACCAAGGAGGTAAGACGACTTGTGAATGAGTCGACATTTACTCCCGGGGGTGGTCAACCAGGAATGCCTGCGCGGGTCTCGGGACCCACGGGGTTCGCGGCCGTCGGCTCCGTCGCTGTCCGCACCTTCGCAGCCCACCAGGGTCACCAGTCCTCAGGAGTGACCCAGCCAGCACACCAGAGCATGGATGGCCAACACGTGAACGCCATGGCCGGCGACGGAAGTGGCGAGGTCCACAACCACTTCGCCGACTACGACGAGCTGCCCGACGGGCACTTCTACGACCCGGACGCCGAGTACGAGCCCGATCCGGAGTACGCGGCGACGCTCGCGCCCGACGCGGCCCGCCAGCGCCGCGAGCGCATCGGCCCGACCGGTCGCCCGCTGCCCTACTTCCCGATCCCGGGTCCGCTGACCAGTCACGGCCCCGCGACGATCATCGCGATGTGCAACCAGAAGGGCGGCGTCGGCAAGACGACGTCGACCATCAACCTGGGTGCCGCGCTCGCGGAGTACGGCCGCCGGGTCCTCCTCGTCGACTTCGACCCGCAGGGCGCCCTGTCGGTCGGCCTCGGCGTGAACCCGATGGAGCTCGACCTCACCGTCTACAACCTGCTCATGGAGCGGGGCATGTCGGCGGACGAGGTCCTGCTCAAGACCGCGGTCCCCAACATGGACCTGCTGCCGAGCAACATCGACCTGTCCGCCGCCGAGGTGCAGCTGGTCTCCGAGGTCGCGCGCGAGTCGACGCTCCAGCGGGCGCTGAAGCCGCTGATGGCCGACTACGACTACATCGTGATCGACTGTCAGCCCTCGCTCGGCCTGCTCACCGTGAACGCCCTGACCGCCGCGCACAAGGTGATCGTGCCGCTGGAGTGCGAGTTCTTCGCCCTGCGCGGTGTCGCGCTGCTGACGGAGACCATCGAGAAGGTGCAGGAACGGCTCAACCCCGAGCTGGAGCTCGACGGCATCCTCGCCACGATGTACGACTCGCGCACCGTCCACAGCCGTGAGGTGCTCGCCCGTGTCGTCGAGGCGTTCGACGACCACGTCTACCACACGGTCATCGGACGTACGGTCCGCTTCCCGGAGACCACGGTCGCCGGTGAGCCGATCACCACCTACGCCTCCAACTCCGTCGGTGCCGCCGCCTACCGCCAGCTCGCCAGGGAGGTGCTCGCCCGGTGTCACGCCGAGTGAGTCTGCCGGGGGCCGACGAACTCTTCCGTACGACAGGGGGAATGGCGCTTCAGCCGTCCACTCCCCGGCGGGGGGCCAACGGAGAAGCCCGGGTGCCCGCTCCCGCCGGGGACAGCGACGGGGCCGCCGCCACGGAGGACGCGCCGCCGTCCGTGCCCGTGCAGAGCGGTGACGGCGAGGGGTCCGAGCATGTGGCCGCGGACGCGGAGGCCGACGGTGGGGAGCAGCCGCGCAGCCGCTCCGCCGGGGTTGACCGGACTGCCCCCGCTCGGCGTCAGGGAGCGGCGCAGGAAGGTTCTGCCGCCGGAGCCGCGGCTGCCGGTGCCGCCGGGGCAGCCGCGCCGCGCAAGCGGGGGCGGGCCGCCGGGCGCCGGCCCAGTGGGCGGGAGCGGCACGACGAGAAGATCACCGTGTATGTCTCCGCCGAGGAGCTGATGGACCTGGAGCACGCCCGGCTGGTGCTGCGCGGGGAGCACGGGCTCGCCGTCGACCGGGGGCGGATCGTCCGGGAAGCCGTCGCCGTGGTGCTGGCCGACCTGGAGTCCCGGGGCGACGCCAGCATCCTGGTACGTCGGCTTCGTGGGCGGTAGGCGGTAGCCTGCGGGGGCTATGGCCTCGAACAACGTCTCGCCCACGGCTTCCGGCGGCACTGCCGGACGCCGGCGTGCGTTGGGGAGGGGGCCGGGGGCCGCGCCGCCCGCTCCGCCGACCGAGCCGCCTTTGACGGAGGCCGAGCCGCCGCCTTCGGCGGGGATCGAGTCGTCGGCTGAGGCCGGCTCTGCGGCTGACGCCGGTGGGCACAACGCGGACGCCGGTGACGAGGCACCCCCCGCCGCCGTTCCCGCCGAAGCCGAAGCCGAAGCCGAAGCCGAAGCCGAAGCCGAAGCCGAAGCCGAAGCCGAAGCCGAAGCCGAAGCCGCGCCGGGGCCCGGGGGGCCCGGGGGGCCCGAGTCGCCTTCGGCGGCCGGGGCCGCGCCCACGGACCCGGTGGCCGAGGGTGCCGACGACGGGGTCTTCAAAGTCCGGCTCTCCAACTTCGAGGGCCCGTTCGATCTCCTCCTCCAGTTGATCTCCAAGCACAAGCTGGACGTCACCGAGGTGGCGCTTTCCAAGGTCACCGATGAGTTCATGGCGCATATCCGGGCCATGGGGCCGGACTGGGACCTGGACGAGACGACGGAGTTTCTTGTCGTCGCCGCCACACTGCTCGACCTGAAGGCGGCCAGGCTGTTGCCCGCCGCCGAGGTCGAGGACGAGGCCGACCTGGCGTTGCTCGAAGCTCGGGATCTGCTGTTCGCCCGGCTGCTTCAGTACCGCGCGTACAAACAGATCGCCGACATCTTCAACCGGCGGCTGGACGAGGAGGCCCGGCGCTATCCGCGTACCGTCGGGCTGGAGCCGCAGCATGCCGAGCTGTTGCCCGAGGTGGTCATCAGCATCGGGGCGGAAGGATTCGCCAAGCTGGCCGTCAAGGCGATGCAGCCGAAGCCGAAGCCCCAGGTGTACGTCGACCACATTCACGCGCCCCTGGTGAGTGTGCAGGAGCAGGCCGGGATCGTCGTGGCCCGGCTGCGGGAGCTGGGGGAGGCCAGCTTCCGGGTGCTCGTCGAGGACACCGATGACACGTTGACCGTCGTGGCCCGGTTCCTCGCGCTGTTGGAGCTGTACCGGGAGAAGGCGGTGGCGCTGGACCAGGAGACCGCGCTCGGGGATCTGATCGTGCGCTGGACCGGCGGGGATGAGGGTGAGGAGCCCCTGGTCACGGACGAGTTCGACCGGGCGCCGGAGCCTGTGAAGGAGGAGAAGTCGTGAGCGAGGAGACCACCGAGGCGCCCGCGGGTCTGCGGACCGTCGCCGGCCTCGACCTCAAGCCCGCCCTGGAGGCCGTTCTCATGGTCGTGGACGAGCCCGCGACCGAGGAGCATCTGAGCAAGATCCTCGAGCGGCCCAAGCGGCAGATCGGCAAGGCGCTCAGGGAACTGGCCGACGAGTACACGGTGCAGGGGCGCGGGTTCGAGCTGCGGCTGATCGCCGGGGGCTGGCGGTTCTACACCCGGCCCGAGTACGCCGCCGCCGTCGAGCGGTTCGTGCTCGACGGACAGCAGGCGCGGCTCACCCAGGCCGCGCTGGAGACGCTGGCCGTGGTCGCGTACCGGCAGCCGGTCAGCCGTAGCCGTGTCTCGGCCGTACGAGGAGTCAACTGCGACGGTGTCATGCGGACCCTCCTGCAACGCGGTCTGGTCGAGGAGGCGGGCACGGAACCCGAAACAGGTGCGATCCTGTACAGGACGACGAACTACTTCCTGGAGCGGATGGGCCTGCGCGGCCTGGACGAGCTCCCGGAGCTCGCGCCCTTCCTCCCGGAGGCGGAGGCGATCGAGGCCGAGACCCAGGAAGCCGTACCGTCGTTCGATCCGGATGCACCGGACCCGGACGACGGTCCCACGTCGGCCATGACTGACACGACGACGACGGAACTTTGATGCGAAGCAGCGGCAGCGGCAAGAGCGGCGGGCGCGGTAACTACCGCGGTGCCGGCAACAACAGGGACCAGAAGCAGGGCGGCCAGGGCCGTCCCCGCAAGCCCCGCCCCGAGGAGCGCCGCTACGACGTGGGCCCCGGGGCGACGAAGGACGGCCCGAAGTCCGGGCGCGGCGCCTCCGCGCGCGGCGGCGCCAAGGGCGGGCCGAAGCAGCCCCAGCAGGGCGGGCGCGGCCGTACGGCCCCGGCGACCTCGCGTGAGTACGACGCGCGGGCCGAGGAGCGGAACCGGGAGCGGTACGCCGGCAAGAAGGACATCAAGCTGCCCAAGACGTTCCCCGGTGCCGAGCAGGAGGGCGAGCGGCTGCAGAAGGTGCTCGCGCGCGCCGGATACGGCTCCCGGCGCGCCTGCGAGGAGCTGATCGAGCAGGCCCGGGTCGAGGTCAACGGCGAGATCGTCACCGAGCAGGGCAGGCGGGTCGACCCGGAGAAGGACGAGGTCAGGGTCGACGGCCTGACCGTCGCCACGCAGTCGTACCAGTTCTTCTCGCTCAACAAGCCCGCCGGTGTCGTGTCGACCATGGAGGACCCGGAGGGCCGGCAGTGCCTCGGTGACTACGTCACCAACCGCGAGACCCGGCTCTTCCACGTGGGCCGCCTGGACACCGAGACCGAGGGCGTCATCCTGCTCACCAACCACGGCGAGCTGGCGCACCGGCTGACCCACCCCAAGTACGGCGTCAAGAAGACCTACGTCGCGCACATCGTCGGCCCGATCCCGCGAGACCTGGGCAAGCGGCTCAAGGACGGCATCCAGCTGGAGGACGGCTACGCGCGCGCGGACCACTTCCGGGTCGTCGAGCAGACCGGGAAGAACTACCTCGTCGAGGTCACCCTCCACGAGGGGCGCAAGCACATCGTGCGCCGGATGCTGGCCGAGGCCGGCTTCCCCGTCGACAAGCTCGTCCGCACCGCCTTCGGGCCCATCACCCTCGGCGACCAGAAGTCGGGCTGGCTGCGCCGGCTGTCCAACACCGAGGTCGGGATGCTGATGCAGGAGGTCGACCTCTAGAGGTCCAAGGCCTGCGCGGGCCTGTACGCGGCTTCGTGGCGGGGCGGGTCTTCGACTAGGGTGACGGCGCGTACCTCGACGTCATGCGCGCCCTGCATCCGGACGTCGAGGGGCCGTACACCTGGTGGTCGTACCGGGGGCGTGCCTTAGACAACGACAGCGGCTGGCGCATCCACTACCAGGTCGCCACGGCCGGGCTGGCCTCCAAGGCGGTCAAGGGGTTCGTGGAGCGGGCGGC
>NZ_AEJC01000337.1 GCF_000317595.1 Streptomyces ipomoeae 91-03 | reverse complement strand
CCCCCCCAACAATGCAAGGAACAGGCTCTACTTGGTCACTCCCGCGTCCTTCAACGCCGTCTCCCACTCGGCGACCGTGGACGGGTTGGTGATCTTCTTGTCGTTGATCTTGATGGTGGGGGTCGAGTCGACACCCTTGGAGTCGTCGAAGGACTTGCTCATCTTCATCGCCCAGGCGTCGTAGGTGCCCTTCTTGACGGCGTCCTGGAACTTCTTGTTGTTCTTCAGGGCGTCGACCGTGTTGGCGACCTTGATGAGGTAGCTGTCCCTGGCGAGTTCGTCGGTCGACTCCTCGGGGTGGTACTTCGTCGAGTACAGGGCGGTCTTGTAGTCGAGGAAGGCCTCGGGGCCGACGTTCAGGGCGGCGCCGAGCGCGCTCAGCGCGTTCTTGGAGCCTTCGCCGGTGAGCCGGTCGTCGAGGAACGTGCCGATGGTGAAGGAGAGCTTGTAGTCGCCGTCCTCCATGCCCTTGTTGATGGTTTCACCAACCGTTTGTTCAAGACTGGCGCACGCCGGGCAGCGCGGGTCCTCGTACAGGTGGACCACGTTGTCGGTCTTGGAGTCGCCGATCAGTACCGTGGTGCCGTTCTTGCCGGAGGTGTTGGCCGGGGCGACCACGGTGGCGCTCGCGGCCTCCTCCCACTTGGTGGGCTTGTCGTTCTGGACGACGGCGTATCCGATGCCGCCGGCTATGGCGAGGACGGCGACGATCGAACCCGCGACGATGGCCTGCCGCCTGACCTTGGCGCGCTTGGTCTGCCGCTCGCGCTCCAGGCGCAGCCGCTCACGGGCCGCCGTCTTCGCCGCGTTGCTGTTCCGCTTGCTCATGTGGGTGAACTCCCTTGGGGCGCGCACACGTCGTGCGCGGATACGTGTGTGGGGGACTGCTCGTGCTCA
Organism: Streptomyces ipomoeae 91-03; assembly: GCF_000317595.1. Lineage (GTDB taxonomy): Bacteria > Actinomycetota > Actinomycetes > Streptomycetales > Streptomycetaceae > Streptomyces > Streptomyces ipomoeae. The sequence goes on along the minus strand of NZ_AEJC01000337.1, from coordinate 2,839 downwards.
AGGAACGCGTGCTCAAGGAACGCGTGTTCAGGAAGAGGTCACGCGAAGGTGACCGAGCACGGCGGTCCACGCCGTCCCAGGGAGTGGGCGAGGAGAAGGGTGCGAGCGGTGGTCGTCCGGTGTGCGGTGCGCGTCGGCCGGTGCTCCGCCGGGGCGATCCGCACGATGACGGCGGCGACCGCGATCAGCAGTGGCCGGAAGCCGGCTGCGACCGCGGCGCCCAGCAGCTGGGCCAGTGCCCGTTCGCCGCGCCGCAGCCAGGCGGCGGCCAGGAGCCCCACACCGATGTGCGCGGCGAGCAGCAGCCAGGCGGCGGCCGGTCCGGCACCCGCCAGCAGGGTGGCGGCCCGCTCGGAGTCGCCGGTGACGCGCGCCAGCGGGGTGCCCACACTGCCGCCGCACAGCACGTCGAGGCCGACCTGACGCAGTGGGCCGGTGACCGGGCCGCCCGCCTCGCCGTAACAGGCGTGCCGACCGGTGGTGAACACCGTGTCGGCGGCCAGTTCCAGCGGGATGAGCACCCCGGCGATCCGCCCGAAGCCGCGCTCGCCACCGCCGCCCGCCAGCGCGTACGCGACGACGAAGACGGCGGCGGCGATCACGGCCACGGTGGGCAACGGCAGCGGGGACCGGGACAGCAGGACGTGCGACGCGGTGCTGAGCGTCACGACGAGTGCCGTGAACAGCGCCGCGCGTACGGCTCTGATGAGGGTCCCGGATATGTCCATGGCGCTGGAGAGTGTCCCACGTACCCACGTAAGAGACCCCTAAAGGGACTCTGTGGGTGTGCGGTCCTTACAAGCCCCCGATCCTCAGAGGCCCGGGATCCGGCCGTTGCGGAACAGGTCGACGAAGATCTGGTGGTCCGCCCGCGCGCGTGCGCCGTACGCGTGCGCGAAGTCCGCCAGGAGCGGTGCGAAGCCCTCCTCGTCGGCCGCGATCGCCGCGTCGATGGCCCGCTCCGTGGAGAACGGCACCAGGGACTGGCCGGACAGGTCGTCCGCCGCCGCGTGCATCGTGGCCGTGGCCCGGCCCAGGTCGGCGACGACCGCCGAGATCTCCTCCGGGTCGTCGATGTCACCCCAGTCCAGGTCCACCGCGTACGGCGACACCTCGGCGACCAGCTGACCCGTGCCGTCCAGCTCGGTCCAGCCCAGCCATGGGTCCGCGTGTGCCTGGAGGGCGCGCTGGGAGATCACCGTGCGGTGGCCCTCGTGCTGGAAGTAGTCACGGATCGCCGCGTCCGTGATGTGCCGGGAGACGGCCGGGGTCTGCGCCTGCTTGATGTAGATCACCACATCGTTCTCCAGGGCGTCGGTGGCGCCCTCCAGCAGGATGTTGTACGACGGCAGCCCCGCCGAGCCGATGCCGATGCCGCGGCGGCCGACGACGTCCTTCACCCGGTAGGAGTCCGGGCGGGTCAGGGACGACTCCGGCAGCGTCTCCAGATAGCCGTCGAAGGCGGCCAGCACCTTGTAGCGCGTGGCGGCGTCCAGCTCGATGGAGCCACCGCCCGGCGCGAAGCGGCGCTCGAAGTCACGGATCTCGGTCATCGAGTCCAGCAGCCCGAAACGGGTCAGCGAGCGCGCGTCGCGCAGCGCGTCCAGCAGCGGGCCCTGGGCGGTGTCCAGCGTGAACGGCGGCACCTCGTCCCGCTTGGCGCCCGCCGCTATGGCGTGGATCCGCTCGCGGTACGCGCCCGCGTACACCCGCACCAGTTCGGTGATCTGCTCGTCGCTGAGCGCCTTCGCGTACCCGATGAGCGCCACGGAGGCGGCGAAGCGCTTCAGGTCCCAGGTGAAGGGGCCGACGTAGGCCTCGTCGAAGTCGTTCACGTTGAAGATCAGGCGGCCCGTGGAGTCCATGTACGTGCCGAAGTTCTCCGCGTGCAGGTCGCCGTGGATCCACACGCGCGAGGTGCGCTCGTCCAGGTAGGGACCGGAGGCCTTCTCCTCGTCGAGATCGTGGTAGAAGAGGCACGCCGTGCCGCGGTAGAACGCGAAGGCCGAGGCCGCCATCTTCCGGAACTTCACGCGGAACGCGGCCGGGTCGGCGGCCAGGAGCCGGCCGAAGGCGGTGTCGAAGACGGCGAGGATCTCCTCGCCGCGTCGCTCGTCGTTGAGCTGTGGAACCGACATCGCTGGGTGCCTCCAGGTGCAGGTGGTGCGCGACAGTGGTGCGGGACATGGACGGACGGATCGCCCGTTTTCTTGCAACGTCCGAAGGTACGCGGGAGTGCCCGCGACCCCTTCATGAAGGTACGGGGGAGAGCCCGCCGAGTGTCAGTGCCGAGGCATAGACTTCGACGCTGTCCCCCAGACTGTCCGCAGCCCGTGGGGAAGTCGTCGACGTCTGTTTCCCTTGGAGGCCGAAGCCGTGTCAAAGCCGCCGTTCACGCACCTGCACGTCCACACCCAGTACTCGCTGCTGGACGGTGCCGCGCGGCTGAAGGACATGTTCAACGCGTGCAACGAGATGGGCATGACCCATATCGCCATGTCCGACCACGGCAACCTCCACGGGGCGTACGACTTCTTCCACTCCGCGAAGAAGGCCGGGATCACCCCGATCATCGGTATCGAGGCGTATGTCGCCCCCGAGTCCCGGCGCAACAAGCGCAAGATCCAGTGGGGCCAGCCGCACCAGAAGAAGGACGACGTCTCCGGTTCCGGTGGTTACACCCACAAGACGATGTGGGCGGTGAACGCGACGGGCCTGCACAACCTCTTCCGCCTCTCCTCGGACGCGTACGCCGAGGGCTGGCTGCAGAAGTGGCCCCGCATGGACAAGGAGACCATCTCCAAGTGGTCCGAGGGGATCGTGGCCTCCACCGGCTGCC
>NZ_AEJC01000336.1 GCF_000317595.1 Streptomyces ipomoeae 91-03 | reverse complement strand
GCACCGCCACCCCTTCCGGCACCGGTGGCCGGTCCACCGCAGCCGAGCGGCGCCGAGCTCGACTACGCCGCCCTCGCCCTGTGCGGCCCCGACGAACAGGGGGATCGCAGAGGCCGGCTGTTTCCCGGCTCTCCCTTCGACCCGGTGGCGGCCGAGTACCGCCGCCGCGCCGAAGCGGTAGCCGCGCTGCCGCTGCCCGGCCACGCCGTGCGGCCCCGCGAGTCGGCGGGTTCTTTCGACCACCGCTTCGATGCCGCCGCCCGCGCCGACATTCCGTCGGACGGCACCTGGCACACCGTCACCGTCGGCGAGATCCCGGTCGGGCTGCGCACCGAGTATCTCTGTGTGCCGTCCGTGGAGCAGACCGTGTACGCGACGTTGGTGCTCTCCAACGCCACCGACCAGGCATTGTTGGCCGGCCCTGTGGAGGTCACCGTCGACGACGACTTCCTGCTGACCACCGCGCTGCCCACGCTCGCCCCCGGTGGTGTCCGCCGGGTGGGTCTCGGGCCGGCCGAGGGCATCCGGGTCACGCGCCGTACGAACCTGCACGAGTCGACCTCGGGCCTGCGGGGCAACACCACCGTGCTCGACCACCGCGTCCACGTGGAGCTGGCCAACCGGCTCGCGAGGCCCGTCACCGTCGAAGTCCGCGAGCGGGTGCCGGTCACCTCCGAGCCGGACGTCCGGATCGAGGAACGGGCCGACTGGGCGGCACCCGAGGAAGGCACGGGGCCCGATCGCCATGCGCCCGGCACCCGCGTCTGGCGACTGGACCTGCCCGCAGGCGCCACCGCCGCCCTCGACGGCGGCTACGAGATACGCATCCCGACCGGCAAGGCCCTGGTCGGCGGCAACCGCAGGAGCTGACACACGCCATGTCCACGGCCCCGAAGCCGATCGCCCTCCCTGTCACCGCCGTCACGTGTCTCGAGGATCGCGCCCACATCGAGCGCGCCGCCGTGCTCGACCTGAAGGCCGGGGTCCAGCGGCTGCGTCTCGGGCCGGTCAGTGCGCTGGCCGTCGACCGGACCCTCCATGCCGAGCTGACCGCCGATCATCCCGCGACCGTGCTCGACGTACGGATCGTCCGCAGCTGGACGCCGCGCGGGCCGCTGCCGTCCACCGACGACTCCGCCCTGCGCCGGCGCGTACACGCCCTCGAAGAGGAGCAGCTGGCTCTGGGACAGCGACGTGACCGGCTGCGTGCCCGCCTCGACCTGCTCGGCCGCCTAGCCGTCGATCTGCTGCGGGAGATCGGCGAAGGCGCCGGCTCCGGGGAGAGCGAAGGGCCCCGCTGGGCCCGCGAACTGGACCGGGTGGACGACGAGCGCGACGCGCACGGCGAGGAACTCCGCACCGTGGAGGCCCGGCTGGCCGCCCTCGCCGCCGAACTCGGGGAAGCCCGGCGGGCCATGGATCTCGCCGAGGAGGAGCCCGCCGAGCTGGTCGGCCATGTCGAGTTGACCGTGGAGGCCGCGGTCGCCGGGCCGGTCGGGCTGCGCCTGAGTCACCTCACCCCGTGTGCGCTGTGGCGGCCCGCCTATCGGGCCGTGCTCGACGGGGACTCCCTGACGCTGGAGACCGACGCGATGGTCTGGCAGCGCACCGGTGAGGACTGGTCGGACGTACGGCTGACTCTGTCGACGGCCCGCTCGGCGCGGGCCACCGATCCGCCACGGCTGGGCGAGGACCGGCTGACGCTCAAGGACCGCTCCGCGGCGGAGCGCCGCACGCTCGACGTCGAACTGCGCGAGGAGGAGATCGGGGACCTCGGCCCGGCCCCGGTGCTCGGCCTGCCCGGGGTGGACGACGGCGGCGAGGCGCGGGTACTGAGATCCCCCGCGCCGGTCTCCGTACCCGGAGACGGCCGCGCCCACCGGGTGCCGCTCACCGTGTTCACCACCGCCGCGAGCAGCGAGTACGCCTGTTCACCCGAGGTGTCGCCGCTGGTCACCCAGGTGGTGCGGTTCGACAACCTGTCCGGCCACGTGCTGCTCGCCGGGCCCGTGGACCTGGTCCGAGGCAGCGGATTCAGCGGCCGCGGCACGCTGGACTTCACCGCCCCCGGCGCCCCCGTCGAGCTGGCCTTCGGCAGCTGCGACGACTACCGGGTGGCCCGGCATGCCGAGGAGTCCCGCGGCTCCGCCGGAATCACCCAGCGGACCGTGGTCACCCGCACGGTCCGGCTGCACCTGTCCCGGTTCTCCGCCCCCGGAGAGCACGGCGAGCGGGTGGTCGTCCTTCGGGAGCGGATCCCGGTCTCCGAGGTCTCGGCGGTCGAGATACGCCTGCACAAGGATTCATGCTCCCCGGCGCCCGACGTGGTCGACGCCGAGGGCATCGCCCGCTGGGACGTCCCCCTGCCGCCCGGCAGCCGCCGCACAGTCACCCTGGTCTACGAGCTGTCGGCGAGCGCCAAGGTCACCGGGCTGTGAGCGGTGGTCCACTGCCCGCCTGCTGACGCAGGTTTGATCTGGCTCCCGCCTGCCGACAGCACGACGCTGTGCGCGAGGCCACGTCCCCCGGGCACATCACGCCCCAGTGGGCCGCCCCTCACTGCCCCGCCAACCCCGTATGCGCCACCCCCCGCACAATCTGCCGCTGGAACAGCGCGAAGACGATCAGGAGTGGCAGGCCCGCGATGACGACCGACGCCATCATCTGCTCGTAGCGGAGGCCGTAGGACGTCTGGACGTTGACCAGGCCCACCGGGAGCGTCATGCCGCCCGGGTCCGTGGTCACCAGGAACGGCCAGAGGAAGTTGTTCCAGGTCGAGATGAACGTGAAGATGCCGACCGCCGCCAGGACCGGACGGGACAGGGGCATCACGATCGTCCAGAAGACACGCCACCGGCCCGCGCCGTCGACGAAGGCCGCCTCCTCCAGTTCGCGGGGGACGCCGTCGAAGAACTTGACCAGGATGAACACCATGGCGGGGACGGCGACCTGGGGCAGGATCACGCCCCAGTACGTGTCGACCAGGCCCAGCTGCACCATCTCCGCGAACAACGGGGCCATCAGGACCTGGGGCGGGACCATGATTCCGGCCAGGACGACGGCGTACAGCACCTTGCGGCCACGGAACTCCGTGCGCGAGAAGCCGTACGCCGCCATCGCGCACAGCAGAACCGTCAGGATCGTCGTCATCACCGAGATGTACGCCGTGTTGAACATCCAGCGGCCTATGTCGCCCGCCTCCCACACCTTCCGGTACGCGTCGAAGGTGACGTGGGAGCCGAGCCAGCGCAGGGGCGTTCGTGTCGCCTCGCCTTCCGGTTTGAGGGACGTCGCCAGGGCCCACGCCAGGGGCAGGACCCACACCACCGTCAGAAGCAGGGCCGCGGCCAGCATGGCCCAGCGGCCCGGGGTCCAACGTGCCTTGCGGCCCTCGTCCGTTGACAGCGATACGCTCATGCCGACTCCCCACTCCGCCGCGACAACCGCAGCTGTACCAGCGACACGATCACGATCAGGGCGAAGAAGAGGTACGAGACCGCCGAGGCGTAGCCGATGCGGTAACCGGTGAAGCCGGACTGGTAGACGTACTGGAGGATCGGGCGGGTCGAGTCGTCGGGGCCGCCGCCGGTCATGATGTACACCTGGTCGAAGATCTTGAGGGAGGCCAGGATCTGGAGTACCAGGACGACTCCTGTGGTGCGCTTCAGCAGGGGGAGAGTCACATGCCGCAGCCGTTGCCACGCGCCCGCGCCGTCCAACTCCGCCGCCTCGTACAGGCGTTGAGGGATCGACTGCAATGCTGCCAGGTAGAGAAGGAAGTTGAAGCCGACCGTCCACCAGACGGTGGCCGCCACGATCGACAGCATCGCGTACCGCTCGTCCGTCAGCCAGCCGATGCCCGGGTGCAGGCCGAACCGGGCGAGCAGCTGGTCCGCGAAGCCGAAGTCGGAGGGGAAGATCACCCAGAGGAAGAGCAGGCCGATCACGCCCGAGGGCAGGAGGAAGGGCGCGAACCAGGAGAGCCGCCACAGCCATTGGACGAACCGCAGATGGTGCGAGAGCAGGGCGAGGACCAGGCCCATCACCACCAACGGGACCGTGGACAGGATCGTGAACCAGATCGTGTTCCACAGCGACGACCAGACGCCCGGGTCCTGGAACGCCTCCGTGTAGTTGTCGAAGCCGATGAACTCTCCCCCCTCGCCGGTGATGTTGTCGCTGCGCAGGCTCATTCCGATGCCGGATACCAGCGGCCAGAGCAGGAACAGCGCATAGGTGAGGAAGAAGGGGGCGATGAACACCAGGCCGTGCTCGGTCCACTTGCGGCGGACGGTGACGGGGCGCGCCGCCGGCTGCTTCGCCGATACCGGGACGGTGGTCGCGGTCGTCGTCGTGGTCACGCGGCGCCTCCTTCGCTGACCAGTGACTCGCTGCCGAGCGCGACGCCGAGGGGACCGCTGCCGAGCGGATCGGGCGTGTCGAGCAGCTTTCGCAGCCGCTTCTTCGCCTCGCGCAGGGCACCCGACGGCGTGCGCGATCCGGTGAGTACGCCCGAGAAGACCGCGCCCAGCTGGATCCACATCGGCGAGGCCGAGCCCGCGAACCAGGCGGGCTGGTCGAGGACCACGTCGTCGATGACGGACCGGTAGGCGGACTGCGGCTCCAGTTCCAGATAGTCCGGTCGTGTCAGCGTCGGCAGGTACGCGGGGACGTGGCCGCCCTTGGCCCACTCCACGGAGTGCTTGAGCATCCAGGCGACGAAGGTGTGGGCCGCCTCGTTCGCCCCGCCCGAACGGCCGCCGTCCTGGTGCGGGAGTACGAAGGAGTGGCAGTCGGCCTGGGCGGTGGGACGCCCGAACAGCGCAGGCACACGAGTCATGGAGAACGGCAGCCCGGCGGTGGCGAACGTGGACACCTCCCACTCGCCGTTGAGATGGAAGGCGGTCTTGCCGGCGTTGAACACCCCGATGGAGCCGGGGTAATCGACGCGGCGCACCATCAATCCGTCCGCCGTGAGCCGGGCCATGAACTCAAGGATCTCCAGGGCCTTGGCGTCGTCGAGCGTGAGGTGTCCGCCGTCCGCGGACAGGACCGTGCCACCCAGCTGCGAGTAGAAGGTGGCGAACAGCCGCCAGGGTGTGACGCAGTCCGGTCCGGTCGTCTCGGCGCTCAGCCCGGGCGCGCCCGTGGCCTTCTTCGCCGCGCGCAGGGCGTCCATGAACTCCCGTGCGCTGCCGAGGGGTCGGAGCTGCCCGCCGTCGCCGAGCAGTCCGGCCTTCTCGCAGACGTCGGTGTTGTAGTAGAGCACCATGGGGTGGGTGTCGAACGGGATCGCGTACTGCTGCCCGTCGACCGTGCCGCGCTTGAAGATGTCCTCGGGAAACTGGTCGGTTCCCACGCCCAGTTCACGCAGCAGGTCCAGGTCGAAGGGGTCAAGGAGCCGCCCGGGCCCGAACCCCGCGAGCCGTGCCAGGTGGAGCACCGCGACCTCGGGCGCCCGCCCGCCGGCCCCCGCCATGCCCAGCTTCGTGTAGTACGGGGTACCCCACTGAAGCTGGGTCGCCTCCAGGTCGATCTCCGGGTGCTCCTTGGCGAACGCGTCGACCAGCGCGGTCATATTGGCCCCGTCGCCGCCACCGAAGAGGTGCCAGTAACGCAGCCGGGTCTTCCCCTCGGCACCGAAGGAGGGCGCGGCACACCCCGCCGCACCCAGCACCAGCCCTCCGGTGCCGACGAGTAACTTTCTTCTGCTCAGGCGTGGTTCACCGCTCACGGTCCACCCTTCGATCGTCCGAAATGCCGAACTGTGCTCGCGAATTCGGACGGACGCTAGATTCGAAGCGCTTCCGAGTCAACGGTTCACGCAGGCATTCACGGAACGGCCGACCGCGACCGTCCACCCAGGTGGCCGAGAATCGCAACACCCCGCACCTGGTGGGCGCCGCCGCCGGCCGACCAGTGTCGATCGCCCTTCAGGGCGGTCGAGGATGGCAACGGCCCGGAGGCCACGTGTGAGTACCTGGGCGAGATGGCGTGGCGGGGAGCTGGTCGACGATGCGCAAGATCTGTACCACCAGCAGACCAAGAACCTGCCGGCACACCTCCCGCAGGCACGCCGGCTCCAAGGCAAACCGTTTCCCAGCCCCGCTCCTCGCCCCGTTCGGCGCGGCCGGACTTCGCCTCTGCAGTCTCCGCAGAGCGGCCACCTAACCGAGGAAGCTCAACCGGACCCGACGGTCGGGGTTGTCCCTGTTCGTGTCCACCAGGCAGACCGACTGCCAAGTTCCCAGTTCCAGGCGGCCGTTGACGACCGGGAGGGTGGCGTGGGGCGGGACGATGGCCGGGAGGACGTGGTCGCGGCCGTGGCCGGGGCTGCCGTGGCGGTGTCGCCAGCGGTCGTCGGCGGGGAGGAGGGTGTGGAGGGCGGCGAGGAGGTCGTCGTCGCTGCCGGCGCCCGTCTCGATGACGGCGACACCGGCGGTGGCGTGCGGGACGAACACGTTGAGGAGACCGTCCCGGCCGGCAGCCGCCTCGCGGAGGAACGCCTCACAGTCGGGGGTGAGGTCGACGACCCGCTCGCGCGAGCCGGAGGCGACGTTCAGGATTCGGGTGGTGAAAGCATCGGACATGGGCCCATCCTCGCGCACCCGACCCGTGCGACGCGCAAGCGACGAACCGTCATCGCATGATCCGGCAGGTCCCTTCCGGTGATACGGCAGGCCCCTTCCGCTGATACGGCAGATCCTTTCTGCTGATACGGCAGATCCTTGCGCTGGTACGGCGAGTCCAGTCCGCGAGACACCATTGACCGTGCACTGACGGGCTGGCTACTTTCACCCGCATGTCGCGTTCAGTTCCGCTCACTTCGCGCGGTCACATCGACCTGCTGCGAGTGGCCTCCGCCGCGTGTCGCCGCGGCCACTGACGCCTTTCCTCGCCTCGCCCTCCCCCGCAGCTGAGTTCCGCCTTTCCGTACGCCCGACTGTGGCGTGGCGGTGCTGAGGCGAACCCTCCTGCACTGAGGGTCCCCTCCCACGCTGAGGGGACTCTCCCGCATCGAGACCACCCACCGGCGCCGATGCCACCGGCGCCGATGCCGGCCACCGGCGCCGAGGCGCACTGCTTTCTCATCGGCCCCATCTCACCGGCCGCCCTCCTCCCCGTGGAGCACTCATGAGCATCAGCCATGCCCCGCCCGACTCCCCCGAGACCGACATTCCGGATACGCCCGCGGATACGTCCAAGGGCGCCAAGGGCGAGAGCAGCCGCCCCCTGCCTCCCGGTTCCGATTCCCTCGACCTCCAGCCCATCGTCCCCGCCTCCTCCCGTCGCACCCGCGTGCCCCGCTGGCTCCGCCGTACCTCCGGGCCCCTCCTGTTGCTCGCGGTGTGGCAACTCCTCAGCGGAACCGGCGTGTTGACGTCCGACGTGCTCGCCTCGCCGGGACGGATCGCGCAGGTCGCCGGTGATCTGATCGCGGACGGCTCGCTGCCCTCCGCGATGGGTACGTCGTTGCAGCGGGTCGCGGTCGGACTGTTGTTCGGAACCGTCGTCGGCACCGGACTCGCCCTGGTATCGGGGCTGTTCCGGGTCGGCGAGGATCTCGTGGACGCGAGTGTGCAGATGCTGCGGACCGTGCCGTTCGTGGGTCTGATCCCGCTGTTCATCATCTGGTTCGGCATCGGCGAGGCACCGAAGGTCGCGATCATCACCCTCGGTGTGTCGTTCCCGCTCTACCTCAATGTGTACGCCGGTATCCGCGGCGTCGACGCCCAGCTGATCGAGGCCGGGGAGTCCCTCGGGCTGTCGCGCTGGGGGCTCGTACGGCATGTCGTGCTCCCGGGTGCGCTGCCGGGCGCCATGACCGGTCTGCGCTACTCCCTCGGTATCGCCTGGCTCGCGCTCGTCTTCGCCGAGCAGATCAACGCGGACGCCGGCATCGGCTTCCTCATGATCCAGGCACGGGACTTCCTGCGGACCGACGTGATCGTGGTCTGCCTGATCGTCTACGCCTTCCTCGGCCTCCTCGCCGACTTCGTCGTCCGCACCCTCGAAAGGCTTCTGCTGCAATGGCGACCGACGTTCACCGGCCGGTGACCACGGAATCGGCCGACTCGGCCAATCCCGCGACCCCGACCGCCTCCACGACCCCGACCGCCTCCACGACCACGTCCGCCTCCACGACCACGTCCGCAGCCGCTCCGGCGACGGCACTCGCCTCCGGCCCTTCCCTCGCCGTACACGTCGAAGGCCTCACCCGCTCCTTCGACGGCCGTGCCGTCATCGACAATCTCCACCTCGACGTCCGGCCGGGCGAGTTCGTGGCCCTGCTCGGCCGCAGCGGCTGCGGCAAGTCCACTCTGCTGCGCATCCTCGCCGGGCTCGACCGTGACATCGAGGGCACCGTTCTGGTGCCACGCCGCAAGGCGGTCGCGTTCCAGGCACCGCGGCTGATGCCGTGGAAGAGGGTGTGGCGCAACGTCCTGCTCGGTCTGCCCGGCAGGCCCGACCGCGCGCTCGCCGAGCAGGCGCTGACCGAGGTGGGGCTGGACCACCGTTCCGGTGCCTGGCCCAAGACGCTCTCCGGCGGCGAGGCCCAACGCGCCTCCCTGGCCCGGGCGTTGGTCCGCGAGCCCGATCTGCTGCTGCTCGACGAGCCGTTCGGCGCCCTCGACGCGCTCACGCGCCTCAAGGCACAGCGGCTGGTCGGCGAGTTGTGGCAGCGGCGTGGCTGCGCGGTGCTGCTGGTCACGCACGACGTCGAGGAGGCGGTGCTGCTCGCCGACCGTGTCCTGGTGATGGACCGGGGCGTCATCGCGTACGAGACCGAGGTCGGCCTGGACCGGCCCCGCGACATCACCGACCCCCGGTTCGCCGAGCTGCGCGGCCGGCTCCTCGAACGGCTGGGCGTCGACACGACGCCCGAGGCCGCCTGACCTGCGCCGACAAGGCCGTACCTCGCCAACAAGGCCATACCTCAAAAACAGCCACACCCTCCCGGCCCACGCCACACCAGCACCGATCGAACGGAATCACCATGCGACGACGTCTCGTCCCCGCCCTGCTCCTCCCTCTGGCTCTGCTCCTCTCCGCCTGCGGCGGCAGTTCCTCGGCCAACACCTCGATCGGTGACGGGACCGACGGCAAGGGCTCTCTCACACTGAACGTCGGCGACCAGAAGGGCGGTTCGGAGGCCATCCTGCGGGCCGCCGGAGAGCTCGAGAACCTCGACTACAAGATCAAGTGGTCGACGTTCACCTCAGGGCCGCCGCTCCTTGAGGCCGTCAACGCGAAGGCCGTCGACATCGGCGGCGTCGGCAACACCCCGCCGGTCTTCGCGGCGGGCGCGAACTCCAGGATCACGGTGGTGGCCGCGTTCCACGGCACCTCCAAGGGGGACGCCATCCTCGTACCGAACGACTCGAAGCTGACCAGGGCCCAGCAGCTCAAGGGCAGGTCGATCGCCGTGGCGCAAGGCTCCTCGGCGCACTATCAGCTGGTCGCCTCCCTTGAGGCGGCAGGGCTCAGCCTGAGCGACGTCAACGTCAAGTACCTCCAGCCGGCCGACGCCCTCGCCGCGTTCAACTCCGGCAAGGTCGACGCGTGGGCGGTGTGGGACCCGTACACCTCGCAGGTGCTCCAGGCCGAGCAGGGGCGTGTCCTGACGACCGGCGAGGGGATCACCAACGGCCTCACCTTCCAGGTGGCGGCGCCGGACGCGCTGAAGGACAAGAAGAAGGCCGCAGCGATCAAGGACTACTTGGAGCGGCTGCGGCGCGCCCAGAAGTGGGTCCACGGCCACCAGGCGGAGTGGGCGAAGGTGTGGTCGAAGGACACGGGGCTGCCGTACGACGTGGCGCTCGCCGCGGTGAAGCGGAGCAACGCGAGCCGTATCCCCGTCGCGGTGGACGAGCCGCTGATCGCCTCCGAGCAGAAGATCGCGGACGCGTTCACCGAGCTGAAGCTGATCCCGCGCGAGGTGGACTTCGCCGACTTCGTCGACGAGCGGTTCAACGGCGACCTGCCGCCGTCGACCACGCCCGCGCGCGGCGAGGGGTCCTGACCCGACCGCCCATCCGTACGGCGTGCGGCGTGCGGCGTGCGGCGTGCGGCGTGCGGCGTGCGGCGTGCGGGAAGATCCATGACCTCCCCGCTGTTGGTAGAACCGTGAACAACATGCGTGAGGTCGAGGTGGTCGTCATAGGCGCTGGGCAAGCGGGGCTGTCCAGCGCCTATCACCTGCGGCGTTCCGGTTTCGAGCCGGAGCGCGACTTCGTGGTGCTGGACCACTCCCCCGGTCCCGGCGGCGCCTGGCAGTTCCGCTGGCCGTCACTGACGTACGGCAAGGTGCACGGGATGCACGCGCTGCCGGGCATGGAGCTGACGGGTGCCGATCCGGCGCGTCCGTCCTCCGAGGTCATCAGCGAGTACTTCGACACGTACGAGCGCACGTTCGATCTGCGCGTACGGCGGCCGATCGACGTACGGGCCGTACGGGAGGGGGAAGGCGGGCGGCTGCTCGTCGAGACGTCGGACGGCACCTGGTCCGCGCGGGCGCTGATCAACGCGACCGGGACATGGGACCGGCCGTTCTGGCCGCGCTACCCCGGCCAGGAGACCTTCCGGGGGCGGCAGTTGCACACCGCGCAGTACCCCGGTCCCGAGGAGTTCGCCGGGCTGCGGGTCGTCGTGGTGGGCGGTGGTGCCTCGGGGACGCAGCATCTGCTGGAGATCGCCCCGTACACCGCCGAGACGACGTGGGTGACGAGGCGTCCGCCCGTCTTCCGTGAGGGTCCCTTCGACGAGGGGGCCGGGCGGGCGGCCGTCGCCCTCGTGGAGGAGCGGGTACGGCAGGGACTGCCGCCGAAGAGCGTGGTGTCGGTGACGGGACTGCCGCTCAACGACGCGATCCGGCAGGGTATCGCCGACGGCGTCCTGGACCGGTTGCCGATGTTCGACCGGATCACACCGGATGGTGTGGAGTGGAACGACGGGCGCCGTGTGGACGCCGACGTCATCCTCTGGGCGACCGGATTCCGCGCGGCCGTCGACCATCTGGCCCCGCTGCGGCTCCGTGAACCGGGCGGCGGCATTCGCGTCGAGGGCACTCGCGCGGTCGCCGACCCGCGCATCCACCTGGTCGGCTACGGCCCGTCCGCGAGCACCATCGGCGCCAACCGCGCCGGACGCGCGGCGGTACGGGACATCAGGCGCCTTCTGGCCCAGCAGCCGGTCGCCGCCGCCTGAATCCCATATCCCCTCCTCAGCCGGAGGCCTGCGAAGGGGACGTGGGGGCTGCGAGGGCCGCGGGAGACTTGGTTCTCGGGCTCGACGAGGGGGACTTCCGCCGCTGGTTGAACTCGGCGACATTGCGCAGGTGTTCCTCGTAGTTCGCCGTGAAGCGGGTGTCGCCCGGCTTGACCGTGACGAAGTACAGCCAGTCGCCCGGGGGCGGGTTGACCGCGGCCTGCATCGCCTCCTCGCCCGGGTTGGCGATCGGCGTGGGCGGCAGGCCCATGCGCTGGTACGAGTTGTAGGGGCTGCGGATCTTCGTGTCGGCAACGCTGGTGTCCAGCGTGGAGCGGTTCAACGCGTAGTTGAGGGTGGAGTCCATCTGGAGCGGCATACCGCGTTCCAGCCGGTTGAAGACGACGCGGGCCACCTTCCCCATGTCCTGCTTGGTGGCGGCCTCGGCCTGGATGATGCTCGCGATGGTGACGGCCTGGTAGACGTTCATCGCGTTGCGCTGGGCTCCGGCGGTGATCTGGCCGCCGCCGAACTTCCTGTTCGCGGTCTCGACCATGGAGACCAGCAGGGACTCCGGGGTCGTCTTCTCCGTCAGGGGGTACGTCGCCGGGAAGAGGTAGCCCTCGGGGTTGCCCTCGGCGTCCATGGGGAGCGCCAGTCTGGCCTTGGCCAGGGACTTCTTGGTGGATCCGGCGGGCAGGTCGAGGGCCTTGTCGACGGCTTCGTAGACCTGGGTGGCGCGCCAGCCCTCCGGGATCACCAGTGAGGTGGGGCGCTCGGACCCGCCGTCGCCGCTCGTCACGATCAGCAGCGGCACCGCCACGGCGGTGGCCGCCACGACGGCTCCGGCCGCGATGAGGGCGGCCCGGCCCCGTCGCGTCAGTCGAATCGTGCTCCGTGGCGGAGTGTTCATCTGCATGCGGGCACGGTAACCCGCATATCACATCAAATCCGGCATATCTTCATCTTGTCGACTCCATCGGCCGCAGGTGCGAACCCGACTCCGGTTTCTGGGCGTGCGTCAGCTCGGGGCTGCACTGGGGCGCCCCCGAGGGCATCTCCGAAGCCGGGCTCGGCTCGGAGTTGGAGGTCGCCCCCGTGGTCGGCCCCGGCTCCAGTCGTGCGTCCCGTCGGACCAGGGCCGCGTACTTGCCGTTCTGTTCCAGCAGTTCCTCGTGTGTGCCACGTTCGACCACGCGACCGGAGTCGAGGACGACGATCTGGTCGGCGCCCCGGACGGTGGAGAGCCGGTGGGCGATGGTGAGGGTGGTGCGGTTGGCGGAGAGCGCGTCGATGGCCTCCTGCACGGCGTGCTCGGTACGGGTGTCCAGGGCGCTGGTCGCCTCGTCGAGGATGAGGACGGGCGGATCGCGCAGGATGGTACGGGCGATGGCGAGGCGCTGTTTCTCACCGCCGGAGAAGCGGTAGCCGCGCTCGCCGACGACCGTGTCGTAACCGTCGGGCAGGGACGCGATGTGGTCGTGGATCTGGGCCGCGCGTGCCGCCGCGTGCAGTTCCTCGTCGGTGGCGTCCGGCTTGGCGAAGCGGAGGTTGTCGGCGACCGTGGCGTGGAAGAGGTACGTCTCCTGGGAGACCACGCCGACCGCGCGGGCCAGCGTGTCGAAGTCCAGGTCGCGTACGTCGACCCCGTCGAGGGTGACCCGGCCGCCCGTGACGTCGTACAGCCTCGGCACCAGACGGCCGAGCGTGGATTTGCCGGCGCCGGTCGCGCCGACCACGGCGAGGCTGCCGCCGGCCGGGACGGTGAGGTCGATGCCGTCGAGGATCGGGGCGCCGGCGTCCTCGCCGTCGGCGTCGTCGTAGCGGAACTCGACGTCCTCGAAACGGACCTCGCCCTTGACGTCGTCGAGACGGACCGGGCGCTCGGGTTCGGTTATGTCGATGGGCAGGTCGAGGTACTCGAAGATGCGCTGGAAGAGGGCGAGCGAGGCCTGGATCTGGACGCCGGTGGACAGCAGGCTCACGGTCGGCCGGAACAGGCCCTGCTGGAGCGAGACGAACGCGACGAGCGTGCCGACCGAGACGGACGGGCCGCCGAACTGGAGCGCGATACCGGCGGTCCAGTAGATGACGGCGGGCATGGCGGCCATGACGACGGTGATGATCGCCATGCGCCAGCGGCCCGCCATGTTGGACCTGACCTCCAGGTCGACGAGGCCTTCCGACTCCTCGGCGAAGGTCTTGGTGAGCGAGTCGGCGCGGCCCATCGTGCGGCCGAGCAGGATGCCGCTGACGGAGAGCGACTCGGTGACCGTCGCGGCCATCGCGGCCATCTGCTGCTGGCGCTCGGTGGTGATCTTCTTGCGCTCGTTGCCGACCCGGCGGCTTATCCATACGAACAGTGGCAGCAGGAGCAGCGACACCGCGGTGAGCCGCCAGTCGAGGGCGACCATCGCGACGATCGTGGCGACCACACCGGTGAGGTTGGAGACCAGCGAGGTGGCCGTGGAGGTGACGGTCGCCTGCATGCCGCCGATGTCGTTGGCGATGCGGGACTGGACCTCGCCGGTGCGGGTCCGGGTGAAGAACGCGAGCGACATGCGCTGCAACCGGCCGTAGACGGCGGTGCGCAGATCGTGCATGACGCGTTGGCCGACGGTCGTGGAGATCAGGGTCTGCAGGACGCCGAAGACGCTGGTGAGCACCGCGCTGAGGATCATGCCGAGCGCGAGGAGGCTGAGCAGTCCGGTGCGGCCCTCGGGGATCGCGGTGTCGAGGATCTCCTTGAGCAGGAAGGGGGTCGCCACGGAGGCGAGCGAGGCGGCGCCGACCAGCAGACCGACGATCGCGAGCCGACCGCGGTAGGGGTGGAAGAGGGTCAGGATGCGACGGACCTGGCGGGGCCGTTCCTTCACCTCGCCGGATGGTGCCCAGATGGGTTGGTCGTCGGGATGCATGGGCTCCTTCGAGGGGTGAGAGAAGCTGACGAACGGAGCGTAGCTCATTGTTACCTATACTCACAATGAACATTGTCCTGATATTGTTCCCGCCATGACCAGCCCCGACGCCGACGGCCTGCTCGCCGAGCAGCTGCTGCGGTTGACCCGCCGCGTGCATCGCATCCAGAAACGCCATCTCCAGCAGAGCGGGCTGGAGATCACGCCGGCGCAGTCCCGACTGCTGCGTACCGTCGCGGCCTACGCGGCGCCGCCGCGCATGGCCGACCTCGCCCAGCGGCTGGAGGTCGTGCCGCGGGCCGTGACGACACTGGTCGACGGGCTGGAGGCGAGCGGCCGGGTGCGGCGGGTGCCCGATCCCACCAACCGGCGGGTGATAAGGATCGAGGTCACGGACAAGGGCCGGGAGGTGCTGCGCGAGTTGCGCCATGCGCGGCGGTCCGCGGCGGAGGAGATCCTGGCGCCGTTGTCGGACGAGCAGCGGGGAGTGCTGGGCGGGCTGCTGGACACGCTGGTCGACGGGGCGCCGCGGGTGGAGCGGCACTGCTGAGCCGATCCGCTGTCCGGTCGCCGACCGGCGACCGGCGATGCGAATGCCGGACACACGAGAGG
>NZ_AEJC01000335.1 GCF_000317595.1 Streptomyces ipomoeae 91-03 | reverse complement strand
CGGGCGAGCGCAGCCGAGGGGCCGGCGGCCGGGCGGACGTTGGCGGTGGGGCGGTGGCCGGGCGAGCGCTGCCGATGGGGCCGACGGCCGGGCGGACATTGCCGGTGGTGGCGGTGGCCGCGTCGGCGTTTGCCGGTGGTGGCGGTGGCCGCGTCGGCGTTTGCCGGTGGGGCGACAGCCAGGCGGACGCTACCGGTGGGGCCGGCGGGCCGACGGACGCTACCAGTGGGACGCCGGCCCGGTGAGCGCTGCCGAGGTTGGGGCGGCGGCCGGGCAAGCGCGCTGCCGGTGGGACGGCGGCCAAGCGGGCGCTGTTGCGGGGCCGGTGGTGGGCGGGGGTTGTCAGTGGGCGGTTTTAGGGTGGCGCGTATGCGATCACTGATCACCGTCATTCGTGAGCAGGGCGAGGCCGCCGAATTCCTGGCCTGGCCGGGTGACTTCGAGCTGGAGCGGGGTGACGACCACGTCGAGGAGGTGCGCCTTGCTTCGGGCGCGGCGTTGGAGAGCTTCGCGGGTGACGGTGCCGGGGGCACGTTCTTCTTCTGCGGTGACGGCGGTGAGGAGCGCCCCGTCCTCTACGCCGACTCCGAGGGTGGCGCGGCCCTCGTCGCGATGGGCCTGCCCGAGCTGATACGGCTGCTGCTGGTCGCCCCGTGGCGGCGCGGCTGCCGGGCGTTCACGGCGGAGGAGAGCCGGGAGTTGGCGGCCGAATACCTGGCGGACATGCCGGACCTGCCGGCCCGCCGTGACCGGGCCGCGGCGGCGCTGGGCCTCGAACTCCCCGGCGAGGCCGAGGCCTTGGCCCGTCTGTGGGAGGTGGCGGTGGGCCCGGGCAAGGACTTCGTCCTTGTGTCCGGGGCGGAGGACGAGCCGTACGCATCACTGATCGGCCCCGGGTCCGGGCCCGGTCAAGTCGTGGCGCACGCCGGGCCCGAGTGACGAGAATGGCCGTATCTGACGGCGGTCCTGAGCCGGGGGTGGACATGGACGCGGTGGTGGAGTGGGTGGACGTACGCGACAGGCTGCCGAAAAGCGGTACGCCCGTGGCGGCGGCCGTGGTGGGCCGTTACCCGCCCGACAGCGAGGCGGAGCCCGATGAGGTGAACGGGCAGGACTTCTGGCTGGTGTTGCCCATGTACTTCACCACCCTCCACTTCGGCGAGGACGGCACCGAGCACCACGACTGCTTCGTCGACTCCGACCGCGTCGTCCGCCTCCCCTACGGCCGCCCCTGCGACGAACCCGTCACCCACTGGGCGGCCCTGCCTGCCCTGCCGGGCGCGACCGTGCACCAGGTACTGGGCGAGGGCGCGCGGACCGCTCTCGAGAAGGTCTGGGACGGGGAAACGACAGACGGGGGAACGACAGGCGAGGGAACGACAGAACGGTGACGGTTGCCGTCACCTCATGCGAAAACCTCACTCGGCTCCCGGCTCACGCACCATGAACACATCCACCGCATCCTCCGTCTCCAGCGTGAACCCATGCCGCTCGTACAGTCGGCGGGCCGGACTGCCCTGGAGGACGTTCAGGCGGATCACCAGGTCCTCGCGGTCGCACCGGGACAGCAGGTCGCGGAGTACGGCCGTACCGATGCCGGTGCCCTGGAGGTGGCGGGAGAGGTAGAAGTGCTCCAGCCAGTGGGAGTCGGGGGCTGGGCGCAGGGCGATGGAGCCGGCGAAGGTGCCGCTCACCTCGATCACCCAGGTGTGCTCGGGGTCGAAGGCGTCGCGGAGGCGTTGGCGGACGCGGTGGGGGTCGTAGCGGCCGAGGCGTTCCAGGTCGGGCCGCATGACCACGGCTCGTAGCTCGGCGATGGCCTCGACGTCCGTCGCCGTCGCCTGTCGTATCTCCCAGTCCGCCATGATCGACACGCTACCGCGCCGCAGGGCTCACAACGGCCCGGGAGCTCATCCCCGCGGATACCGCGCCAACCACCCCGGCGACGCACCACCCGGCCCGTGCAAGGCCGGTCCCTGGGTCATCTCCAGCGCGAAGTCGTCCGCGAGGACCAGTAGCGTCGGGCGGCCCTCCAACTCCGCCAGCCACGCCGGGGGCAACGCCGTTTCGCCGTGGAGGGCGCCCAGGAGGCCGCCGGTGAGGGTGCCGGTGGCGGTGGAGGGGCCGCTGTGGTTGACGGACAGACAGAGGCCGTGGCGGACGTCCTCGCCGACGAGGGTGCAGTAGACGGCGACGGCGAGGAGGCGTTCGGCGGTGGCGTTGCCCGCCAGGGCCTCGACCAGGGCCGCGGAGGGCGGGCCCTGGCGGACGGCGGTCACCGCCTGCTGGAGGGCGTCGGAAACGGGCTGGTGGCCGGGGCGGGCGGCCAGCAGGACCAGGGTCTTCTGGACGGCGGCGTCCAGGCTCTCGCCCCGCGCGAGGGAGTGGACGATGACGGCGTACGAGCCGGCCGTGAGGTAGGCGGTCGGGTGGCCGTGGGTCTGGGCGGCGCACTCGACGGCGAGCTGGAAGACGAGTTGCGGCTCCCAGCCGACCAGCAGACCGAAGGGGGCCGAGCGGGCCGCCGCCTCCGCGCCGGGCTCGCCGGGGTTCTTGGGGGCGTCGAGGGTGCCCATCATCTCGTCGCCGAAGCCGAGGAGGCAGGCGTGGGACGGGTCACGGCGGGCGTAGAGCCATTCTTCGCGGGCCAACCAGCCGTCGTCCTTGCGGCGTTCGTCGGGGCCCCAGTCACGCTGGGTGGCCGCCCAGCGCAGATACGCGCGGTGCAGATCCGTCGGCGGATGCCAGGCGCCGGTGTCGCGCCGCACCTGGGCGCGGATGAGACCGTCGACGGTGAACAGGGTGAGCTGGGTCAGGTCGGTCACCGCGCCGCGTCTGCCGTAGGCGGGCGCCAGGTCGGTCAGTCCCTCGGGACCGTACGTCTCGCCGATCTCGGCCAGGGCCAGCCCGTCGACCGGCGCGCCGAGGGCATCGCCGACGGCGGCGCCCAGCAGCGTTCCGCGCACCCGGCTGCGGAAGTCCTGCTGCTCCGCCCGCCCCCAGACGGCACCGGCTGTCGCACCCACCCCGGCCTCCTCACGGCACCACCCCGTACGTCAGTACGTAAGTACATACGTACGCCCACCCCTCTCAACAGTCCAGCACTGTAATCGAATGGGAACGCTACGTTCGGGGCTCTCGCAAGCGTGATCACCCCAGGAAGCACAACCGTTTCGCACCCCCGTTCGTCCAAACGATCGAAGGTGAACAACCGACGTACTGACGACGTACGGCCGACGTACGTCCGGCGTCCCGCCGGGCATACCGCCGACGTACCCCGAGCCCAACCACTGGAGTTCCTGTGCCCCTTCGCATGAGCCGTCGTACGGTCGCGAGCAGTCGTACGGTCGCGAGCTGTGCCGCCGTCGCCGCCGCGCTGCTGGCCGTGCCGCTCGTGGCCGCCGCTCCGGCGACCGCCGCGCCGAAGGCGCCGATCGCCGACTTCAACGGCGACGGCTTCGCCGACCTCGTGATCAACGCGCCCAGCGCCACCGTCGCCGGCGTCGAGAGCGCGGGCTACGTCTCGATCGTGTACGGCTCCACGGCGGGCGCCGACACCGCGCACCCGCAGGTCGTCTCGCGCACCACGTCGTGGCTGCCGGAGAGCACGAAGTCGGGCAACTACTTCGGGTGGAGCACGACCGCGCGGGACCTCGACGGCGACGGCTACACCGACCTCGCGGTCGGCGGCTTCGGCGACAGCGACGTGGTCCTGTGGGGTTCGGCGAGCGGGCTCACCTCGGCCACCGCGCTCCCCGGCAAGGTGAACCGCGCGGTCGGCGCCGACTTCAACGGCGACGGCAAGGGCGACCTCGTCACCACCGGCGACGGCGGCGTCCAGATCAAGCTCGGCCCCTTCACCCGCGCGGGCGTCGCCGCCGGCACCACGACCCTCGCCATCGACGAGGAGGACGAGGTCTGGGGCATCACCGTCGGCGACACGAACGGCGACGGCAAGGACGACCTCATCACCACCGGCGGCTTCGAGGAGATGTCGTACCAGGCCCAGTGGCGCAAGGGCACCTCCACGGGCGTGAGCCAGACCGCCCGGTCCACCGGCTACTACACCCTCGGCGGTGTCATCGCCGACGTGAACAAGGACGGATACGGGGACTACGTCGCCCGCGACGTCGGCCATGTCTCGGAGGTGATGAACAGCGAGGCCGGCAACGTCCGCGTCGTCTACGGCTCCGCGAACGGTCCGTCCACCCGTACGACGAAGATCACCCAGGACACCAAGGGCGTCCCCGGGGTCTCCGAGGCCGAGAACCCCAGCAGCGACCTGAACGGTGACCAGTTCGGCTACTCGGTGGCCGCCGGTGACGTGACCGGTGACGGCTACCCCGACATCGCGGTCGGCGTCCCCGGCGAGGACATCGGCTCCATCAAGGACGCCGGCTCCGTCGTCCTCCTCAAGGGTGGCTCCTCCGGCCTCACCGGCACCGGCGCGCAGGCCTTCGACCAGTCGGACTCCGGCGTCCCCGGCGCCTCCGAGGCCGGCGACACCTTCGGCGCGTCCGTGTCCCTCCTCGACGTCAACGCCAACAACCGCGCCGACCTCGCCGTCGGGGCGCCGGGCGAGGACGGCACGTACGAGAACTCGGGCGCGGCCTGGCTCTTCCGCGGCTCGAAGAACGGCCTGGTCACGACGAACATCACATCCTTCGGCCCGGCCGTGCTCAAGGCACCGGAGAACGGGGCGCGCTTCGGAACGGGCTTCGCGAGTTAGCGGCGTGGCGAGGTGGTCGCGAGGCAGCCGCTACGGTC
>NZ_AEJC01000334.1 GCF_000317595.1 Streptomyces ipomoeae 91-03 | reverse complement strand
GCGGCCCTGGGCCGGCGGCTCAACGGGGTGTTCGCCATGACCCCCGATGAACTCCCGCTCGTCGGCCCCTCCGCCGCACTGCCCGGTCTCTGGTTCGCGGAAGCGTCCTGGGTGACTCACGCCGGAGGTGTCGGCCGACAGCTCGCGAACATGCTTTTGGACACCGGCGACCTCCTCGTCGCGCCGGAGCGGCTGGCACCCGACCGCTTCACCCACTGGAGCGATGAGAAGATCCGCGAGACGGCACTGGGCCACTACCAGGGAATCTACGACGCCCACTGAGACGGTCTCCGGAGGAAGGGCCTGAGGGCGACGGGGGCGACGGGGGTGACGGGGGCGGGAAACCCTGAGCGGTCAGCCCGCTCGGGTCCTCCAGGTGTGGACGGTGATCCGCTCCACCCGGTCGATGCGCGCCGGTATGCCTGAACCGGCTTCCCGTCCCGGCACATACACCGGCGCCCCCTCCGCCAGCGGCAGCACCTTCACCCGGAGCCCGTCCGCCCGCGCGGCCCCCGTCGGCAGCCGGTCCAGGGCGATGTCCCAGACCTGCCCCGAGTAGAACTGATCGGCGACGAGGCGCTCCCCCACATGGGCACGGGCGACGTCTCCCGTCCAGTGGATGCGGAGCAGGGTGCCGGGCGGCGTATCGGAGGGCAGGTCCACGTGGTACTCGGCGGCCACGGCGTCGAAGTACTCGTCCGCCGGGACGCTCGCCCGCCCGAGCACACCCGTCGCGGTCGGCGGCGCCGAACCCGCTGGGCGGACCAAGGAGAGGGGGAGGGTGCCGGGCTCGGCACCGGCCCCGACGCCCACCTCCGCCGTCGCGTCCGGGTCCGCCCCCGGCGCCATGACCGAGTAGCGGGTGAACACTCCGTCCGCCGTCTCCTTCACACTCCCCCCGGCCACCACCGGCACCCGCTCCGGCGCGGGCCACACCGCGAACGACGGCTCGGGGGCGGGGCCGTGCAGCCGTACCTCCCCCGCGTGCTCGTCGAACACGACCCCGCCCTCGGCCAGAATCAGCCGCTCGGCACCCCACGCGGGCCCCCGATAGGCCGTACGAGCCGTCGCCGCGTCCAGGACCAGGAGGCCGACCCGGCCGCCGTCGGCGGTGTCCACCTCGACGAGAGCGTCCGTGCCGGGGCGCAGCCCCGTGACGAGGACCCGCTCCCCCACGGTTGTGACCTCGACCTCGTCGGAAGGCACCCCGACGGCCCTCACCGTCCGGGCGTCCAGGGCGAGTTCGGGGGCGATCCCGTCGACGGCGGCCAGCACCAGAACCGTACGACCGCCTCCGGCACCGCCACCGTCTCTCCCGTCATCCCCCTCCCCCACCAGGCAGACGACCTGAGCCGTAGCCCACTCCAACCGCAGCCCAGCCACCTCGAGCCTCAGCGGCCAGCAGAAATACGCGCCCCGAGGAACCGTCACCGCGGCACTCGGCACCGTCAGCTCCCCCGCCTCCGGGAACTCGACCGTGAAGGACACGCCCGGGTGATCCGGCAGCGGCTCGTGCGGCTGGTGGTTGTTGACGAAGAGGAAACCCGAGCTTCCGTCACCGCGTACCGCCCACCTCAGCGTCTCGCGGTCGTCCTGCCCGGTCGGCCGGTGGTCGGGGAGTACCGACTCCATGGGGGCGATCAGGTGCCCGAAGTCGGCCAACAGGAGATGCTGGAGGCGGAGTTCGTCGTAGGAGGGGCGGTACTGGCCGTACTCACCGAGGGGGGCCTGGAAGTCATAGGTGAGGCGGGGGAGGTCGTTGGGGTAGCCGGTGGCGTGGGATTCCTGGAGGGGATTCAGGCGGCCCATCGGGTTCGTGCCGCCGTGGAACATGTAGTAGCCCTGCCAGACCGAGCCGCAGCCGAGCTTGGTGAGGCCGAGGGCGCCGATGTCGGCGGCGTCGACGCGCGGGCGGCGGTGGTAGGCGACGGCCATGCCGCCGCCCAACTCGCAGGTGGCCCAGGGGAAGCGGGCCACCAACGCCGCCGGGTCACCACCGCGTACGGCGGTGGGGCGGAGGTCCGCGCCGATGCCCTCGTCGTCGCGCTGGTGGGTGAAGAAGAAGTGCTTGCGGCAGGTGTCGGGCCAGCCGCCGTCCGCCTCGGTCCAGAAGGCCTCGGTGTAGCCGCCGTACAGCGGCAGCAGTTCGTCGGCGGGCAGTCGGACGCCGCCCCAGGCGGTCGACGTCCACAGCGGGGCGGCGAGCCCGGCCTCCTGGGCGATCCGTTTCAGGGTGAGGAGATGGCCGGGCTGGTCGTACAGCTCGTTCTCGATCTGGATGGCGACGATCGGGCCGCCGTGGGACCGGCCAAGGCCCTGGAGTCGCTCGGCGACGGCCCCGTACCAGCGGCGTACCGGAGCCAGATAGGCCGGATCGTCGGTGCGGGGCGCGTCGGCGCGGGCCAGGACCCAGTCGGGCAGGCCGCCGCCCCGGACCTCGGCGTGGACCCAGGGGCCGATGCGGGGGATGAAGTCCAGGCCGTGGCGGGCACAGAGTTCGGCGAAGCGACGCAGGTCACGGTCGCCGTCGAAGCGGAGGTCGCCCTCGGTCTCCTCGTGGTGGATCCAGATGACGTACGAGGCGACGACCGTCACCCCGCCCGCCTTCATCTTCAGCAGTTCCTCCTCCCACTGCCCGGCCGGGTAGCGGCTGTAGTGGAACTCGCCGGAGACCGGGAACCAGGGGCGACCGCCCCGGGTCAGCCACCGGCTGGTGACCTCGATGGGGTCGGCGACCTCGGGGGCGTCCGTGAAGGGGAGGTGACCGCGCAGGGGCGGGGCGGAGGGTGCCCGTAGGCGGATGCGGTGCGAGGGTCCCACCGGTGCCATCAGGGCTTCACCGGGCCCAGGTCAGGGATGTCCGTGAACTCGACGCGGGGGCTGGTGGTGGCGTTGAGTTCCAGCAGGACCAGGTCGTTGGCGCCGGGGCGCAGGACGGGGGCGGGGACGTACAGGGTGCGCTGCGGGCCGCGGTTCCAGTAGCGGCCGAGGTGGAAGCCGTTGATCCAGGCCTGGCCCTTGGTCCAGCCGGGCAGGGCGAGGAAGGTGTCGGCGGGGGTGTCGACGTCGAAGGTGCCGTGGTGGAAGGCCGGCACGGTGACGGGGGTCGCCTCGGCGGGCGCGAAGGGGACGGCGGACAGGTCGGTCAGCGGCAGCCGGTGGGTGTCCCAGCCGAGCAGCGCGGTGCCGTTGAAGGTGACGGGGCCGAGCAGGCCCTTGGGGGCGCCGATGCGCGGGCCATAGTTGACGCCGCCCATGTTCTCGACCAGCACCTCCAGCGTGGCGCCGGGCTGCGGGACGCGCAACGGCAGCGTCTCGTCGTGGCGTTCGCGTTCCAGTACGCCGACGGGGGCGCCGTCCACGAAGACCTGGGCGCGGTCGCCGACACCGCCGGCGAAGTGCAGCAGCCCGTCGCCCGCCTCGGGGAAGGTGGTGCGGTAGAGGACGTACCCGGAGCGCTGCCCCAACTCCTCCATGGTGACGGGGTGTTCGGTGCGTACGACCGGCTCGTTCCCACCGGTGCTCGTCGCGTACGGCAGCAGCGGCGCCCGGCGCGTCAACTCCACGGCGATTCCCGACAGCTTGGGTGCGGGAGCCGGGGCGGGCTCGTCCGGCACCGGGGCGTGGCGGGCGATCACCTCGCGGAAGGCGTGGTACTTCGGGCCGGGGTCACCGGACTCGGTGAGGGCGGCGTCGTAGTCGTAGGAGGTGACGATCGGGGCGTAGCACTGGTCGTGGTTGGCGCCGTTGGTGAAGCCGAAGTTGGTGCCGCCGTGGAACATGTAGATGTTGACGGAGGCGCCCGCGGCCAGGAGCTTGTCGAGGTCGGCGGCGGCGTTGGCGGCGTCCCGTACGTGGTGCTCCTCGCCCCAGTGGTCGAACCAGCCGATCCAGAACTCCGAGCACATCAGGGGGCCTTCGGGCTGATGGGCCCGCAGCGCCTCCAGGGACTCCTCGATCCTGCCGCCGAAGGTGGCGGTGGACAGGACACCGGGCAGGCTTCCGGCGGCCAGGTGGTGGGCGGAGCCCGCCTGGTCGCAGGTGAAGAGCAGCTCCTCGATGCCACGTGAGCGCAGCGCCTGGTGCACATGCTTGAGGTACGCGGTGTCGTCGCCGTACGCCCCGTACTCGTTCTCCACCTGCACGGCGATGACCGAGCCGCCGTTCGCGGCCATGTGCGGCAGCAGCGGGGGCAGCAGGATGTCGAGGTAGCGGTCGAGGGCGTCCGTGAAGCGGGGGTCGCTGGAGCGCAGCCGGATGTCGGGGTCCGTGGTGAGCCAGGAGGGCAGACCGCCGCCGTCCCATTCGGCGCAGATGTACGGGCCGGGGCGCAGCAGTACGTGCAGGCCCTCGTCCCGGGCGAGGCAGAGATAGCGGGGCAGGTCGAGCAGTCCGTCGAGGACGAGCGGGCTGTCCGGGTCGGGCTGGTGGAGGTTCCAGGGGACGTACGTCTCCACGGTGTTCAGCCCCATCAGCCGGGCCTTGCGCAGCCGGTCGGCCCACAGGTCGGGGTGGATGCGGAAGTAGTGCATCGCGCCGGAGATGATCCGGAACGGCTCACCGTGAAGCAGGAAACCGTCGGACGACGTGGTCAGAGCGGGCGTGCGCATGGCGTTTACCTTCGGCTCGGGGGTGCGGGTGACGGGGAGGCCAGGAGGAGGCTAACGGGACTATAGGGAGGTGGCGCTGGAACGCGTGGCCCGGATCAGCCACAGCGTGGCCAGCAGACAGAGTGCCGAGACCGCGCACAGCAGCAGCGGCACCGCACGGACGCCGGACCACTCGATGGCCTTGCCGAGCGCGGGGCCGGCCGCCACTCCCCCGACCATCGACGCGGCGATGACCAGCGCTCCGGCCCGGCGGGCCCGAGGGGCGGCCTCGTTCAGCCAGGGCAGACCGGTGGGGAAGATCGGCGCGATGAACAGGCCGACGCCGGCGTACGCGTACGGGGCGAGCCAGGGGATCACGGCGAGCAGCAGGCAGACCGTCATGCCCGCGCACGACACGGTGATGATCGTCCGGGGTGAGTGACGCAGGGCGATCGGGGCGACCAGGAAGCGGCCGACGGTCATCATCAGCCAGTACACGGACGTCGCGGTGGCGGCGGCCCCGGCGCCGTACCCCACCGTCTGCAGATGCGTGGGTTCCCAGCCGCCGACGCCGGCCTCGATGCCCACGTGCAGCACATAGAGCGAGACGAACACGGCGAGCACCGAGCCCAGACTGCGACCGAGGACCGAACCGCCGGCCCTCACGCCGGGTGCGCTGGTCACGCCGGATCCGCTGGTCACGCCGGGCGCACCGGCCGCGTCGGAGGTGTCGGACGGGCCGGAGGTGTCGGACGGGCCGGAGGTGTCGGACGGGCCGGCGGCCGGGCGCGGCGCCCGGTCGCGTACGCCCCGCAGGAACAGCAGCAGCGGCAGGTTGGCGGCGGCGAAGGCGAGGAAGACCGCCGGGTAGTGCTCGGCGCCGAGGGCGGCGATCAGGGCGGGGCCGAGGATCGCGCCGATGCCGAAGTGGGCGTTGAGGATGTTGAGCATCGCGGTCGAGCGATGGCCGAAGCCGATGGCGAAGAGCTGGTTGAGGCCGTAGTCGATGCCGCCGAAGCCGAGGCCGGCGAGCAGGGCGGCGGCCAGGCCGACGGGCCAGTTCGGGGCGAGCGCGAAGCCCGCCGCCCCGAGGGCCATCAGCAGGTACGAGGTGCCGAGGATGGCCCGGTTGCCCAGCCGCCCGTACAGCCGGTCGAAGAGCAGTACACCGGCGACGCCGCCGACGAAGTGCGCGCTCAGCCCGAGTCCGGCGGCCGACGGTGACAGCGCGAACTCCTCGCGGAACGCCGGGATGGCGGGCCCGTAGAGAGCCTGGAGGACGCCGATGAGCACGAAGCCCACACAGGAGGCGACCACGGCGGCGGGGCTGAACACCCGTGTGTCCGGGGTGATTCGGGGGTGGCGCACCTGTTGCGCGGTCGGTAGGTCGGGCACGCGGGACTCCACCTCTTCATGGCAGGGACCTTCGCAGTGTTACCGGTAACATCATGGCCGTCAAGATCCCCGGTGAGCTCTTGTGAAGGGCGGGGAGTCGGGGGCCGGTGAACGGTTCGTCCGGCCGGCGGACGAGGGCCGTGAAGGGGTCGCTGGTTCGGGAGGGGTCCCGGAGGGGAGCGGTTAGAAATGCCGCGCGGTAAATCCCTCTGCGGACAGGAGTCCAACTGATGACTACGGGTATGCGCCGGCGGACCGCGACCACCGCCCTGACGCTGACCATGGCCGGAACGCTGGGCCTCGGCCTGATGGCCCCGGCCGCGAACGCCGCCAGCGGGCCCTGCTACGACGGACGGTGCAAGACCACCGTGACCAAGGGCAAGACCATCAGTGTCAGCAGCAAGAAGTTCGGCTTCGGCAAGTTCAGGACCGACAGCGTCTCCTCCAGGAAGGTGAAGTTCTCGGTCAGGACGAGCGGCACCTACATGGAGGGCAGCACCAGCCCCGGCGGCACCGTCCAGTTCAACAACCTGAAGATCTGGGTGAAGTCGGTCTCCGGCGGCAAGGCCAAGATCCAGCTGTTCCCGACGAAGTACTGACGGAGCACTGACCGAGCACTGAGCAGGGCCTGTCGGTGTGTACGTCGGGACACGGGCGCGCCCGTGAGCGGGTGACGGGCGCGCCCGTGGGTCCGATGGTCCGGTGGGCCCGGACGGCTGGTGAGTCCCGTCGGTCAGCAGATGCTCTGCGTGCTGTTCACCAGGCGGTTGTTGCGGAACGTCGTGTTCTCGCCGCAGGGGCTCTCCCTGAGGGAGGAATTGGTGACCGTGAGGTTCTGTACGGTGATGTCCCGGTTGTTGGGGAACTCCGAGCGGGCCGCGAGACGGATCTCGCCGCCGCCGGAGACCGTGCCGCTCTGGGCGGCGAGGTTCACGTTGTAGCAGTTCTCGATCAGGATCGCGTTGTTGCCGGTGTTGGTGAGGTTGATCCGGTCGATCACCGCGCCGCCGCTCTCGGAGACACAGAAGACACCGCGTCCGCCGCCGCGCGCGATCACCTCGCCGACCCGGATGTTGGTCGGGTACGAGCTGCCGACCCGGCCGTTGCGGTTGGCCATGCGGAAGGCCGCGTAACCGGTGCCGACGCCCGCGCCGTCCGCGTCGACCTTGGTGACGGTGGCGTTGATCGTCTGGTTGAGCAGCAGCCCGGACTCGCCGACGTTGCGGGCGGTCACCGTGCCGACGGTCAGCCCGTCCACGCCGTACGTCTCGACAGCGTGGCTGCTCGCGCCCGACACGTACACGTTGCCGATCCTGACGTTGCGCGTCCACTGGCTGGTGTCGCCCCGGTTGTCGATCCGTACGCCGAGACCGCGCGACAGACGCATGTCGAGCTCGCCGAGAACGACGTTCTGCACATTGCGCAGGAAGACGCCGTAGAGCGGGGTGCCGGTGAGATTGAGGTGCTGGACCTCGATGTCCCGGGTGCCGCGCGAGTAGACCGGCGCCTGGTCACCCGATCCCGTACCGGTGACGTTGATCGTGCCGCACACGTCCAGCACGGTGTAGCTGGGCAGCGAGACCCGGGACCCGGCGCTGATGGACCCCGAGCCGCGCACCACGACCCGTTCCTTCGAAGTGCGGCCGGCGGTGAGGCTGTTGACGGCGGCCTGGATCGCGGCCCGCATGTCGGTGCCGGTGTAGGTGACGCTGCTGCCCCGCCGGGCCGTCCAGGTACTGCCGTTCAGCACGGCCTCCGCCTGGTACGAGCCCTCACCGCAGGCCGCCGCGACCTGCGCCGGCGCGGCGGCGACCGCCTCGACGGTCGACTCGGCGGACGGTTCCGGAGCCGCGCTCGCGGGGACGGTCAGCGCGGCGGCACCGGTGAGCAGCACGGTGGTGCAGGCCGCGGTGGCCAGGGCCCGCCTGCGGCGGCCGGTGGGGGGTGGAGTGGTGACCGTGACCGCGGCGGCGCGGGTCGCGGTCGTCTCGGTGGCGGGCTGGGCTGCGGCTCGACGTCCCATTTCGGCTTCTCCTGTGGGGGGTGGCTGCGCCTGCCGGGGGTGGTACGCCGCCGTCGCCTCCGACTCGATGCCATTCCGGCTCCGGTTTCATCGGACCCGATTCGAAGTCCGGTGCATTCGGCCCCGGTTCGACGTCCGGTGCGTCGAACCCGATTCGACCTCCGGTGCATCGAACCCGGTTCAACCAGGTCGAGCCACGGCCGACGGTTCACGACCTGGAAGGGCTCGGCCCCGTACGACATCAGCGCGACGACGGTGTTGCGACAGGCGATTCATGGTGCGGGCCGCGAGTGTGGCAAGCGCTTTCCACGGGCGTCAAGGAGTTGGGGGCCGATTCCGCGCGGCAGCGTGCCGGACCGGGAGAGGACGGCGCCCCGCAGCCTGCGAGGAGCGGGCCATGGCGAGTACTCACCTGACGATCAAGGACCTCACCCATGCCCACCACCCCCACCGTCCTCCTCGTGCACGGCGCCTTCGCCGACGCCTCCAGCTGGTCCGGCGTCGTCGAGGAGCTGCAGAGCCAGGACATCCCCGTCCTCGCGATACCGAACCCGCTGCGCGGCCTGGCCTCCACCGCCGCCCAGATCGACGGCCCGGTCGTCCTCGTCGGCCACTCCTACGGCGGTGCGCTCATCACCGTGGCGGGCGCCGCCGAGAACGTCGTCGGGCTGGTCTACGTGGCGGCGTACGTCCCCGAGGAGGGCGAGAGCCTGGGCGAGCTGCAGGGCCGCTTCCCGCTGTCCCCGCTCGTCGCCAACCTCGTCGAACGGACGTACCCCGTCGAGGGCGCCGAGCCCGCCGTCGAGGTCACCATCAAGGCGGAGGCCTTCCCGGGCCTCTTCGCCGCCGACGTCCCGGCCGAGGTCACCAAGATCCTCGCCGTGTCCCAACGTCCGCCGGCGGCCTCGGTGTTCACCGAGCCGGCCGCGACCGCCGCCTGGCAGACCAAGCCCTCCTGGGCCCTGATCGCCGACGCCGACGAGGCCATCAACCCCGACGTCCAGCGCTTCGGCGCCAAGCGCGCCGGCTCGACCGTCGTCGAGGTCGAGGGCGCCTCCCACGCCGTCGCCGTCGCCCGCCCCAAGGAGGTCGCCGCGCTGATCCGCGACGCGGTACGCGCGACAAGCCGACCCGTTCGAGCGCCGGGCACCCGCACCCCCGGTGCGCCACCCGCCCCCTGCGGCTCCCTCCACCCGCCCTCGGATGCCCGGGGGCAGGTGGACGACCGAGCAGGGCGGATGGTCAACTCCCGCCCCTGACAGCGCAGTTGTCTTGATCTTCTGTTGCGGTCGGCTCCGTGAAATGTACGGTGAAGGCTTCCGCCGAGAGCAGGGGGTTTCCATGTCGCGTACTGCGGTCGTGATCGGTGCGAGTGTGGCGGGCATGCTGACCGCCGCGGCGCTGGCCCGGTTCGTCGACGAAGTGGTCGTACTGGAACGCGACGAACTCCCGGACTCCCCCCGGCCACGCAAGGGCCTCCCCCAGGGCCGGCACGCCCACATCCTCCTGCCGAGCGGCCGTGACGCCATCGAGGAGCTCGTGCCCGGCGGCGGGGTGCGCAAGCGGCTGCTGGCCGCCGGTGCCCGTGAACGGGGCCTCACCTCCGGCCTGGTGACGCTGGGTCAGCAGGGCTGGTTCCGGCGCTCCCGGCATCCCGAGAGCCATCCCCTGCTCATCAGCAGCCGTGACCTGCTGGACTGGACCGTGCGCGACGCCGTCCTCGCGAGCACCGCCCGCATCAGGATCCGCCGGGCCTCGGCCACGGGTCTGCTGGGCACGGCCGAGCGCGTCACCGGTGTCCGTGTCGTCGAGGGGCAGGGCGAGGAGGAGAGCCTTGGCGCCGAGCTGGTCGTGGACGCGAGCGGTCGCGGTACCCGTATCGAGCACTGGCTCTCCGAGCTGGGCGTCACCGGCGTCCCCACGGACGTGGTCGACGCCGGACTCGTCTACGCCACCCGCCTCTTCCGCGTACCCGAGGGCGCGGACGCCTTCCCGCCCACGCAGGTCACCGCGGACCCGACGGGCGGCCGACCCGGGCAGTCGGGGCTCCTCCTCCCCATCGAGGGTGACCGCTGGCTGGTCAGCGTGGCCGGCACCCGCGGCGGCGAACCCACCGCCTCCCCCGACGAGTTCGTGCCCTTCGCACTCGGCCTGCGCCACCCCATCGTCGGTGAGCTGATCGCCCACGCGGAGCCGCTGGGCGACGTGGTCCTCAGCCGCAGCACCCGCAACGAGCGCCGGTACTTCGAGAAGGCCGAGGTCTGGCCCGAGGGGCTGGTGGCGCTCGGTGACGCCGTCGCCACGTACAACCCGGTCTACGGTCAGGGCATGTCGGTGGCCGCCCTCGGCGCGCGCGAGCTGCGGCGGGAGCTGGACAGAACCGGGATCACCGAGCCGGGGCTGGCGCGGCGGGTGCAGCGGGCCGCCGGGAAGGTGGTGAACGCCGCGTGGATGATGTCCGTGGGCCAGGACCAGTGGTTCCCCGGGGTCCGCGGCAAGACGCCCACGCTCGCGGACCGCCTGCTGTCCGGCTACACCGGCCGCATGGCACGCGTCGCCACCGGCTCCTACCGGGTCTCCTCCGCGATGTGCGAGGTCACCACCCTCCAGGCGGACGCCCTCAAACTTCTCCGCCCGTCCCTGCTCGCCTCCACCCTGATCGGCCCCGTCCTCCCACCCCTGTCGGGCCCACCGCTCACCCCCCGGGAACGGAACATCCTCAGGTCCCTCGACGCCCCGTCCGCCGGCTGACGTCGGAGTTCCGCCGGCCGACATCAGGTCCGCCGGCCCTCAGGTGCCGCTGTGGGCGTCGGCACGGGTCCGGCTCTGCAACTCCCTGACGACCGGCGATCGCAGCGCGCGCGAAATGCCGGCCAGGTCGCTGGTGAAGGTGGCCCGGGCATCCGGGTCGGGAGGTGGCCCCGGCTCCGTGGAGGCGGGCGCGTCCGGTCCCCCCGCCAGGGCCTGGCGCTCGATCGCCGTGACGATCATGGCCGCGTCGGCGATGGCCGTCGCCTCGGTGCCGGTGACGCCACGGGCCAGGGCCGCCGCACGGGCCTCGCGCTGTATGCGGGCGTCGAAATAGGGGCGGCAGGTCACGAGCCGGTCCCCGATGTACGTCTGCCGTTGGGTCAGCCGCAGCCGCATGGCGGACCGCCACGACAGCGGCACCGGAAGGGGGTTGGCGGCTCCCCGGACCGGCCGCACGGCCCGGGCCAGCGGGGCGAGAAGCCAGTAGCGCACGGCGTCCTCCCCGCGATGCCCGGCCAACGGGATGATGAACCCGGCCGCCACCAGGACGGCGCTGGGCGCGGTCACGCCACGCGCGACGGCGATGAGGAAGTCCCAGTCCAGCCCGGCCCAGCGCGCCACCACGGCACCGGCCACGGCGGGGTCGTAGACGCCGTAGTGCAGCAGGTAGCCGATCGCGAGGACCCGCAGTCCGACGCGGAGGGTGCCGTGCACATCGTGCGACCAGCGCCAGCACAGCCGACTGGCGGTGAGCGACGCCACGGCGTGGGCGGCGAGATACAGGACGATCATCTCGCGGATGTACGGGGTGGTGGCGTAGTACGTGTCGAAGTCGCGCCGCCGCTCCACCGGGGTGTCCCCGAGGACGAACAGGACGGCGATCAGGGCGCAGACGACGCCGTACGCGACGATGGTGACGCGGGACAGCCGCCGGGTGTGCGCCGTGTCGGGGCCGCCGCGCCAGTGCAGGACGAGCACGATCGAGGCACCCGAGAAGGCGGTCAGCAGGATGTAGATCAGCGGGGCGGCGAGGTTGGTGACGCCCGTGACCTGGCGGAGGGTGATGATCGCCTCCTCGGCCGCGAGCAGGAGGACGCCACCGCCGCCGAGGAGCAGCGCGCAGATCGAGGTGAGCAGCCAGTCCCGGCCTCCGGCCTGGATCAGGGCCGGCAGTTTCAACGCGCACGCCAGGAGCAGCAGGCCGCCGGAGAGGTAGAAGACGCAGTCGCTCATCGGGCGCGCACAGCCTCCAGCGGACTCCTCGTTCTCTGCGTGTCCCCATCAACTGGCCGCAAGGCTACCGTGGTTGACGCCTCGGAGCGGCTCCCGTCAGGCCCGTCGGCGTCGACGCCGACGGGTCCTGGCCTGAACCCGTCCCACGCCTCCGGGCCCACGTGCGACTACATGCTCGGCGCCCGCTCGTCTCCACCGGATCTTGGCCCATTCGCGCCCATGGACTCCACGCCGCGCCCATCGCCCTGCGACACCGCCTCCAGCCCTGCTCCACGCCTACCGGCCCTGCGCCCGCTCGGCGCGCACCGCGCCCTCGACGATGACGGCGCGTACCGCGCGGGACATCCGGATCAGGGAGGGCTGGCCGGTGTCGAGGGGCTGCTGCCGGGCCACGCGGCCGGTGGTGGACACACGACCGCTGCCGCCGGTGAATCCGGCGATGGCGTCGAGGGCGACGCCGTCGAGGACCGCCTGGTCGAGGCGCGGTGCCCGGTGCCGGGTGCCGGAGAGCGCGGCGACGGCCACCATGGCGGCGTCGCCGATGGCCTCGGCCTCACTCCTGCTGGAGCCGACGGAGAGCGCCTGCCGGTAGGCGCGCTCCCGGACCGCCTCGTCGAAGTGGACGGACACGTCCTTGAGACCGTCCCGGATGGCCGTCGTACGGTGGGTCAGCCGCAGCTCGACATCGCCGAGGGAACGCCACGACAGCACCGTTCGCCGCTTGCTCCGGGAGCCGACGAGCCGGAAGAGCGGGCCGAGCCGGAGGAAGGCGACGAGGCTGTCGACGCGCGGCCCGAGCAGCGGCACGATGTAGCCGGCCGCGGTGAGGACGGCCCCGACGGTGACCAGCATCGGGGCGAGCCGGGTGCTCAGCGGATCCCACGGGTGCCCGCTCCAACGGGCCGCGACGGCGACCATCTTGACGACGCCGTACGCACTGGTGCACAGCCAGCCGAGGGCGAGCACGGCCAGCGCCCGTCGTGTCCAGCCGCTGATCTGGAGGGTCCAGCGCCAGCACAGGACCGTGGTGGTGACGGCCGCCGCCATATGGGCCAGCAGATAGAGGACGATCATCTCGCGGACGAACGGCGTGGTGGCGTAGTAGGTGTCGAAGTCCGTGCGTCGCTCGACGGGGGCGTCCCCGGCGGCGAAGAGGACGCTCTGCGCCACGATGATCACGGCGTATGTGATCAGCCAGCTGCGGGAGACGCGCC
Source organism: Streptomyces ipomoeae 91-03 (assembly GCF_000317595.1). Classification (GTDB taxonomy): domain Bacteria; phylum Actinomycetota; class Actinomycetes; order Streptomycetales; family Streptomycetaceae; genus Streptomyces; species Streptomyces ipomoeae. The sequence goes on along the minus strand of NZ_AEJC01000334.1, from coordinate 20,372 downwards.
GCACCCGCTCCGGGGTGTCGGCGCCGCGCCAGTGGACGATCAGGACGAGGGACGCGGCGGAGAAGGCGTTCACGGCCCCGTAGATGAGGCAGGCCGCGGCGTTGGGCACCCCGATGGCGTCGTTGAGGAAGCCGACGGTGGGCGGGGCGCCGAGGGCGAAGCACAGACCGGCGAGGAAGATCACGGCACAGAAGGCACGTTTGAGCGGGTCGCGCCAGTTGTGCCAGAGGTCGGGGAGCTGGGCCGCGAATCCGGTCCACAGGACCGCGGCCGACACGTAGTAGACCAGTCCGTTCACGTCAGGCCCACGGGCCCTGGCCGAGCGACTTCTCTATGCGCCCGGTGACCTGGAGGAGGTCCGGGCGCCGCAGATAGGCGCGCATCTCGGTGGCGAACTCCAGCCCGAACCGCTCCGCCTCCGCCTCCTGGGCGGCGTGGAAGTCGGTGCGGGTCGCGTACTTGAGGTCGCCGCCGGGCACCCCGCCCAGCCGGGCGTCGGGCACGGCCAGCAGCGCACCGACCACCTGCTCGACGGCGGCGCCCCGCGCCGAACGGGAACGCGCCGCCGCCGACCCCACCGGGGTGTGGGCCGCGCAGTGGCCCTCCATCATGTGCCAGACCTCATGTCCCCAGATCACCAGGGCGTGTTCGACATCGGCGGTGTCGTCACGGATGGCCAGCAGGTCCATCTCGGGCAGCTCCACCCAGACCCCACTGGCCGTGTCGGGCGGGAACCGCGTCCACTTCAGCACGACCGGACGGCCCCGCAGTCCGCCGAGCACACGGCACAGCGGGTCGAAGATCCCGTCATCGTCGTCGCGGGGTGTCGTCCGGGCCAGGCCGGTGACCAGTTGGGCGCTCAGCCGCTTCATCTTCCGCTCGGTCTGCCCCGTCAACACCGCGAACTCCGACTCCCTGCTCCGAAGAGGCCGCCCTGCCGGTGATTCGATCACCGTTCTGCTGCTGCCGTTCTCAAACAGTAGCCACGTAGTCAACCCCGGCAGCTCCCGTAGGGAAAGCGGCAGGTGACCCCTCGTCAGCACTCGGCCCGTGTCAGCACTCGGCCCGTGTCAGCAGTCGGCTCCCGGCGGCGGCCACTCTCTCGGCGGTCGGCCCCGTCGGCGGTCAGCCCTCGTCGGCGGTCAGCCGCAGCGAGATGCTGTTGATGCAGTACCGCTGGTCGGTGGGGGTGGGATAGCCCTCCCCCTCGAAGACATGCCCGAGATGCGACCCGCACCGGGCGCACCGGACCTCGATGCGCACCATCCCGTGCGACCGGTCCTCCAGCAGCTCGACCGCGTCGCTGTCCTTCGGGTCGTAGAAGGACGGCCAGCCGCAGTGCGACTCGAACTTGGTGTCGGAGGTGAAGAGTTCGGCACCGCAGGCACGGCAGGAGTAGACACCCTTGGTCTTGGTGTCGGTGTACTCACCGGTGAAGGCGGGCTCCGTACCGGCCTGGCGCAGCACCGCGTACTCGGCCGGGGTCAGCTCCGCGCGCCACTGCTCGTCCGGCTTCTCGACGTCGTACGACATGAGCCTCAGCCCCTCAGCTCGAAAGACGGTCCAGGATCTTCGGGCCCAGGTCCGTCACATCACCCGCGCCCATGGTGAGAACGAGATCGCCCGGCTTCGCCATTCCCGCGATCACGGCGGGCACCTCGGCCTTGTCGTGGACGGCCGTGACGTCCGCGCCGGCGTCCCGGGCGGCGTCGATGATCAGCTCGCTGGTCACCCCCGGGATCGGGTCCTCACGCGCCGGGTAGATGTCGAGGACGACGGAGGCGTCGGCCGGCGCCAGGGACTGCCCCATCTCGGTGCCCAGCTCCTGTGTGCGGGAGAAGAGATGCGGCTGGAAGACCACCAGGATGCGCGCGTCACCGGCCGCGGCCCGCATCGCCTCCAGGTCGGCCGTCATCTCGGTCGGGTGATGCGCGTACGAGTCGATGACCTGTACGCCCGCCGCCTCGCCCTTGAGCTGCAGCCGCCGCTTCACGCCGGTGTACGCGGCCAGCGCGGGCGCCAACTCGCCCGCCGGCACGCCGAGCGCGACGCCGGCGGCCAGCGCGGCGACCGCGTTGTGCGCGTAGTGCCGACCGGGCACGGACACGGCGAAGGTGATCTCCCGCCCGTCCAGCACCACGGTGACCTGGCTCTTCAGCCCCTGAGCGACGACCGACAGCACCCGCACATCGGCGTCCTCGCTCTCGCCGTACGTGACGACACGGATCCCTTCGCCGCTTTCGACACGACGCGTCAGCTCACGCGCGCCCTCATGGTCGGTGGAGATCACCAGCGTGCCACCGGGGACGATCTTCCCCACGAACGTCTCGAAGGACTCGTAGATCTCGTCCATGGAGGCGTAGTTGGCGTGGTGGTCCAGCTCGACGTTGAGGACGATGGCGACCTCGGGGGCGTACTTGTGGAAGCTGCGGTCGCTTTCGTCCGCCTCGGCGACGAAGATCTCGCCGTCGCCGTGCAGGGCGTTCGAGCCGGGGGCGTCGAGGTCGCCGCCGATGGCGTACGACGGGTTCAGGCCCAGCTCGCGCAGGGACACGGCGAGCATGGAGGTGGTGGTGGTCTTGCCGTGCGTACCGGCGACGGCGATCGGCCGCAGCCCGTCCATCAGCCGGGCGAGCGCGTCCGAACGGTGGACGACGGGGATGTTCAGCTCGGCGGCGCGGGCCAGCTCGGGATTGTCGGCGCGGATGGCCGAGGACACGACGACACAGGTCGCGTCGTCGGCGAGGTGCTCGGCAGCGTGCCCGATGTGCACCGTGGCCCCCAGCGCCCGCAACGCCTCGGCCGTCTCCGACTCCTTGGCGTCGCTCCCCGCCACCTTCGCCCCACGCTGCGCCAGAATCTTCGCGATCCCGGACATCCCGGCCCCGCCGATCCCTACGAAGTGCGGTCGCTCCATGGCGACAGGAAGGCCGGGTGCCATGCGTGTTCTCCCAAGTGACGGTACGAGGACGATCCACACCTCACGAGGAGGCGCAGACCCAGCCTATTGCCTGTGTACGGGGCCCCATGCAGCCACCGGCCGAGGGCCGCGCCCCAACGGCGCCCCACCGCCCTAAGCCCGTGCGTGCGAGAACAGCTTCAAAACCGGCACCCCCACCTTGTGCCGAGCCCGAGACGCCCAGTCCCGATGGAAGAACTCCTCCACGTAGTGGGGATCGGTCAGCACCAACACCTCATCGGCCCGGACCTCCTCCACCAGCGACTTCAACGCGTCCAGCGGATGATCCTCGATCAACCGCCCCTCCGCCTCGCTCCCAGCCCCCCGCAACGCCTGCAGAGACACCTCCAGGGCCCGCTCCCCGACCTCCCTGGCCTCGGCCCCCTCCGGCACCTCCCCCTCCCGCACGGCTTCGTCCAGCTCGCCGAGGGCGAGGTCGTCGATGGCCCGGAGCAGCCGGTCGGCCTGGTTGCCGCGAGGCTGGAGCAGCACGTGGAAGGAGGTCGGCTCGTCGCCGTGCAGGGTGGTGACGAACTCCACGTCCGCGGACGTCAGGGCCTTCTCGATCATCAAAACGCTCGTGAACGACACCACAGGCGCCCTTCTCCCAGGAGGGCCCCGCGGACCCTCACTCCTCAGGGTTCTAGTGTGCCCGGCGAAAGCCAAACGGAGCGGGAGACTCCCTCCGCTCTCACGTACGACGGTAACGACCGAACAGAAACCCGGCCTCCTCCAGCAGCGACACCAGTCGGAAGCGCTTGGGGACCGGCACCGAGGGCCCACCGGCGATCCGCTGGGCGTCCCCCGCCGTGAGCATCGGCGACACCGTCAGACACAGCTCGTCGAGGACGTCGGCCGCCACGAACTGGCCCAGCAGCCGGGGGCCGCCCTCGGTGAGCAGCCGGGTCAGCCCTCGGTCGGCGAGGGCCCGTACGGCGCGCGCGGGGTCGACGCCCATGCCGTCCCCGGCGATCACCACCTGGGCGCCCGCCTTCTCGGCGGCGGCGACCCGGTCGGGCGCGGCGGCGGCGCCGGTCAGCACCAGCGTGGGCACCAACGGCGAGGTGAACAGCGGCAGCGAGAAGTCCAGGTCCAGGCTCGCGGTCACCACCGCCACGGCGGGCGCGGGTCCCTGTCCGGCCGCCCGCCGCGCCTCGGCGAACGCCTCACGCGCGCGTGCCGGACGGTACCCCTCCTGGCGCACCGTTTCCGCGCCGACGACCACGACATCCGCGAGCCCCCGCAAGGTGCCGAAGATCCGCATGTCGGCCTCGCTGGAGATCGGCTGCGAGCGCCCGTCGTGCTGGGCCGCCCCGTCGAGCGTGGAGACCATGTTGGCCCGCAGCCAGACCGCGCCCCCGCCCTCCGGCAGCTCGGGGTAGGCGTACGCCGCCGCCAGCTCGTCGAGACTCCACTCCGCACCACCCGCCTCGCCCGTCTCACCGGTCGTCCGGGACCCCTCCGCCGTCCGGGCCTCACCGGTCGTCCGGGCCTCATCCGTCGTCCGGGCCGCTGTCTCTTCGGTCACAGGGAACAGGCGTCGCATGTCGTGCAGTCTGGCACGGCCTTTAGACTCGGTAACCGTGTCGTCGTCCTCCACCGCCGTGTCCGGTACCGATCGCATACCCGACGCGGCCCCGCTGTCCCTGTGCGCGCGTGAGCCGCATGTCCCCGCCGACCGGCTGGTCGCGGAGATGGTGCCGCCGCCCCGGTTCGACGCGGTCCGCTTCGACACATACATACCGGACCCGAACCAGCCCAGCCAGACCGAGGCGGTCCGGGTCCTGAACGGCTTCGCGGCGGGCCTGGACGGCGCGCACGCGAGCGGGGCGGCCGGAAAGCGCCGTCTGTTCGGCTTCGGCAAGGCCTCCAAGAAGACCCCGACGGGCCCGCGCGGCGTCTACCTGGACGGCGGATACGGCGTCGGCAAGACCCACCTGCTGGCCTCGCTCTGGCACGCGACCCCGGCCGAGCCGGCGCTCAAGGCCTTCGGCACCTTCGTGGAGCTGACCAACCTGGTCGGCGCCCTGGGCTTCCAGCAGACGGTGCGGACCCTCTCGGGGCACCGCCTCCTGTGCATCGACGAGTTCGAGCTGGACGACCCGGGCGACACGGTGCTCGTGTCGACGCTGCTCGGCAAGCTCGTGGACGCGGGCGTGGCACTGGCCGCCACCTCGAACACGCTGCCGGGCAAGCTCGGCGAGGGCCGCTTCGCGGCGGCCGACTTCCTGCGCGAGATCCAGGGCCTGTCGGCTCACTTCCGCGCCCTGCGCATCGACGGCGAGGACTACCGCCACCGCGGTCTGCCCGCGGCCCCGGCGCCGTACTCCGACGAGGAGGTCACCAAGGCGGCGTACGCCACCGAGGGCGCCTCGCTCGACGACTTCCCGCAGCTGCTGGACCATCTCGCACGGGTCCACCCCAGCCGGTACGGCGCGCTGACGGACAACCTGAAGGCGGTCTGTCTGACCGATGTGCGGCCGGTCCCGGACCAGTCGACCGCGCTGCGGCTCGTGGTGCTCGCCGACCGGCTGTACGACCGGGAGGTGCCCGTGCTCGCCTCGGGGATGCCGTTCGACCGGTTGTTCAGCGAGGAGATGCTGAACGGCGGCTACCGCAAGAAGTACTTCCGCGCGATCTCCCGCCTCACCGCGCTGGCCCGCGACGCCAAGCGCCTCGCCGAGCACTGACGTCACGCGTGACGCCCTGACCCCACAAACCCCTGAGGTCAAGGGCTGGTTCAAGCCAACCCGTCTGCGCTTTTCAGGCTCTCTTCAGCTCGAAACGCTAAGTTAACCCTGCAAACAACTTTGCAGGGTTAATGTGTTTCTTGACCAGTGGTTGACCATCGGTTTGCCAAGTCGAGCAACTACTGGCGCGCGAAGACGACGGCGAACTGCATGTGGGGAGGCTCATGTTGCGAGGTACGACGACCAGGACCGCCCTTTCGGCCCTTGCCGCCGTCCTGCTCGCGCTGCAGCTCTTCGCTCCCACGGTTTCCTTCGCAGCCGCGCACACGCTTGGTCACGTCAAGGCCAAAGCCGAGCCCGGAAACACCCTCAAGGCGAAACCGGTGCGTGACAAGGCAGTCACCTACCGCAAGTGCGGTCACGCCGAGGACCCGACCGGTCCCTTCCGCACACATGACCGGCACCGCGCCGTCACCCACACCGTTCCCGGGGCGCCCGCGCGTCCGCTGTTGGGGGAGAACCCAGCGGCCGCGTACGAACCGGAACGGCCCTCGGCCCGGCATCACCGGCCGTCGAGATCTTTCACGGCCCACACCCCGGCCGCTCTCCAGGTCTTCCGCTGCTGAGCCGCGGAGCCTGTTCCCCCACATCTGTCGTGCAAGCCCGACGCGCCATCGCGGCGCGCCAGGAGGAGTCACCACATCATGCAGCCCCTCATCGACAACGCCCGTACGTTCGGACAGCGCCCTGAGGAGTTCGCCAGGCTGGCCGAGGGCCAGTCCCCCGAGGTCCTGTTCATCACCTGCTCCGACTCCCGGGTCGTCCCCGCCCTGATCACGGGCGCCCGCCCCGGCGAGCTCTTCGAACTGCGCACCGCCGGCAACATCGTCCCCCCCTACACTGCCGACCGCCCCTCCGGTGAGACGGCCACCATCGAGTACGCCGTGGAGGTGCTCGGCGTCACCGACATCGTCGTCTGCGGCCACTCCCACTGCGGCGCCGTCGGCGCCCTGGTCCGCGGCGACGACCTCGACGCCGTACCCGCCGTACGCGACTGGCTCACCCACGCGACTCCGCGCCCGCAGGGGGCGGTCGAGGACCCGACCGTCGCCGAAGGCGTCCAGAACCACGTCCTCAGCCAACTGCTGCGCCTGCGCTCCTACCCCTGCGTGGAGAAGCGCCTCGCGGCAGGAAAGCTGCGGCTGCGCGGCTGGTACTACGAGGTCCACACCGGCACCGTGCGGGAACACCACGTGGACACCGACAAGTTCGAGATCCTGTGAGCGGCGGGGATTCGCAAATGACCGCGACACAGACCAAGTCCACTCGCCCCCACACCAAATTCCCGTACCTGCGGCAGGACTTCGCCGCATCGCTCGTCGTGTTCCTGGTCGCCCTGCCGCTGTGCGTGGGCGTGGCCGTCGCCTCCGGGGTACCGGCCGAGCTCGGCCTGGTCACCGGCATCGTGGGCGGCATCGTCGCCGGCCTGCTGCCGGGCAGCAGCCTCCAGGTCTCCGGCCCGGCGGCCGGTCTGACCGTGCTGGTCTTCGAGGCGGTGAGCCAGTTCGGGCTGCCCGCGCTCGGTGTGATCGTGCTGGCCGCCGGTCTGCTTCAACTCGCCATGGGCGCGCTGAAGCTGGGCCGCTGGTTCCGCGCGATATCCGTCTCCGTGGTCGAGGGCATGCTGGCCGGCATCGGGCTCGTGATCATCGCGGGCCAGCTGTACGCGGCGGCCGGCCTGAAGGCCCCGGCGTCCGGCCTCGACAAGATCGCCGGGCTGCCCGGCGCCTTCGTCGACGTCATGGCCTCCACCACGGCGCTCGTCTCCCTCGCCCTCGGCGCGGGCACGGTGGCCGTGCTGGTGCTGTGGAAGCGGCTGCCGAAGAAGGTCCAGGTGGTCCCGGGCGCCCTGGCCGCGGTCCTGCTGGCCACCGTCGCCTCACTGACGCTCAGCCTGCCGGTGGCGAACGTGGAGGTTCAGGGCCTGCTGGAATCCATCCAGCCGCCCTCCCTCGGCGCCTTCGGCGACCTGGCGGACGTGGCCATGATCGGCACGATCCTCGCCTTCACCCTCATCGCCTCCGCCGAGAGCCTGTTCAGCGCGGCGGCCGTGGACCGGCTGCACGACGGGCCGCGTACCGAGTACGACAAGGAGCTGATGGCCCAGGGCGCCGGCAACACGGTGTGCGGTCTGCTGGGCGCGCTGCCGATGACGGCGGTGATCGTACGCAGCTCCGCGAATGTCCAGGCGGGCGCGAGGACGAAGGCGTCGCGAGTCCTGCACGGCGTATGGCTGCTGCTGTTCGCCGCCCTCCTGCCCGGGGCGCTGGCCCTGATCCCGCTCCCCGCCCTGGCCGGCATTCTCGTCCACGCGGGCTGGAAGCTGATCCCGTTCCGCGAGGTCGTCTCCCTCTGGCGGGCGCACCGGGGCGAGGCCCTGATCCTGATGACGACCGCCCTGGCGATCGTCGCGGTGAACATGTTCGAAGGCGTCCTCATCGGACTGGCCCTCTCCGTGGCCAAGACGGCGTGGGAGGCCTCGCACATCAAACTGGAGGTCATCGACAAGGGCGCGGGCCCGATCCAGGCCTACCTCTCGGGCAACGCCACGTTCCTCCGCCTGCCCAAGATCCTCGACAGCCTGGAGTCCCTCCCCCAGGACCGCCCGATAGAGCTCCACCTCTCCGGCCTCCACCACCTCGACCACGCCTGCCGCACCGCCCTCGAAACCTGGGCGGAACGCCACAGCGCGACAGGCACGGAACCGGTGAAGATGACAGGCCCAGAACCGGCGACAGTGTCCTCAACAACCCCCTGACCCACCCCAAAGGCCAGGCGTCCCGCCCCAAGATCCGGGACGCCTGGCCCACCGCTCCCCTCCCTCCACCGCAAGCCACCACCGCGCCACGGACCTCACCACGCGGGAACGCCCCACTACGTCGCTGCCCCGCCTACGGACAGCCGCAGCAACCAGCCGCCCCCAGCCGCGGGCAGTCGGGCCGCTGGGGGCGGCTCCCCATCCACCCGTCGTCACTGCGGCAGTCGTGCCGCTGGGGCGATGGGGTACCTCCCGCTCGAGCGGAGCCGAGAGTGGGGGAGGGTGGGCGCGGCGGCATCCTGCTCGCGCCGGTAAGCGGAACCCGCCCCCGACCAGCCGAAGCCGCCGGGTACCCAACCGCATCGCCGTGGCCCCGCCCCCACCCGCCGGTCGCCACTCCCCCTCCCCCGGCATATCGTGTTATTCGCAGCGATACAGGGACGACCAAGAGGGGGTCGTCATGCTCCAGGAGCTGCTGGCGGCAGCCATAGCGACCGGCGCCGCCGGAGTCGTATACGTCACGGCGGCAGCCCGCGTGGTCAAGCAGTACGAACGCGGCGTGGTCTTCCGCCTGGGCCGCCTCCTCGGCGCCCCCAGGCCCCCCGGTTTCACCATGGTCGTCCCCGGCGTAGACCGCATCCGCAAGGTGAACATGCAGATCGTGACGATGCCCATCCCGGCCCAGGAGGGCATCACCCGCGACAACGTCACCGTCCGCGTGGACGCCGTCGTCTACTTCAAGGTCGTCGACGCGGCGAACGCCGTGGTCCGGGTGGAGGACTACCGCTTCGCCGTCTCCCAGATGGCCCAGACCTCCCTCCGCTCCATCATCGGCAAGAGCGACCTCGACGACCTCCTCTCCAACCGCGAGAAGCTCAACCAGGGCCTGGAGCTGATGATCGACAGCCCGGCGGTGGAGTGGGGCGTCACGATCGACCGCGTCGAGATCAAGGACGTGTCCCTCCCCGACACGATGAAGCGCTCCATGGCCCGCCAGGCCGAGGCCGACCGCGAACGCCGCGCCCGCATCATCAACGCGGACGCGGAACTACAGGCCTCGAGGAAGCTGGCCGAGGCCGCGAAGGAGATGGCCGACACCCCGTCCGCCCTCCAACTCCGCCTGCTGCAAACGGTCGTGGCGGTGGCAGCCGAGAAGAACTCCACGCTCGTACTCCCCTTCCCGGTGGAACTGCTGAGGTTCCTGGAACGAGCCCAGGCCGGCCCACCCCCGGACACACCACCACAGCCCTTCCACCAACCCACCGAACCCGCACCACCTCAGCTCGCCCAGCCCGCGGATGCGGCACCGCAACATCTCCGGCGGCCCACGGAGCCCGCACCGCAGCATCTCCGGCAGCCCACCAAACCCGCACCGCAGCATCTCCGGCAGCCCACCGAGCCCGGCCCCGAACCCTCACCCCACCAGCCACACCCCCCCTCCTAACCCACCTCCACCCCACCCCGTCCGACCGAGTGAAGGCCGGGCGACTCCACCCCCTCACCTCTACGCGCGTGGTTCACCCAGCCGTGACCACGTGATACACACAGGCGGGTCACATCCTGTCCGCCAACAGGAAGGTTCCCCCCGTGTCAGTGACTCGACGTCAGGCCCTCGCCCGCACCGGTGCCCTGGGAGCGGGCATCGCGTTCACCGGAACCCTGTCCGAACTCTTCGCGAACGCGGCGACCCCGCAGAACGGCCTCGGCCACTCCTCCTCGGGCCCCGACTTCACCTCCGGCTACGGCCCCCTGATCCCGGACCCGAAGGGTCTGCTCGACCTGCCAAAAGGTTTCCGCTATCAGGTCCTCTCCCGTGAGGGCGACCGCCTCCGCTCCGGCGAGGGCAAAGTCCCCAGCAACCACGACGGCATGGCAGCCTTCGCCGGACGCCCGACCGACGGCCACGGCCGCCGGGTGCATCTGGTCCGCAACCACGAGAACCGCCACAACGCCCGCACCCCGGTCCCGACCGTCGAAGGCCTCGTCTACGACCCGATGGGCAAGGGCGGCTGTACGACCCTGACGCTGGACGCCCACGGCAAGGTCCTCTCGGAACGGGTCGCCATCTCCGGCACCGCGGTCAACTGCGCGGGTGGCCCCACCTCTTGGGGCACCTGGCTGACCTGCGAGGAGACCGAGGACAAGGCCGGCACCAACGGCTACACCAAGGACCACGGCTTCATCTTCGAGGTCGACCCGAGCGACCCGCACCGCTCGGGAGCCGTCCCCCTGACCGCGATGGGCCGCTTCCAGCACGAGGCGATCGCGGTGGACCCGAAACGCGGCATCGTCTACGAGACGGAGGACGCCTTCGAGAAACCCTTCGGCCTGTTCTACCGCTTCCTCCCCAACAAACCGAAGGGCGGCCTGGGTTCACTCCGCGCGGGAGGCCACCTCCAGGCGATGCGCGTACCCGGCGTGCCGGACCTCTCCCGGATCCAGGACCCCGGCACCCGCTTCGACGGCATCGAATGGGTGGACGTCCCGGACCCCCTGGCCACCCGAACCCCCATCCGCCACCAGGACTTCGGCCCGAAGGGCATCACCCACGCCCAGAAGCTGGAGGGCTGCTACTGGGGCGGTCGCTGCGTCTACTTCGTCTCCTCCTACGCCCGCAGCGAGGAGGGCTCCGCCGCCGACCACTACGGCCAGATCTGGCGCTACGACCCCGACGAGCGCCACCTCACCCTGGTCATCGTCTTCGGCCCCGACACCGACGTCCGGCTCCCCGGCGAATCCCCCGACAACATCTGCCTCGCCCCCACCGGCGGCCTCATGGTCTGCGAAGACGGCAACGGCGCCCAGCACGTCTTCGGCGTGACCCGCGGAGGCGAGGTCTACGCCATGGCCCGCAACGCCCAGAACATCGGCACCCCCACCGAGCCCGAATGGGGCGAGTTCGCCGGCGTCACCTTCTCCCCCGACGGCAACACGATGTACGTCAACTGCTACACCCCGGGCACGACATTCGCGGTGACGGGCCCCTGGCGCCGGTGACGACCGCCTGACCGACCTCTGGCACCCTGGGCACGGGGCGGACACCGATCAGCCGGCCAGCCGATCAGTCGCCCCGCGCCCACCAGCCGACGAAGAGAGCCAGAGGCAAGTCGCAATGAGAACGCGCACCGTGAGGTTCGGCCTGTACGCGGACGAAGAGGGGCTGGTCTGGGTCAGGAAACTCGTCACGGACGCCGTGGCCACGCGGAGCGCCCGAATCATCGACATGACCGTCGCACACACCCTCCCCAGCGGAATGCCGACGGCGGAGATGTACGACATCCTCGCGGAGCAGTGGGCCCACGAGAACCCCGGTCAGAGCCCCGGCACACGGCAACTGGTCGAACTGCGCGTCCACTTGGCGTGTTCCCTGCAGACCTGGCGGGCGATACGCAAGACGCTGATCAGGACCCTGTGCCCGCAGGGCATGTCTCCCCACGCCTGCCGAGTCCCTTGGTTCGCAGCCTGAGAAGAGACCCTGTCGGCAACCCGCGAGGGCTCCCACGAGGCGCGCATGTACGGCGCCGGGCCGTACATGCGTGTTCGATGGACGGTACGCGCAACCGTTCGTGACTCTGGGTGAGTTGATCGTGGGGAGAGCCCCGCAGATCCGGCTCACCTGGAGGTGGCCGAGCATGAGCGCCGACCGGGAGCCCGACCCGTCCGACGGCCTGAAGACGTTCGGCGTGTTCGTACAGGCCCGAACAGCAGGCACCACGCCTGCCTCGACGGCCCCCTCCGGCTCCTTGAGCTGCCGGACGGACGGCGTCACGCCTGCTCGGAGGGGCAGAAAAGAGGCCGTCTGATCTCCGAAGCGAAAGTCTTCGTACAGCGGGACCGAAGGCGACGACTGCGTCGAAGTCGCCGCCTGCCCCTCCGCCGTCCACGTCCATGACTCCAAGCTGCCCGCCAGCCCTGAACCGAGCCTCTCCCCCGCCTCCTGGACCCCTTCGTCGCCCACGCGGGTGACTTCACGCCGGACTCCAACCAAACGGGCAGTTGAAGACACAATCCGACCGGCTCACCCGTTTACGTTCATCCGGTGATCAGTCCTGTGCGAAGAATCACCGCGCTCGCCGGCCTCTGCGCGCTCGGCGCCGCCCTCGCCGCCTGCGGCGCTCCCCGAACCGCACCCCGTACCGTCGTCGCCACCAGCCCCTCCCCCTCCCCGGCGGTCACCGGGTCCCGGCCGCCCACACTCGCGCCGGGCCCGGCCGGGCCGGCCCCCGTGTTCAGCAACGGCCCCCGTTCCGGCGCCCACAAGACCGTCGCGCTCACCTTCGACGCGGACATGACCGCAGCGCAGGGGTCGAGGGCCGCCGCAGGTGAACGGTTCGACAATCCGCAGCTCATCTCGACCCTGCGCCGGCTGAGGGTGCCGGCGACGGTGTTCATGACGGGGCGGTGGGCGGAGGAGTACCCGATCCAGACGCGGTCGATCGGGCGGGACCCCCTCTTCGAGATCGCGAACCACTCGTACAGCCATCACGCCTTCACCGCCGACTGCTACGGCCTGCCGACGATGCCGCCGGAGCGTGTCCGGGCGGACCTGGAGCGGGCGTACACCGCGTTCCGGAGGGCGGGCGTGCGGAATCCGATGCCGTACTTCCGGTTCCCCGGCGGCTGCCACGACCGTCGCGCGCTGCGGGAGCTGAGCGGGTCCGGGGTGACGGCCGTGCAGTGGGACGTGGTGAGCGGGGACGCGTTCGCGACGGACGCCGACGCGGTGGCGCGCACGGTGCTGCAGCGGGTGCGGCCGGGGTCCGTGGTGGTCATGCACTGCACACGAAGTGCCGCGCCCGTCACGGAGCGGGCCGTCCGGATCATCGTTCCTGAGCTGCGGAAACGGGGTTTCCGGTTGGTGAAGGTGTCGGAGCTGGTGGGGGCGGCGGCACGCTGAGGCCCTACGCGCCGGACCGCTCTACGCTGGACGTATGAGCGACTACTGCGGCATCGAACCGACTGCGCCGACCACGGGACCGGCCGCGCACGCGGCCCCGCACGCGGACCCGGCCTCGGCGCACACCACCGCCGCCGACGGTCCGCCCTTCGCCGCCTGCGTCCTCTGCCAGGAGCCCACCGAGTACCCGGAGTCGTACAAGGGGATCACCCTGTGCCCGGTGTGCGAGTGGCGGGAGGCCGAGCGCACTGCCTGCTCGGGCTGAGGCAGGCGGTGCGGACGGTGGAGGCTGAGACTGTGGAGGCTGTGGAGCGCCCGCTCAGGCCGCGCGGCGGGTCGTGAGGGCGCAGGCCACCGCGCTCGCCGCCGCCGTGAGCAGGGCGGCGGCGGCCAGGGGCAGGACCGGGAACGGGACGGTTCCCTGCTCGGAGCCGTCCACCAGGGCGCTGATCGCCGCGTTGGCCGGGGAGCCCGCGACCACCAGGACCAGCAGTGCGCCGAGGAGCAGGGCGGGGACGGCCCGGCCGGGCGAGCGCAGCAGCGGCCAGTTCGTGAGCGCGCCCACGGCCGTGCCGAGCAGGGCGCAGGCGAGCGCGGCGAGCAGACCGGCGATTCCTGCGGGGACGGCCGCGATCCGGGTCTGGTGATCCGTGCTCGTCCAGTCGCTGATGACCGTGACGAGGAGTGTGACCGCCGTACCGAGGAACGTGGACGCCGAGAGCGCGACCAGCAGACAGGCCAGGTGCGCCCGGCCCGGTCCGGCCGCCGCGCCCGTACAGCTCCGGGCCGCGGGGGGCTCGTTGGTGGCACAGATCCGCACCAGCCAGGCGGCGACCGGTACGAGCGCGGCGGCCGAGTAACCGAGCGAGTCGAGCACCGGCTGCCCGCTCTGCACCCCGATCGCGAGGAACGCCGCGTACAGGATGACGGGCGGCAACCAGCGCTGGGACCGGAGGAGGAGGGCGGCCTGGTAACGAAGCAGGGCGGTCATCAGGAGCTCTCCACTTCCAGTTCGGACGTCACTTCGGGTGACCGCGACGCGGTCGGCACTTCGCGTGGCAGTGGCTCGGCCGGTCCCGCTACGGGCCCCACGCTCATCACATGCCAGGGCGGCCGAGCCCCCAGCAACGCCCTGAGCAGGGCGTCCGACTGAGCCTCCGGAACGGTGAACCGGTGTGCGCCGGAGCCCGCTTCCTCGACGGCCACCGCCGACTTCCCCGCCTCAGCCGGTACTTGGACGCCGGACGGCCCCCGCGCCTCGACCACGACGAAGAGACCGTCGTCCTCCCCCGCGCCCGAGTTCCCCTCCCCCGCACGGAGTTCGAGCGCACCCCCGGCGACGGCGTACGTCGCGTCCGGCACCCCGACCAGGCGGCGCGGGTCGTGGTCGACGAACACGACGGCGGCCCCGGCGGCGGTGCGCTCGACGACCACGCGCTCCAACTCCGCGCGGGCCTCGGCGTCGAGGCCCGTCCACGCCTCGTCGAGGACGAGCAACTCCGGTTCGGCGAGCAGGGCCTGGGCCACCGCGACCTTCTGGCTGCTGCCCTTGGACAGCTGAGCCATCGGCGTAAGGGCGTACTCGGCGGCCCCGAACCGCTCCAGCCACTCGTCGGCGGCGTCGGCGGCGGCCGTACGGTCCAGGCCGTGCACGGCACCGAGGTGGGTGAGGTACTCGGCGGCGGTGAACGGCAGCGCGGCGGGGAAGCGCTCGGGAACGTACGCCGTGCGCGGGCGGCCCGCCATCCGGCCCTCCGAGGGCGCGTCGATCCCGGCGAGGACGCGCAGCAGCGTCGACTTGCCGGTGCCGTTCGCGCCCTCGATCCGGATCAGCGCGCCCGGGGCGACGGCGAGGTCGACACCGCGCAGGACCCACGGCCCCCGGAATCCGTAGCGGCGGCCGACTCCCTCCAGGCTCAGCAGTAACTCATGTCCCATGCCCCCCATCCTCGTACAACCGTCGCACGGCTGTACGGGCGGCCGTCCGAGAACGGATCTTCCGGCTGGCAGACTGGGCGGGTGAGCACCGGTGACCCGAACTCCCAGGACAGCCCCTTCCGGCACGAGCGGACCGCGCGCGACGAGGCACCGCAGTTCGTGCTGCCGCTGGTCGTACACATCGAGAAGGCGTCGCCCCCGGCGCGTACGGACGCGTTGGAGACGGCGGCGCGGGCGGTGCTGGTGATGCTGAGCGACGAGCGGTCGCTGGGTGAGGGAGAGTGGGCCGAGGCGGTGCGGAACTGGCAGGACGCCCGGATCCGCAAGGTGGTCCGGCGGGCGCGTGGCGCGGAGTGGCGCCGGGCCGAGGCGCTGGAGGGCATCACGGTCACCGGCAAGTCGGCGGAGGTACGCGTCTTCCCGCCGGTCCCCCTCGACGGCTGGCCCAAGGAGCTGGCCCGTCTCCAGGTCTCCGGCACGGACCTCGACGACCCGGAGCCCCCGGTCGACCCGGACCTCTCCGCCCCGGTCATCTGGATGAACCCCGACCTGGACATGTCCGCCGGCAAGGCCATGGCCCAGGCGGGCCACGGCGCCCAACTGGCGTGGTGGGCCCTTACCGAAGAGGCCCGCACCACCTGGCGCGACGCCGGCTTCCCCCTCACCGTCCGCACCGCCGCCCCCGCCCACTGGCAGACCCTCACCACCTGCGGCCTCCCCTTCGTCCGAGACGCGGGCTTCACCGAAATCGCCCCGGGCAGCTGCACGGTGGTCGCGGACCATCCGGCGCTGCGCGCCTGAGAACGCCGGTCGCGCCCGAGCGCGACGGCGCCCACCATCGGCCGACACTCACTGCTTTTCGGCCGGCGCGCCCCAAGCTCTCCGGTGACTGTGCCCCGCCGTTGAACATCGCGGCCTCCCCGTACGTACCTCCCAGCACTGGCCAAGCAACTGCCCCAACGACCAGTTGGCTTCACCCGGGAGGATCATCTTGCAGCGTGTCAACGGCTCGGTCATCGCCAGCCTGGCGCTCGTCGTCACCGTCGGAGCGCTGGCGTTCCCTGTGTGGTCCTACGCCGACCGGTCGGGTACCGCTCAGGCCAACATGGCGTCCGGTACGGTGAACACCCAGTGGGGGCCGCTGACGGCCGCCGACCGGGATCTGATCGTCAGGGTGCGGCTGGCGGGGCTGTGGGAGCTGCCCGCCGCCGAGCAGGCGATGCAGCGGTCGAGCAGCCCGGCCGTGAAGGAGGCGGCGGACCATCTGATCGTCGGTCACAAGGACCTCGACGAGCGGGTGCGGACTGTGGCGAGCCAGCTCGGCGTCGAACTGCCCAACGTGCCCAACGCCCAGCAGCAGGGCTGGCTGCAGCAGATGTCCAACGCCACGGACGACCAGTACGACCGGGTGTGGGCGAACCTGCTGCGCTCGGCCCACGGAAAGATCTTCCCGGCGATCGGGCAGGTGCGGAACATGACCGAGAACTCCCTCGTGCGCCAGCTCGCCTCGGACACCAACCAGACCGTGCTCGACCACATCACGATGCTGGAGAAGACCGGTCAGGTCGACTTCGACGCCATCGCCAACGGCACGATCTGACGCCGGCCCCACGGCACGGTCCGGGCCCGCCGCAGCAGACTGCGGGCCCGGCCCCGCCGGGGCAGCACCCCACCCCAAGCCACAGTTCTCAGTCCCCAACGATCAGTTGGTTTCCTCCGGGAGGCTCTCTTGCGACGCTCAAAGGGCTCTGTCCTTGTCGCCTTGGCGATCGTCGGCACGATCAGTGCGGTCGCCTACCCCGTTTTCTACTCGTACCCCAACCGCAACGCCACGGCAGCCGCGGCCGTGCCCACGGGAGACACGGTCACCACGCAGTGGGGGCCGCTCACCCCCGCCGACCGTGACCTGATCATCCGGGTGCGGCTGGCGGGCCTGTGGGAGCTGCCGGCCGGACAGCAGGCCCTGGAGCGCAGCGGCAGCAAGTCCGTCAGGGAGGCCGCCGACCATCTGATCGTGGGCCACACCGACCTGGACAAGCGGGTACGGATCATCGCGGCGAAGCTGGGCGTGGAGCTGCCGAACCAGCCGAACGCCGACCAGCAGGGCTGGCTGGACCAGATGACCGCCGCCAAGACCGAGGCGGAGTACAACAAGACCTGGGCGAACCTGCTGCGGGCCGCGCACGGCAAGATCTTCCCGGCCATCGCCACTGTGCGGAACAGCACCCGCAACACTCTGGTGCGCCAGCTGGCCTCCGACGCCAACCAGACCGTGCTCGACCACATCACGATCCTGGAGAAGACCGGCGAGGTCGACTTCGACACGATCGCCAACAACTCGGTCAGCGGTACCGCCAGCCCGACCGGCCCGCCGCCGCCGGTCGCCGGGGTGCAGCCGCCCGCCGCGCCCGCGGCGGAGCCGTCCACCAACCCCGATGTGAAGTCCACCCCGTCGCCGACCACCCCCGGCGTGGTGAACACCAACCGGCCGGACCCGGAGGAGATCAACGAGGACCAGGGCGAGCCACAGATCCCGTAGCCGCCGAAAGCTCAAATGTTGCTCTGAAGGTCCCCTTCCCGGGGTTCGGCCCCGGATCCCGGGGCCATGACTCCGTCACGCCGGAACACAGGTCCGCCGTAAGGAGACGACACACAGGATCCGTGCGAAGCCGTGACCGGGCGTGACCGAGGAGGGGACGATGGAGCAGATCAGGCAGTTGGGGGCGGGCATCGGCTGGCGACCGGAGATCGCCGACGCCGTCGAGCGCATGGCCGGACCGTCGGGCCGCGTCGACTGGGTCGAGGTCGTCGCCGAGAACGTCTGCCCCGGCCATGTGCCCGAGTCGCTGCGGCGCCTGCGCGAGCGGGGCGTCACGGTCATACCGCACGGCGTGTCCCTCGGCCTCGGCGGCGCCGACCGCCCCGACGAGGGGCGCCTGAAGGCCCTCGCCGAGCGCGTGGAGGCCCTGGGCGCGCCCCTCGTCACCGAGCACATCGCGTTCGTACGGGCGGGGGGCGCCCTCACCGCGTCGCCGCGGCTGGAGGCCGGGCACCTGCTGCCGGTGCCACGCACCCGGGACGCGCTGGACGTGCTGTGCGAGAACGTCCGCATCGCCCAGGAGGCGCTGCCCGTACCGCTCGCCCTGGAGAACATCGCGGCCCTCATCAACTGGCCGGGCGAGGACATGACCGAGGGCCAGTTCCTGTACGACCTCGTCGACCGCACCGGGGTCCGGCTCCTCATCGACGTGGCGAACCTCCACACCAACCACGTCAACCGGGGCGAGGACCCTGCCAAGGCGCTCGACGAACTGCCGGTCGAGGCCATCGCGTACGTCCATGTCGCGGGCGGCTTCGAGCGCGACGGCGTCTGGCACGACAGCCACGCCCACCCCGTCCCCCAGCAGGTCCTCGACATCCTCGCCGACCTCGCCTCCCGGGTGACCCCGCCGGGCGTCCTCCTGGAGCGCGACGAGAACTTCCCGGAGCCGGGTGAGCTGGAGCGGGAGTTGGGGGCGATCCGGGGAGTGCTGGAGAAGGCCGAGGTGCGCGGCGCATCGGCGTCGAAGCCGATCGGTGAGCCGTCGCGGGAGGAGCCGGCCGAGCCCGCCGCTCGGCAGCGGCTCGGGCTCGCGCAGGCGGCGCTGCTGTCCGCTCTGGTCGCGGGGACCCCGGTGCCCGAGGGGTTCGACCGGGTGCGGTTGGGAGTGCAGGCGCGGGCCCTCGCGGCCAAGCGGGCGGACGTCGTGG
The DNA here is from genome assembly GCF_000317595.1 of Streptomyces ipomoeae 91-03. Lineage (GTDB taxonomy): Bacteria > Actinomycetota > Actinomycetes > Streptomycetales > Streptomycetaceae > Streptomyces > Streptomyces ipomoeae. The sequence continues at coordinate 1,320 of NZ_AEJC01000334.1, read as the reverse complement.
GGAAGGTCGCACCCGAACTGCCGGAGATCCTCGGCACGTCGTACCGTCCGGCCTTCCTCGCGTACGCCCAGGGCAACCCCATGACGGACGGCTACCGGCGCGACGCCCTCTCCTTCGCCGAGCACGTGCTGCTGGAGCAGGGTCTGGAGGACGCGACGGCGAAGCGCGCGCTGCGCGAGTGGTGGCTGGAGCGCTCGGGCCCGGCCCCGCTCTCGAAGCGCCCGACGGCCCGCCTCGCCCGTGCCACCCGCCGGGTACTCCTGCGCCGCTGAACCGGGGTGCGTACGCGCCGTTGAACCGGGGTGCGTACGCGCCGTTGCTGCCGTGCGCGACGGTCGGCTGCGCACCCGGTGTGCTGCGATTAACAGACCCGTGGCCCCCACACGGGTTTCAGGCCCGATCACCAGGCATTTCACAGTCTCTGCCCGTCGGCTCCCTCGTCCCATCACACACACTTTGTCCCGCATCAACCCTTCCCGCGCGTAGGGAAGTTGCCGTAGACCGGCAAGTAACATGCCAACCTGAAGGCGAATCCGCACCCGAAGAGCATGAGCGTGCGGTGCCGCGAGCAGGAGGCACCATGCGATCCAACTACCGCAACGGAAGGCTGGCCAGTGGCACAGGGCTCATCGTCGCCGGGATGACGGCGACGCTCGTCGCGATGATCTTCCCGATCTGGTCGTACACGGATCGCTCCGGCACCGGCGTCGACGCGCTCAACGCGTCCACGGTGACCACGCGGTACGGTGCGCTGTCCGGTCTGGACCGGGAGTTCATCACCAAGGTGCGGCTGGCCGGGCTGTGGGAGCTGCCCGCGGGGCAGCAGGCCCAGGCGAAGGGCACGACCCAGGCCGTACGGACCGCCGGTGAGCACCTCGTCGAAGGCCACACGTTCCTCGACGCCCGCGTCCGCAATGTCGCCGCCCGCCTCGGCCTCGCCCTGCCCAACCAGCCGAGCGACCAGCAGAAGGCCTGGCTGGAGACGTTGAGCGCGGCGCAGGGCGACCAGTACGACCGGGAGTTCGCCAACATCCTTCGCCTGGCCCACGGCAAGGTCTTCTCCCTGGTCGCCCAGGTCCGCGCCACCACCCGCAACTCCCTGGTCCGCGATCTCGCCGACGACGCCAACACCACCGTCCTCGACCACATCAAGGTGCTGGAGGCCACGGGGCTCGTCGACTACGACGCGATCGCCCGCGAGGTCGCGTCCGCGAGTACGCCTCCGCTGACCAGCTCACCTGCCCCGCCGGGGCCGTTGAGCGACCCCGGGTCGCCGGTTCCGGTCACGCCGTCCCCGGCGTTCTCGTTGCCGCCGGCCGC
>NZ_AEJC01000333.1 GCF_000317595.1 Streptomyces ipomoeae 91-03 | reverse complement strand
CACACGCGTTCCCTATTCTTCGCTGGCGGGGCGTGCGCCAACACGCGTTCCGCCTGATGCCCGTCGATCTTGGTTGCACCCAGTGGACCAAGGGCTTCGCACCTTGCAGATTGCTGCTGCTTAGTGACGACAGCCAGTCTGCTCCCTACTTAGGGAGGCCAGCAAAGGCCACGTGCACGGTCGTGAGCCAATCCGTCGTAGATCCGGCTCTGCAAGGATTCCGCTAGCGGAAACTGTCGGATCGTGCGAGTGCGTTTGTGCAGCTCATGGAGTGGGTGAGCACCGCTTTCTTGATGTTACTCGCCAGTTCTTCACACGGTACACGGATGAGCCAATGAACCGGCATAGAGGACTTATCGGTCACGGGATGGATGGCAGCGCTGTGGGGTCGGTCTCGAGTGCTGGGAGACTGGCACTGCCCGTGCGTCACGCAGCGCCAACTGTGTGATGACCAGCGCGGGTTGCACCCAGAAGAAGAGGG
>NZ_AEJC01000332.1 GCF_000317595.1 Streptomyces ipomoeae 91-03 | reverse complement strand
TTGATGGTCCACCGCCACTCCCTGCCCCCTACGCCGGAAGGCACAACCGCCACCACATCCACAGCCGCCCAGTCCCGCACCCGCTGACGTCACAGACGCGATGGACGGTTATGCCGCCGCCCAGCTCGCGCGGAAGAGGTCCACAGCCCGCTCCACGTCCCGCTCGGAGCGCAACTGCACCTCCAGGTCGCCCGTACCGTGGTGGCCGACCTCCGTCACATCCCGGGTGAAGCCGGGAATGAGGTCGACCTCCTTGGGGTCGGCCTTGAGGTAGACGAGGAGCTTGATCTTCTGTGGCGGGCAAACGCAGGCGAAGTTCCGCAGGCGCTGATACGCCCGGTACTGCTTGCGCTCCACCCGGCTGACGCCGCCTCCGAGGCCGAGCAGCACCTCGTCAACCGCCTCAGCCAGCTTGGCCAGCGCCCCGCCCTGCGCGCGGACAGACGGCAGCCCGGCCGCGCCCCGGCGCACCCGCCTGACGGCCGGCGTCCGGCCGTCGACGGAAGCCACGGTCTCAAGGCCGATCAGGTCCTTGCCGAAGAACCGATAGCGGACCAGGTCGATACTGCGCCGGTGCTCCCGTACGGCGTGCGCGCCGTAACGGGTGAAGTCGCGGCGACACAGATCAGCCTCGGTGCGCTCCACAGCACCTGGGACGCGGCCGATACCCCGAGCCGGTCGCGGACCAGGTGCCGGAAGGCGTCCCTGTGCGCCATCAGCCACGCCATGTAATACAAGCCCTGGTTGATCACGCTGGCATCGGTGCCGCGCTTGTACTCAACATTACCGACCGCAGGAGCTCGTGAACCGGCTCTGAACTGCGACGACTCATAGAGTGCATGTCCGCGTCGGGGAGTTGGGGCCGTTGCTGTAACTCGCCGGGGACGTCTCATGGGATGGCCCGTCCATCGGGACGGTGGACGGGTTTTAGCGGGTGGGCGGGACGAACTCGGGCTGGTCGAGCAGGCGCAACCAGCTTCCGTCAGGCTGGCGGCGGACGACCTGCGCCCGGGCGCCGGCCCCGTCCTTCGGTGGGGTCGAGGTGAGGGCGATGTCGCCGCTGACCAGCGTCGGCAGTGGTTGTTCCGGCTCGAAGCGGGGACGGTTGGCCAGTACCTTCTCCCATAGCGCACGGATCGCTTCCCGGCCCACCGTCTGGTCGCCGGGCGGGTAGGCCATCACTGCATCCTCTTCGTAGAGTGCGGCAACCCCGGCCGCGTCACCTGCGTTGGATCGTTCAACGAACAAGCGGGTGATGTCTTCAGGTCGCATGGCCTTCTCGTATTCCGGCATGGGTTCCTCCTGACGTCGGGCTTTGGTGCTTCTAGCCTGGTCGGCCACTGACCAGAAGTCCAACAGATGAATCTACTGGAAGCTAGAATTTCCAGTCATGGAGCTGAGGCAGCTGGAATACTTCGTGGCGGTCGCCGAAGAACAGAACTTCACCCGGGCGGCCGAGCGGGTGCACATCAGTCAGTCCGGCGTCAGTGCTCAGATCCGCCAGTTGGAACGTGAACTTGGTGCCGAGCTGTTTGACCGGTCGGCGCGCACTGCCACCCTTACTGTCGCGGGAAAGGCTGCGCTCGAACATGCCCGCGCGGCTCTCGCCGCGGCTGGGGCGGTTGGCCAGGCGGTGGGTGAGGTCGCCGACCTGATCCGGGGGCGGCTCACGGTTGGGATGGTCATCGGCTGCACCCTCACGCCGCTGTTTGACGCACTCTCTGCGTTCCACCGGGCGCATCCCGGGGTGGAGATCTCACTCTTGGAGGACAATTCCGACCGCCTCATCGAGGGGGTGCGCGCCGGCACCGTCGACCTGGCTCTTATCGGGACCGCAACCGCCACCCCCAACGGGCTGAATGCGCTGACGATCATCAGTGAGCGGCTCGTCGTAGCAGTGCCGGCCGGACACCCCTTGGCGAAACAGCGGCGGGTCACTTTGCGCGAACTGGTCACCTACCCGATCGTGTGCATGCCATCCGGCACCGGCCTGCGCACAGTATTCGACCGTGCTTGCGCCGCACAGAGCCTCCAACCCGCGATCGCGCTGCAAGCCAGCGCAGCGGATGCCATTGCCGACCTCGCCGCTCGCGGACTCGGCGTCGCCATCCTCAGCGACTCGATGGCCGAGAGCTATCGCGACCGAATCATCGCCCGCACCATCGACGACGTGGAAACACCCGCCCTGCTGGCCCTGATCTGGAAGAGCACGCACAGCCCTGCGGTGCGTGAGTTGCTCGTGCACAGCCGACAAGCATTCACCAAGCCCGACCCTGGGTAGCAGGAAAACCCTTCAAGATCCGATGTGGGTCTACTTGGGCCGGGCCAAGGCCCGTTGGGCCGGGCCAAGGCGCGCTGTGGAGTGGTCAGCGGGACAGAATCACATTGTTGATCCCGGGTCTGCGATTCGGGCTTCTAAAGGGTGTTGCAGAAGGCTCGGTTCAGGGCATTTTGCCTGTATGGGTGGGGTGTTGCGGGCTGAGTCGGTGTGGGTGGAGACGTTCACGGGCTTGCGGATGGATCGGTTCGTGAAGCTGGTGAAGGTGGTGCGGGAGCAGGGCGGTGACGGGCCCGGTGGAGGCCGTCCGTGGTGCCTGCCGCTGGCGGACCGGGTCCTGCTGGTGGCCGTCTACTACCGCACCAACCTCACCATGCGGCAGCTCGCCCCGCTCTTCGGCATCTCCCCGGCGACTGTCTGCCGGGTCATCCAGCGCCTGCGACCGCTGCTCGCGCTGGAGCCCGCCCCACGGCCGGTCGCCGAGGCGGACCGGCTGTGGATCGTGGACGGCACCCTGATCCCGGTCCGCGACCGCAGCGTGGGTGCCTCGAGCCGCAACTACCGGTTCTCGGCGAACGTGCAGGTCATCATTGATGCCGACACCCGCCTGGTCATCGCCTCGGCCCGGCCGGCCCCGGGCAACAAGGCCGACGCTCACGTCTGGCGGGAGTCCGACCTGCCGGCCGTGGCGACCGGAACCACGGTGCTCGCGGACGGCGCCTACCTCGGCACCGGCCTCATCGTCCCGCACCGCAGAAGAGCCGGACGCCCCCTGCTGCGCGGGCAGCAGGAGGACAACGCCGAACACCGACGCGTCAGGGCCCGCGTCGAGCACACCTTCGCCCGCATGAAGAACTGGAAGATCCTCCGCGACTGCCGTCAGAAAGGCGACGGCCTTCACCACGCCGTCCAGGCCGTCGCCACCATGCACAACCTCGCCCTCGCCGGGTGAAACACCAGGTCAAGCACCACTTCGACCTGCCCGAGGAGAACCTTCTGCAACACCCTTTAGGGTGCGTTTCAGAAATGCGGTGAGGACCGTGCAGTCGCAAGCTCGGTATTGGTGTCACGAGCAGCGCGTTGACGGGGTTCAGGATGCGAGGCGTTTGCCGAGATCATTCTCGCGAACTGCGCTGTGGACTGGGGGTGCTGGCGTCGGCTTTGTTCGGTGGACTAAGTTGTGGGGGTGACTACCGGGACGGCATTGCGCCACACACGGATCGGTGACCCGGTGCTGTTCTGAGCGCCGTGGGGGCCAGTGCGGGCCCGCTGTTAGATCGAGGGTCTTGCGCTGCTGCACGGGCTCCACCTCCGTCGGGTTGATCACAGGACACATCAACCACGACAGGAGCGTTCATGCCCACCAAGGTGCTGCAGATTCCCACCCCGGACGGCCAGGCCGATGCCTTCGCCGCCTTCCCCGACGACGGCGAGCGGCACCCAGGGGTGCTGATGTACGCGGACGGCTTCGGCATCCGGCCCGTGCTGCGGGAGATGGCCCGCGAACTGGCCGACCACGGGTACTACGTGCTCGTCCCCAACTTCTTCTACCGGCATGGCCCGGCACCTGTGGTCGAACTTCCCGAGCACATCGGAGAAGAGGCCCGGACCGCGGTCATGGGTCGGCTGATGCCCCTGATTGAGGCGCACACCATCGAACGGACCCTGCGCGATGCCGACGCCTACCTCAGATTCCTCACCACGCAGCACGAGGCCAGCGCCGGACCCGTCGCGGTGACCGGCTACTGCATAGGCGGCCTCCTGGCGGTGCGCACCGCCGCGGCCCACCCCGGCCAGGTGGCCGCCGTCGCCGGATTCCATGCTCCCGTGGGCGCCGCCGGGCCCGACAGCCTGCGCCGCCTTACCGCCCAGGTCCACTTCGGCCACGCTGAAACCGACCTGACGCCCGAGGCCCTCGGCGAACTCAACCAGGCTCTGGACGCCGCGGGTGTCGACTACACCTCTGAGATCTACCCCGACACCGTCCACGGCTTCACCATGGCCGACACCGACGCCTTCAACCCCGCCGCACTGCAGCTTCACTGGGACCACCTGCTCCCCCTCCTCGGCCGCACTCTGGCCAACTGTTGAGGCTCCGGCCCGGAATCCGAACCTGAAGTGCACGGCTCCGCAGTCCTGGGGCGTGTTGCGACCGTGCTGGTCACAGCCACTCGTTGATGGCCGCGACCAGTACGTTGCTTCGTAGTGGACAGCGAGCTTGTCGTACTTCGTGGCGACCGCGCGGTGGCGCTTGAGGCGATTGATCCCACACTCGACCGCATGGCGCTCCTTGTAATCCGCGGCGTCGAACTTCGGCGGCCGACCACCACGGGAACCGCGTTTCCTTCGGTGGGCGATCTGGTCGCGCTTCTCCGGGATCGTGCAGCGGATACGGCGCTTGCGCAGGTAGGCACGGTTCGCGCGGGAGCCGTACGCCTTGTCGGCCCGAACCTTGTCCGGCCGGGTGCGCGGGCGGCCCGGGCCGAGCCGGGGCACCCGGATGCGGCCAAGGACCACCTGGAACTGCGGGGAATCACCGCGCTGCCCAGCCGTGATCACCAGTGACATCGGCTTCTGGGCCTGCTCAACCGCCAGGTGGAGCTTGGTGGTCAGCCCGCCCCGAGAGCGTCCGAGCCCTTGGTCGTCGGGCTCGGTGAAGACTCCGCCCGGAGGCTCGACCTGCAGATCCCCCTTTTGCGGGCACCTGCCGCATGTTGGTGGGCGCGGGCGATGGTCGAGTCCACCGAGACGTCCCAGGTGATCAGCCCCTGGGCATCGGCCCGGGCCTGAAGCTGCTCGAAGATGCGGTGCCAGGTGCCGTCCCGCTGCCAACGCCGGAAAAGGCCGTACACCGTCTGCCACGGGCCGTACCGCTCGGGCACGTCCCGCCATGGAGTACCAGCGCGGGTGCGCCAGCGTATGCCGTCTATCAACTGCCGCTTGGTGTGCACCGGCGGTCGTCCAGGCTTCTTCCCCACCGGGAGCAGCGACCCCAGCTTCGCCCACTGCGCATTCGTCAGATCGTGCCGCCCCATGAAGTGGATCTTGACACATCAAGATCCACTTCTGAAACGCACCCCAGCCCGACCATCACCACTTGGTCCACGGCCCAAAGCCGGCACAGTTCTGTGTACAACCCGGTCGGCCATCGAGCCGTGCGGCAACTGATCCGCAGACGCAGCCCTCTCCGAGCCTCATCCTCAAGACCTTCCACCTGCTCAATGAGCAATTGGTCCAACTCCAGCAGGTTGTCAAGCCTTTCGTCCAGGCCGTCCAGGAGCACGTGCCACTCGGTCGCGCCGGCCGGCAGCTGGAACACCGCGGCCAGCTTCGCCGCAGCGCGAGCCGCGTCTGTACCGCACTTACCCAGATCGAGCCGCTGCACAGGAAGGCCCGCGGCCTCAAGGTCACGCTGTTCCTGCTCGAACGCGTACGACTTGCCCATGCCCCACTCACCCCGCAGGACGAGTACAGGTACCGCTCGCTCGTCAGCCAACGGCCGTCCAGGAACCCCGCCAGAAAACAACGACGCCTGCGGCCAGCCATAGCGATCCGACTCCAAGAGCTCCCCCAGCGGGAAAACCTGAGGGGCCACGAAGTTTCCGGACAGGCACCCAATAGGGTTGTCCTGAACAAGGAAGCGAGGAAGAAGTGGCGCCACCCAGTAAGTACTCGCCGGAGTTCCGCGAGGAAGCCGTCCAGATCGCGTTGAGGTCAAGCAAGACGATCTCCGAAGTCGCCCGGGAGCTTGAGCTGAACTCGGAGACGCTACGCGGCTGGGTGAAGAAGTACCAGAAGCAGCAGGAACCGGCCCCCGAGGCGGAACTGACGGTGAACGAGCGAGCGCGCCTGAAGGAACTCGAACGACGCAACCGCGAGCTGGAGATGGAAGTTACCTTCCTGAAAAAAGCCGCAGCGTACTTCGCGAAGGATCCCCGGTAGCAAGCAAGTACGAGTTCATCGACGAGATGCGGCTCGACACCGAGAAGTACGCATACAGCGTCGAGTTCATGTGCGGCCGACTCGGCGTCTCCAGATCCGGCTACTACGACTGGCGATCCCGCCCAAAATCCGCGACCGCCCAGCGGCGCGAAGAACTGAAATTGCTCATCGAGAAAGCCTTCGACATGTCCGACAGCACCTAGGGTGCGTTTTGAAAGTGCTGGTCACAGCCACTCGTTGATGGCTGCGACCAGCACGGTCGCCTCGTAGCGAACTGCCAACTTGTCGTATCTCGTGGCGACAGCGCGGTGCCGCTTGAGGCGATTGATTCCGCACTCGACCGCGTGGCGCTCCTTGTAGTCGGCCTTGTCGAACTTAGTGGCCGGCCGCCGTGGGAGCCGCGGTTCTTGCGGTTGGCGATCTGGTCGCGCTTCTCCGGGATCGTGCAGCGGATACCGCGCTTGCGCAGGTAGGCACGGTTCGCGCGGGAGCCGTACGCCTTGTCGGCACGCACCTTGTCCGGCCGGGTGCGCGGGCGGCCCGACCCGAGCCGGGGCACCCGGATGCGGCCCAAGACCACCTGGAACTGCGGGGAATCACCGCGCTGTCCTGCCGTGATGACCAGCGACATCGGTTTCTGGGCCTGCTCGACCGCCAGGTGGAGCTTGGTTGTCAGCCCGCCCCGGGAGCGTCCGAGCCCGTGGTCGTCGGGCTCGATGAACACACCGCCTGGCGGCTCGATCTGCAGATCCCCTTTTTGCGGGCGCCGGCCGCATGCTGGTGGGCGCGGGCGATGGTCGAGTCCACCGAGACGTCCCAGGTGATCAGTCCCTCGGCGTCGGCCTGGGCCTGCAGCTGTTCGAAGATGCGGTGCCAGGTGCCGTCCCGCTGCCAGCGGCGGAACAGGCCGTAGACCGTCTCCCACGGGCCATAGCGCTCGGGCACGTCCCGCCAGGGAGCACCGGCGCGGGTGCGCCACCGTATGCCGTCTATCAGTTGCCGCTTGGTGTGCACCGGTGGCCGTCCAGGCTTCTTGCCGACCGGGAGCAGGGGCTCCAGCTTCGCCCACTGTGTATTCGTCAGATCATGCCGCCCCACGAAGTGGGATCTTGACACATCAAGATCCACATATGAAACGCACCCTACGGGCACAGGCGCATCCAGGCCCAGCTGCACCGCTGGGACGTCGCCGCGGGCGTGGAGCTGGTCCGCCGCCTCATGCGCGAACTGGGCCTGATGCCCTGCCTGCCACGACCGAAGAGGTTCAACCTCACTCAGGCTGCGGCCGGCCAGGTGCTGGACCTCGTCGGCCGCGACTTCACCGCGGATGCGCCCGGCGAGAAGCTCGTCGGTGACATTACCTATATCGCGACCGGGGAAGGCTGGCTGTACCTCGCAACGGTCATCGACTGCTGCACGAAGGAAGTCATCGGTTACGCCATGGACGACCACTACCAAACCTCACTGATATCCAGGGCGATCCGTAACGCGGCACGGAACAGGAACCTCTCGGCCGACGCGATATTTCACTCGGATCGCGGAAGTAACTACATGTCAGCCGAGTTCGGGAGGACGCTGGACCGGTTCGGGCTCCGCAGATCTGCCGGCCGCACCGGGATCTGTTTCGACAACGCCATGGCCGAATCATTCTTCGGTGCCCTGAAGAACGAGCGCGTATCAAGGGTGACTTACCTGACCCGCGAGGCCGCCCGGCAGGACATCACTCGCTACATCGAATTCTGGTACAATCGCAAACGCCTCCACTCGGCGGTGGGTTACCGCCCTCCGCGCGAAGTCCACGCCGAGTATGAGAAGTTGCGAATCGCCGCGTGAAATAAACGGTCAGAAGCCTGTCCGGAAAACGCGAGGCCCCTCAGCTCTCAGGAGCAGCGTTATCGGAGTTATCGGAGCCCGCCTTCCCACGTTCCACACGAAAGCCGCAGATCAGGTTCACGCCGCCCTTCACGCCGAGCACCATCTGGCCAGTAAACGGGTCTCCGCCAGACTCATCCTGGGAAACACAGCAAGATCCCAGTTTTGATGTCACCTATAATTAACGACACTTCAGCAGTGGTTCACCTGCGTTCGTCTTCCTGATCCCTACCTGACGCCGGATGCGGCGCCTTTTCCACATCGCTCACCGCAGTCGCGTTGCCGCTTCTGCAGCATGTGGGGGTTTGAAGCCTCCCCCCGCAGGGCGGCTCCGAAAGGCCATTCCTTCATCTCTTGCGCAGCATCGCATTCGAGAGCTGCCTACATGAGGCTCCTTTCTGCGTTCGTGGCGCACGCTGTGTCAGAACCGGTGATCTGTGACGCTCTGTAGATTCGCGCTTCTGATGCTCGGTGGTCGTTGTCCGTGTATGGCCGTCGAGAAGTGCGTGAGCCGGGGTGGCGTGAGCCCGGCCGGTGTCAGGTAGCGGGTCACTACACCTGGCACGTCTCCTGGTAGGGCAGATCCGGCAGGTACGTCTTCCAGTCAGCCGCCGACAGACCGCCTCCGGCGCGTTCGCAGGCCTGGTCGGCGAGGTGGGATGGGGAGAGGTCGTACGCCTGCAATGGCACGTGCGCGCCCGCGATGTACAGGGTGTCGGTGCTTGTACCGGTGCCCAAGGCGAGGGAGAGTACCGCGCCGCCTGAGGTCGACAGGGGAGAGCCGAGGGGCCGGCGGGACGGTACGTCCCAGAGCTGGACCCTGCCGAAGGGGTTGCCGACCGCGAGAGTGCTGCCGTCGGCGGAGAAGGCGAGCGAGGTCACGTTGCCCGTGTCGCCGCCGGATGCGTCGGAGTCGGAGTACGCGTAGTCGTCCGTGCCGGGGAGCAAGCCGAGGCGCCGGCTCACGGCTCCGTCCCAGAGAGTCACGCCTCCCAAGGAGTCGGCCACCGCGAGGTGGGCCCCGTCGGGGCTGAAGGCCAGCTCCTCGGTCAGATCGTCGCCGAGACTGCGGTTGCTGACCACCCCGGTGGTGAGGTCGACGATCACTCCCTGCGGGGTCACTACGGTGTCTCCGTTCCGACTCACTGCCAGCCTTTGCGTGCTCCATTCGAAGCTGCCTGCCTCCGATGATCCCCACGCGCCGACGGTCCGGTCCACTGTCCGCACGCGCTCGCGGCGGTGCACGTCCCACACGTCGACGGCCTTGTCGTCCCATGACCTGAACGTCAGCAGAGAAGCGCCGTCATGGGTGAGGGCCACACTCTGTACCCCCCACAGGTCACGGCCGCCCGGCGGCTCGATGACAGCGTGTTCTTTCCGGGCTCCGATGTCCCATACCGTGATCCGGGGCCGCTTCGTCACGTCGTCGACGGCGTCGGACCAGCTCCTGCCATAGGCGAAGTACCTGCCGTCACCGCTGAATGCCATGAGATCGACGCAGGCCGACTCCAGCTCGCTCCCGTCCTCGAAGTCGGGCGGCACGTCATCGCACGGATTCTCCTTCGGCCGGAGGAGAACGGCGCCGTCGCGCGTGTCCAGCAGCCGTACGCCTCTCCCGGCGCCCTGCTGCCGGAGGACGGCCAGCGTCGTGCCGTCCTGGGCGAGTTGGGCGTGGTCGGCGGGCCGCCGCTCCCACCTCTGCTCCGACTCCGCGAAGCTCAGCGACCGTACAGTCGTCGTGGGGCCGTTGAGATAGCGGATGGTGTGCGCGTCGGGATCGAGCGCGAAATCATCGATCGAGACCGGCAACGAGTACCGGAGGACCGGGACGGGGTCGTACGGCTCCGTCAGGCGCCACACCACCAGCCCCTCGATCCCGCGCGCCGCGAGGAACCGCCCGTCCGCGCTGAACCGGAGTGTGTCCAGGTTCTCCTTCTCGATCCTGGTGAGCTCACGCCCGGAGCGGAGGTCCACCCTGCGGATCCCGGTCCCGGTCGGCAGAGCGATGGTGCGACTGTCCGGGGCGAAGGCAAGCCCAGTCACCTCACAGGAGTGCCGTTTCAGCCCCGTCGGCCAGGGCACAAGTACAGGTTCCCGACCGGCGGTGTCCCAGATCTCCAGCGGGCGTCTGTCCGAGCACAGCGCCAACCGGCGGCCGTCCGGGCTGAGCGCCGCCTCCTCCACCATCTCGCCCTTCCGCATCCGGACCTCCCCCAGCATCCGCTCGGTGCGCAGGTCCCAGGCCTGGACGGAACCCGAGCCGCCGCGGCTGCGCGCGTCCCCGTCCGCGGCGGAACCAGAGTCGCCGAGTTCCAGTTCCGGTGGTCCCGCGTACACCAGGAGGGTGTCCCGGCCGGGCCCGAACTCCACACCGTCCGTCAGGCCCATCGGCAGCTTGGCGGTGATCTGCCCGGCCCGGACGTCCCATATCCGAATTCCGGTGCCCACCCACAGCGCGAGCTGACGGCCGTCCGGCGAGACCGCCTCAACCGTGGCAAGGTCCTCCTCGCCGTACCCCGGATACACGTGAGTACGGCGATGCGTGCGCACGTCCCACGTCATGATCTTCTCCGGAGTGATGGAGATCAGGGTCCGGCCGTTGTCGACGAGACGGCGGTCGACGCCCATTTCCACCTCCCTGTCACCGACATCGGCACCGGGTATGGCGAACGTGTCCTCCTCCGGCTGCGCCACCGCTCCCACCACCGCCCCCCGGCTCTCCGTGGTCTCCGCCAGCCTCCACGCCGCCACACTCAGCCGCATCGACGTCACCGGATCGGAGAACCGCAGACTCTCCGCCACCGCCGCGATCCGACGGGCCTCCGCCTCCGCGTGCCGCCGGTCGCTCGTCCGCCCCTGCTGCCAGGCGACGATCCCGGCGACGAGGGACAGGACGACCAGGAGGCTGAGGGCGCCGATCAGTCCGCGCCTTCGGCGCCGCGCACCGGTGCGGGCCTCGCGGCTCGTGGCCAGGAAGGAACGTTCCAGCGCGGTGAGGGCGGCCGCATGCTCAGGCGCGGCGAACAGTTCGTCAGCCGTGTCGAGACGGGCTCCCCGGTACAGGGCCCCGGGGTCGCGCCCGAGGTCGTCCCACGCCTGGGCCGCCTCCGTCAGCCGCCGGTGGGCACGCAGCCACTCGCGATCCTCCTCGATCCACTGCCGTAGGCGCGGCCACGAGGAGATCAGCGACTCGTGGGCAAGGCCGACCCTGTCGTCGTCCAGAGTGACCAGGCGGGCAGCGGCAAGATCGGCCAGGACGCGGGCAACGCCGCCCCGGTCGCTGAGATCCAGTTCCGCGCGTTCGACGGGACGCCGGGTGTCCGGCGTGCCGTCCCCCGGGGTGATCAGGCGCAGCAGGATGCGCCGAACGAGCCGGCACTGGTCTGGGGACAGCCGCGCGTACAGATCCTCGGCGGTCTGGGCGATGGCCGCGTGGATCCCACCGGTTGCCTCGTACGCCTCCAGGGTCAACATATGGCCTCTGCGGCGGCGCCAGGTCTCCAGCAGGGCGTGCGAGAGCAGCGGCAGGCTGCCCGGCTCCCCTGCCGCCTGTTCGGTCAGCCGGGCGGTCAGGGCGCGTTCCACGATCAGCCCGTGTGCCTGGGCCGGTTTGACGATCACCGCGCGCAGCGCGTCGGCATCCATGGGCCCCACCGGCACGGTGGACTCTCGTATGGCCGCGGCCAGTTCGGGATGGGCCAGGCAGTGGGCGTAGAAGTCGGCGCGTACGCCGAGGACGACGCGCAGCCGGCTTCCGGGCTGGGCAGCGGCCAGCAGGCGGGCCAGGAATCCGGCCCGCTCTGCGGTGTCGTGGCAGAGGGTGAAGATCTCCTCGAACTGGTCCACGACCAGCCAGGTGTCCCCCGAACCCGGGGCCGGTACGCACACGGTGTCGTGGGTGCGCAGCGGATGCTCGCCCGGGGTGAGGATCCGCACCGCCGCCGGCCGGTCCGGCCCCTCGAGGCTGCGCAGGCGGGGAATCAGCCCCGCCCGCAGCAGGGATGACTTGCCGCTGCCGGACGGCCCGAAGACCGCGACCACGCGATGCTCCGTCACCGTTCGGACCAGCGCGTCGGTCATCTCGTCCCGGCCGAAGAAGAGCTCCGCATCGCCCACGTCGAAACGGGCCAGGCCACGGTAGGGGGACGGAACGGTCTCGTCCGCCACGAGGTCGGCCGCCCGGGCCTGCTCCGTGACCACCGCGCGCCAGCGCCGCTCCCACGCCTTCTCCTCGCCGCCGCACGCCCGCACATAGGCCAAGACGACTGGCAGGGAGGGCAGTTGCTCTCCTTTGGCCGCTCTCGACAGGGTGGACACCGAGACCTCCACCTGCCGGGCCATCTGCCGGTAGGTGATGCCACCCGCTTCCTGACGCAGCTTGCGCAACTCGAACGCAAACCGCTGAACCGGCCCCAGCCCCGGATCGAGGTCCGCCTCCGGACGCCCCATATCAATTCCTTCCCCCGTGCCGCCCCCGTGACCAGCGGCGGCGTCTCATCCCAACACGCACCCCACCACCGTGAAAGACACCATCTCGCCAACCCAAACCTGTGACCTGCTTTGTTTCACGCCCGCGACATGGCTGTGCAACAACCCCGGCACCGCTGGACTCGGTATCGGACGCCCCCGGCGCCGCGTGCCACGCAGCACGAACGGCAGAGTGCGCGCCGCAACGGGCATCCGAAACGGATCAAACTGATCAAACGGATCACAGCGGAGAATGAGGTCTCAGTGACATCGAAGCTGCAAACGGGGATCATCACCCTGGTGTCGAGCGCCGTCCTCGCGGGCGGTGGTGCCGCCCTCGCGGGACCCGCGGCTCAGGCGACGGAGCGCTCGGGCGATCGGGTGGCAGCCGTGCCGGACCCCGGCGTGACCAAGTCGGTCGGCAACGGCAAGTGCACGTACACCAAGTGGGGCGGCACCTTCCTGTGCAAGAGCCAGGTCAGGCACAAGCTCCCCAACGGACATTGGCAGGTGTTCGTCATCGGCACCAACAAGCAGGCGTACAGCCGCTGGTCATCGCCGGGCGGCGGCGTAAGCCGGTGGACGTCCCTCGGCGGGCAGTGCATCAAGCCGGGCCAGCGGTCCATCGACATGGCATGGTCGAATGGGTGGAACTTCGCCATCACCTGCATCGGCGTCAACAACAAGCGCTACTACAGCGAGCGCTTCACCGGCGGTACCACCGGCGGTAAGAACGGCCACTGGAGCAAGTGGCGCCTGAACAAGTACTGACGGACAGGCGCACCGCGCCGAGCCGGGGCCGACCGACCGCATGGGCGATCGGCCCCGGCATATGGCGCATCGAGACCGGGGATGCCCGCGCAGGCGTCACCCACTACTCGATGGTGACGGGCGGCCCGGTACGCACGGGCGGAAGCGCGGAGGCCGTCCGGGTCGGCCAGCGCCGACTCCACCACGTCGCCGAAACCCCGGTCGCGGACAAGGTGCCGACCCGTACAGCGCCGCCGCGACGGTCCGGGACGGCCTGCATCAGGTCGGCGATCTGCGTCTTCCCTGCGCCGGGCTGACCCGCCACGACGACCGGCTGCCGGCGCGCCTCATGACGCGTCGCCGCCGGGAGGCGACGAGGCTCCTCGAGAAGCCGTTGGCCTATCGATCAGGAGCGCGGTGCTGATCGAACGGGGTTCTGATCGCGTGACGGCCTCTCAGAGATGAAAGCGTCACCGAGTCCGCCGCATTGTCCTTAGATCGGCCACGATCCGGTACGGCCGGCGAGGAACGCCCCGTTCCACAGGCACACTTCCCAGGCACCGATGAATTGATCATGCGCATTACAACATGCGCACTACCACGGGGGATCTGTACATGCGCGCCACCCGCAAGACGATGAAGCTGTACGCCCTGGCAGTGGCCGTCGCGGCGGCCCTGACCACCACGGCCTGCGAGCCGAGCGAGGGCGATGGAAAGGCCGACGGCAAGACGAGCCCGTCCGCGAGCGCCCCGAGCAAGCCGGACGCCGATTCCGGCGATGCGAACACCGGCGGTTCGGGCGGCGAGGGCACGACCGACCCCGACAGGACCGGAACGCCCGATCCGGAGAAGACGGGCAACTCCGGCACTGGCGATTCGAGCGGCGAGGACGGCAAGTACGAGTATGCGGACCGGCAGACCCCGCCCAAGGGCTCGGTCTGCGACAACGGCGGTCAGGGTCCCTACGGGGTGATCGAGTCCGTCAACTTCGGCGGCGAGGCCCCCAACACGACGATAGGGCTCGTCCTCGGCCTATACGCGTGCGGCGACGAGGGCCCCGTCTTCAAGCCGACCAGCGCGACCGGGGCCACGACGGACGTACTCCTCGACGACAGCCACCTCAAGGTGGTCGTGGGCGGCACGCTCGCGAGCGATCTGGGCACCAAGACACCGGACGCCAACACGTTCGTCAAGCAGCTTGCGCAGATGTAGGACAACGGCGAGCTCGGTGGCCCCAAGTCCCCCGAGTTCTACTTCCGGATCGACGGCGAGTCCGACGACGTGAACACGATGCCGGACGATGAGTCCCACATCATCTACCTGTACCAGATCATCGACGGCGACTGAGCTTGATCCGGGAGCCGCTGTCACGCGACCTTCCGCTTCGATCCGCCACCGTTCCCAGCCCGGATAGGGGTCGCCGCTCATGCTGATCGGTACGGGCGGGCACACGTGCCGGGCACGCCGGGCAAGTCGGCGGCGACCAGGTGCGTCCCGTACGGCATCCGGTCCTCGTGCACGTCCGCGCCCAGTTCGACGCGCGGCCGGTCGAACGGCTGGCGGTCGCGGTCGTGGGGGGGGCGGTGCGGGTGGTCGCAGGTCGTCGCGGACTGGTGCCGTGGAACGAGACGATCGAGACACCCGGAACCCGGTGATCGGGAAGCTCGATCCTGACGAGCGTCCCGACGAGTGTCCCGACTCGTGCACCGCTCGCGACCACAGGCACTGCTGGGCCTGCGGAGCTCGCACCGACGACCCCAGCCCTCCAGCCGGTCTGTGTGTTCCGTGTCTGAGGCATGAGCCAGAGCCCTACGACTGAGTCGGCTACAGCGCGGACGGTGTGACCATGGTCAGTCGCGGCGCCGGGCGGCCGGGGCGCTCGCGGCGACGTGCGCCGCGACCGCGTCTACCCCGGGACGGGCGTACCGCTCCAGGGAGCGGACGGAGGCGTGGCGGGAGCGGGCCAGCAGCATCGGCGTCGAGGTGCCGTCCTCCGCGTCGTGGGTCAGGGCGCTGCGGCGGAGCCGGTGCGGTGTCCAGCCCTCCAGGTCGTCGAAGTCGTCGGGGCCGGCGAGGGGGTTGGCCGGCAGCCGGGCGCTCTCCTCGATGATCCCTTCCGCCCGCCGGTAGGGCAGCCGTGCGCGGCCGGTCACGGGGCAGGCGTCCAGGGTCGGGATGCGGGCGGGGGCTTTGCGGTCGGTGAAAAAGAGCGGGCCGTGGGTGCGGCCGGCGATGAGCCGGGGCAGGAGCTGGGCGGTGCCGGACTGCCAGTGCATGCGCTCCACGGCGCCGCCCTTTGGAGACGACCCGGCCGCGCTTGTCGGCGGGGAACAGTTCCTCAATGTTCAGACACGCCTCCTCGGCCCCGCGGCGCTCTCGTAGAGGAGCTTCCAGAAGGTCTTCTCCCGTACGGACGCCTCCAGCGCCCACAGGGCGGTGATCTGGGGCTTGGACAGCGCCTTCGTACGGTCCGGGGGTGCCGGGCGGCGCTCGATCCCGACCGCCGCGGCGTACGACTGGCAATCGAACGGGCGGCCATACCGGAGAACGGGAGCGCATTGCAGGTACAGCGCGCCCGGGTCTGCCGCTGTCCGCCCCGCCGCTCTACCGCGGTAAATGCGTACATCTCACCCTCAGTCCCCGTGATCATGCTCGGTCGGACACGCGAGGCCATCAGTGGGGTGCCGTGGGGGCCGTCCGGACGGCCATCGCGAATGAAGCCCGACTGGCGGGAGTGGCTGGCAGCCGAGTTGGAGAAGGGGCCGGCCGCGCACGGCTGGGTGGAGGACCAGCGGTGGACGCTGGCTCGCATCGCCACAGTGATTGCGCGGCGTTTCCACGTGCGGTTCAGCCCGGCGCAGACCTGGCGCATCCTGCACCAGATGGGCTGAACGGTGCAGGTCTCTATGCGCCGGACGGCCGAGCGCGACGAGGACGCGGTGATGAGGATCTCTGAAATCGGCCAGGGACGCTCTTCCCTCCACTTCGTTGCGTCTTGAAGCGTGTGGGGAATGTGGGGAGTGAAGAGCGCGTGTGAGGGCCCAGCGACCGAAGGTCGCCGGGCCCTGTTGATCGGTGACGGTCAGGCGAAGTCGTTGCCCGCGGTGCTCACGGAGTCCGCCGCAGGGAGGTGATCTCAGGAACTCTGCTGGCGATGCAAGATCACACGATGAGTGGGGAGATCGCCTGAGCAGGTTTGGCCGATCCAGGAGCGGCGGATCGGAAGAGCGCGGTTCCAATCGCACCCCTGCTGAGCCCTCCGATATGTTCTCCCGGGCTCGCGTCGGCGGGTCCCACGCGTATTCGAGGGGGAAACGTGCCTGGTGAGCGGCTTGACGCGGGATGGGTCCGGTCCTGGTGGGAACAGGCAGATGCGGCGCTGACGAAGCTGATGCAGTCCTTCCTCCCGACGCATGGCTTCCCGCCCGGCCACAACGCCGTGATGCTCGCAACCGACGACAGCCACCAGTCGACGGACGCACTCGTGGACCTGACGCCGATCCCCCTCCGACCTGACCACTAGCCCTGGACCGGGCATCCTGACGTTGGCCGTTCGCCCTCTATTAGGTCTTGCTCCGCGCCCGCCGGCGCCAGCCTGGCGGCCGTCCAGACCGGTGCCGGCGGGGCGACATCAGGCAGGGACGCCGAGCGGCGGGTGCTCGAGCACGCGGGGCCTGTACTCGACCAGCTGGATGCGGCCGTCGAAGGTGCGGTGCTCGATCATCTCGAGGGCAACGTCCGGATAGCCGTCGTAGATGCGTTCCTCGCCCGTGGCCCCGGTGATCACCGGGAACATCACGACCCGGAAGCGGTCGACGAGTCCGGCTCGTAGCAGGA
>NZ_AEJC01000331.1 GCF_000317595.1 Streptomyces ipomoeae 91-03 | reverse complement strand
CCGTTGCTGCGCTTGCCGCCGCTGTTGCCGTTGTGGGTTCTGTGGCGGGTGCGGTGGGGCCGCCGAGGGCCGGAGCGTCGGCCATTCCGCCGGCCCTGGCACCAGCGCCGGCTCCGGTCCCGGTCTCGGCCCTGGCACGAGCGCCGGTTCCGGTCCCGGTCCCGGCCCCGATCTCGGCTCCTTCCTCCGACCCGGCGTCACCCTCGGCTCCCGCCGCCCCCGTCGACGGTTTCGACCAGGCATCCGAGTCGGTCGATGCGTCCACGTCCGCCAACGTGTCCGCGTCGGCGACCGGGCAGGCGCCCAGCACGGCGGCGCGGTGCAGGCATCGGGGCGCGAGCAGACAGCTGCACACCGTCTGTTCGGCGTCGGTGAGCGTGCCGGACGGACCCGGCGTGAGGGTGACCTCGGCGTCCTCGCCGCACCGGATGCGCAGGGCGCCGCCATCGGCGACGACGGGCAGAGCCGCGTACGACTCGATCGCGGCGTCCAGTTTCTTGCGCAGCCGTGAGGTCAGGCTCTCGACGGCGGCGGCGACCACATCGGGTGCCGCCGGGGGCAGTTCGGCGTTCATCGGGTCTCTCCGCGGAGGCGGTCGCCGACCCAGCGGGCCAGGGCGAGGGGACTGAGGGCGGCGACGGGCATGCCGGCCGCGACGAGTTGTCGGGCGATGGGCACCGAGTAGCGCGGGGTGCCGGTGTCGTCCAGGGCGGCGCAGCCCATGAGATGCACTCCGGAACTCGCCAGGGCCCGTACCTCGCCGAGGAGTCCGCCCAGTGGGTAGCCCTCCTCGAAGTCGCTCACCACGACCACGAGGGTCCGGCTGGGCACGGTCACCAGGGAACGGGCGTGCGCGAGCCCGGCCGCGATATGGGTGCCGCCGCCGACCCGTACCTCAAGGAGCAGCGACAGCGGGTCGTCCACCCGGTCCGTCAGATCGATCACGTCGGTCGAGAACGCGAGGAAGTGCGTCGACAGCGTGGGCACCCCGCCCAGGACGGCGGCGGTCAGCGCCGACCAGATGACGGAGGCCTCCATCGACCCGGACACGTCGACCACGAGGATCAGTCGCCAGTCCGCCTCCTTCCGGGAGCGGGTGCTGAAGACCGGCCGCTCCGGCACGACCACGGTCCTGCCGTCGGCCGTCCGATGTGTGGACGCGAGGTTGGCGCGCAGGGTGCGCGGCAGATCGAGTCGGCCGCCCGGACGGCGGGTCGGGCGCGGAGTGGCCAGCCCCGTCAGCGCCGGGCGCATACGGGTGGCCAGCTCCTTGGCCAGTTCGTTGACCAGACGGCGCACCAGCGGGCGCAGCTTGGCCAGTTGCTGCTCGGGCATCCCGCCGGCGAGGGACAGCACGGAGGTCAGCAGATCGACCGAGGGGCGGACCGCCTTGGGGTCCAGTTCGGCCAGTACGTCCGTACGGCCCTGGTCGGCGGCCCGCGCCAGCACCTCCTCACGGACCTCCGTGCCGAACAGCGCGTCCAGCTCCTCGGCCCATTCACGTGCCGTGGGGAAGGACGCCTCCTGGCCACCGCCCTGTCCCCGGCCGCCGCCCCGGCCGAGATCCGAGGCACCTTCACCCCGGCCGGCGCCGTACAACTCGTCGAGCGCGTGGGCGTAACGGCGAGCCCCCTGCGGCAACTTCTCGCTCTCCCGGCCGAGCAGCAGCCGCCAGCGGTCGGTGGGGGAGAGGTGGAGGGTGGAGGAGGCCGTGGACTCGGCCGACGCCGACCCGGCGGCTTCGAAGGCCCCCTCCGCCTCGGCGGCTTCGGTCGTCACCGCTACCTCGGCGGCTTCGGCAGCCGCCGACACCCGGGTGGCTTCGCCATTCGCCGGGGTCTCGTCCGCCTCGGCGGTCACAGGGCCGCCGGAGACTTCGGAAGTCTCGGCGAACCCGTTGCCCCCGGGCAACCCAATCGCGTCCGGCCGCAACAGCGCACGCAGGGAGTCGAGCGCCGCGAAACCCGTCGTGTCCGCCGTGGTCCACAGGGCGAGGAGTTCCGGTGAGGCGCCGAGGGAGAGGTCGAGGCGGTCGCCGAGGCGTTCGGTGACGGTGTCCAGGAGGCGGTCGCGGGCGGCCGGGCTCAGCGTGTCGAAGCCGCCGCGCAGGGCGGGCAGCCGGTCCAGGAAGCCCTGGTCGGTGAGCGTGTCGATGCGGTCCAGCAGGGGGTCGAGGCCGGTCGGCGCCGACTGGAGCAGCGGTGCGGCGCCGCTGAGCAGCCCGGTGAGCCGGCGGGACAGGGCATGGCGTCCGTCGGGGCCGGTAGCTGTGTCGATCCAGCCGGCGGCACGGGCGCCCAGGGTATCGGCGTCGTCGAGGTCGAGCAGGACCCGGGCGGCCAGCGCGGCACCCTGAATGAGCGGGGAGCCGGTGCGGGCGAGGGTGCCCAGGGCGTCGTCCATCCGCAGCCCGAGGTGATGGTCGCCCGCCCGTGAGGCCAGGGCGATGAGCGCGCCCGCGTCCTCCGGCTGGTCGCTGCCCGCGAGGCCCGGCAGGGCGCGGACCGCCGCCTCCAGCAGGCCGGCGGCCAGTTCGGCGGCCTCCTGCCGGCCCTCGGCGGTGGTGCCCGGCAGATGGCCCCGCCGCAACGCCTCCAACAGGTCGAGCGCTTCGAGGAGTTCGGGAAGCGTCGCGGCGGCGGGCAGCACCTCGGCGGCGTCGGCGAGGCGCTCGGCGACCAGAGCGGGCAGATCGCAGCGGGCGGCGTCCCGGAGCCCGGCGAGGACGAGGGCACAGGTGGGCCCGCCGTCCGCCGACTCCCGGCGGAAGGTCTCCCGCAGTGTGCCCTCGGCGGCCAGCGCAGCCGTCACGCCCCGAATCCCGGCCAGGTCCAGCCGTACGGGGACGGCCGG
Organism: Streptomyces ipomoeae 91-03; assembly: GCF_000317595.1. Taxonomy (GTDB): domain Bacteria; phylum Actinomycetota; class Actinomycetes; order Streptomycetales; family Streptomycetaceae; genus Streptomyces; species Streptomyces ipomoeae. Next base: position 31,262 of record NZ_AEJC01000331.1, on the reverse strand, counting down.
GGTCCACGACAGCCGCCACCGCGTGGTGAGCGCCGTACCGTCACCCGTGCCCGACACCTGGACGGCCTCGCCGTACCCAGCGCCGCACACCGCGAGGCGCTGGAGCAGGATCTCGCGGCGGCCGTCGAGGGCCGAGCGGAGCGGGTCGAGCCGCAGCTCGCGCGGGGTGGGATCGTCGGGGCCGGGCAGCCGCAGCGCGGCCAACTCGGCCTCCACGGACGGGCCGAGCCCCGAGCGCGGTGTGCCCGGCGCGATCCGGCCCCGGTCGGTGCCGACCAGGACCACTTCGAGCGCCCGCGCGAGGGCCCGGCCGCGGCCGAGCGGCTCGCCCTGGGCCATCACGGTCGTCAGCGCTTCCAGCACCTCGCCCCGCCCCGGCGCCGCGAGCCCCCGCAGCGCGGCCAGGTCGCATGCCATCCGCAAGGTCTCGGTGGCCTCGCCCGTTCCCGCCGTGTGCCCGGCCGCGCGCAGCTCCCGGCACACATCGGTGATCGCGCGGGCGGCGGCACCGTGCAGCAGCTCGGGGTCGCCCCCGGCCACGAACACCGCCTGCTGCCACCGCGGGTCCCTGATCCCGGCCGGGTAACCGGAGCGGGAGTCCAACAGATCGAAGGCGTACGGAACGAGGGAGGTGACGACGGGCGGGTGCTCTCCGACGAGGGCCGCCCCCTGCGCGGCCGACGCCGACCCCGACGTGGTGCCGGCCGGAGGCGCGGCCGGAACGGCACCGTCCGCCCCGGCCTCCTCCCCACCGAGCCCGTCCGACAACGCGGGGGCGTGGAACGCGCCGACGACAGCCGCGACCCTGCGCCCGCCCGCCGCGGCGCGCGCGATCGTCGCCCGCATGTGCGCCTCCCGGGCCAGGTCCACCGATGGCACCCCACCCGCCGACTCGGCGTCCCGACGCAGCGCCCACCCCACGCCGAGCGCCGCACGCCGGATCGCCTCGGGGGCGCAGCCGGGAGCCAGCACCTCCACACACCGGTCCCACAGATCATCCCCGTCCCGACCGCTCCCGGCGGCGACAAGCGCCTCCGCGAAGGCGGTGGGCGCGACCGAGGGCACGACTTCGGCGACCGCGCTCCGCGTGAGCCCTGCCGGACCGACGGGACCGTTCGCGCTGTGGGCATCCCCTGCCGGGCGAGGGCCGTCCGCGCCCTGAGTGTTGTGCGCCGAGCCGGGGAGGCCCGTGCCCTGTGTGTCTCCCGCCGAGCCGGAGCCGTTCGTATTCCTCCCGTCCCCCGCTTGGCCGGAGCCGTCCGCGCCCTGAGTGTCCTCCGCTGAACCGGAGGCGTCCGAGCCTCCCTTCTCGTCGGCGGGCCCGGGGCCGTCTGCGTCTCGCGCCTCTCCCCCCGGTATCGGACCACCCCCGCTCCACGCCGGATCCGCCATCGGCAGATCGCAGCACACGATCTCGGCGCCCCGCTCCCGGGCCCAGCGCAGGGCGGCGAGTTCGGGGGAGAAGTCGGCGAAGGGGTAGAAGCCGAGTCGGCCGCCCTCGTGGGCGCCGGCCAGGGCGACCGGCGCCTGGGTGCCGGGGTCGGCGAGATGGGGGAGCCAGGGCTGGAAGTCGGTCGGCAGCTCCACGCAGACGACCTCGGCGCCTGAGGCGTCCAGCAAGGCGGGCACGGCCGCGGCGAGGGCCGGGCTGTGGTGCCGTACGCCCAGCAGATACGGCACCGTGGAGTCGGCGAGGGCCGTGACGGCGTCCCGCGGGTCCTGAGCGATGGTCACCGAAGGTTCTCCCGCAGGTCCCAGAGGCGGCGCCACAGCGCGGAACCGTCCTCGGCGCGACGGCGCACCGGACCGTCCCAGTAACCGAGCAGTCGGGCGTGGTCGGCCGGGTCGTCCTTGTGGACCACGCCCAGCAGATGACCGGGTACGAGGTCGAGGGCGTCCCCGCCGGGCAGATACGCGGCGGCCACCCCGAGGGAGGCGGCGACCTGCACGGCCTCGGCGGTGGACATCACCGTGCCGGGCCGCTCCACGTCCCAGCCCTCGGCGGACCGTCCGGCGCGCAGATCGCGGAAGACGGTGACCAGCACGTCGAGGATCGCGTCGTCCACGGCGAAGGCCGCGCCCGCCCGCTCGACGGCCGCCGTGGCCTGCCGCTTGACGAGCGCGGTCTCGGCGTCGACGTCGGCGATCGGGTGCACGGTCTCGAAGTTGAAGCGGCGCTTGAGCGCGGCGGACATCTCCGAGACACCCCGGTCGCGGAGGTTGGCGGTGGCGATGACGGTGAAGCCGGGGGCCGCCGCGACCTGGGCGTCGTCCGTGCCGGACAGCTCGGGCACGCTCACCCGCCGGTCGGACAGGATCGACACCAGCGCGTCCTGCACCTCGGGCAGACAGCGGGTGATCTCCTCGACGCGTGCCACGCGGCCGGAGCGCATGGCGCCGAGGACGGGAGAGTCCACCAGCGCCTGCGGTGTCGGGCCCTGGGCGAGCAGCAGGGCGTAGTTCCAGCCGTAGCGGAAGGCGTCCTCGGTGGTGCCGGCGGTGCCCTGCACGGTGAGCGCGCTGGTGCCGCACACGGCGGCCGACAGCAGCTCGGAGAGCATCGACTTGGCTGTGCCGGGCTCGCCGACGAGCAGCAGGCCGCGCTCACCGGCGAGGGTGACCACGCACCGCTCCACCAGGGCGCGCTCACCGACGAACTTGGGGGTGATCACCAGCTTCTCGGGCAGCGTCTCGTGCGGCTTGGGCAGCTTCAACGCCTCGCCGCCGCTGCCGCAGACGAAGGTGACCACGGAGCGCGGGGTCAGCCGCCAGCCGGGCGGGCGGGGGCCCTCGTCGTGGGCCGCGAGGAAGGCGAGTTCGGTGGCGTGACGCTCTTCGGCGGGCAGATTCTGCCGGGCTGGAAGGGCTGACGCCGTCTCGGTCGAGGTCATGGATGTCCTTGATCGGTGGGTCGGTGGGTCGGTGGGGCAGCGGATTGGTGGGTCGGTGGATCGGCAGGCGGCCGGACCGGCGCACCGGTGGGACCGGCGCACCGGTCGATCGATCGCCGGTCTCTGCGCTGTTGCGCGGTGGGGGACCGGGGGCGTCCGGTGCGGCAGGGCGCCGGTCGCGACCGGCGCCCCACCCCGGACTCCTCAGCGGCGGCGGCGCCCCCGCCGTACCTTCAGCTCCTCGAAGCGGGGAGTGTCGCCGTCCCGGACGCGCTGCCAGGCCCTGCGGTACAGGTCGGCGGCCGGCTCGGTCGGGACGAGCACGCTGAACGGCGTGTACTCGTCGTGCATCACATCGCCGAACAGCGGCAGCTTCCACCGCTCCAGCGGTACGCGCGGCGACTTGAGCTCGACCCAGGCACCGGGCAGGAAGAGCGAACGCCCGGCCCTGGTCCGGCTGGCCTCGACGACCAGGTCGGTGGCGGCCAGTTCGGCACGGGCCGCCTTGATCCGGGCCGGCTTCCACCCGGTCCACCGGGCCGTCAGACGGTCGGTGGGGTCGGGCATGGCGAGCAGCATCAGATAGAGCGTGGCGGCGTCCTCGCTGATGCCGTACTCCTTGGCCGCCTCGGTCACCAGCTCGGGCACGGAGCGGCTCGGGTCCTGCGGCCACCAGGTGCCGTCCTTGCCGCGCTCACCGGCCAGGGGGTCGCCCGGGTCGGCGAGCAGGGCCGCGAACCGGGGGGAGCGGGCCAGGCGCAGCGCCACCTCGGCCGCGAAGGGCCGCTGGTCGTCGACGCGCAGCGCGGGCAGGTACGGGTCCTGGCCGGCCTCGTCGAGCAGGGCGACCCGGATGCCCGGGGCCGGCTGGCTGTCATGGGTGGCCAGGATGACGGCGCCGTACCGCTCGAAGCCCTTGCCGGTCTCGGTCGGGGTGCCCGCGGTCTTCCGGAAGTGGGGGAGGCTGATGTACCGGCCGAGGTCGAGCACCAGGCCGGGGTGGGCGAGCCGTTCGCGTACAGCGGTGAGCGCGGGTGGCAGCGCGGCCCGGATCGGGTCCCCGGCGGGCAGCCGGTGGGCGAGCCAGGAGGCGAGGCCGACCGCGCCGACCAGCGTCTCCGCCGTGAACCCGACCGCGTTCTCGCCGACGGGCTTGACCCGGTCGCCGCTGACCGCCCACTCCAGGTCCCGGGTGAGCCGGGGCTCGGCGGCCGGGTTCAGCAATGCGGGCAGCGCCTCCCGCACCTCCCAGCGGGCGTACTTGACCGCGCGGACCGCGTCGCCGAGCAGTGCCTCGGGGACGGCCGTCCGCTTGCCGACCCTGCTGTTCCAGACCTCGGCCGCCGCTGCCGCGTCCGGTCCCTCGGTCCACAACCGGGCGGGGTCGGCGGGCAGCAGCGCGGCCACCACCGCGGCACGGATGTCGCCGTCGACGCCGCGCAGTTCCTCCTTGGCGTCGGCGGCCGGGGCGGCCTTCACCCCGATGGCGTTGCGTGCCTCCGTCGTCAGGAACGTCCGCTCGTAGACGTCGACCCGCGGCAGACCGGCCACGATCAGCCGGGCCATCGTCTCGGTGACACCGGTGAGTCGGGCGAACTCCTCGGCGGCCTCCGGGAACCAGGGCGCCGGACCGCGCGCGTCCAGCTCCGCGAGGAACGCGCCGAGCCGTCCCGCCGGCTCGTCCTCGCCGAGCGGGGACGACTTCCGCAGCGTGTAGGGCTCGGGGACCTCGAACCGTCCGGACGGGTCGTGGAAGAAGCCGGTGAAGACGCAGCCGTCGCTGGTCTGGTGCATCCATTCGTGCTGTACGAGGGCGATGAACGCCCCCTCGCCCAGCGGCAGCAGCCCTCGCCACTGGCCCTCGCGCCACTCGCCCGACGGGGTGCGCAACAGTCCGGCCTCCAGGTGCAGTTCCACCTTGCGCCATCGCTCGGGCGCGGCGGTCGCCCCCAGACCCAGCGCGTCGAACTCGCCGAGCAGGGCGCGCAGCGCCTTCCGGTGCTCCTCGGTGGTGGTGCCGGCCGCCGCCCGGAACGCCAGGGCCGTGGCGCGGTCGACCAGCGTCTCCAGTTCCGGCTGCCCCGACGGCAGCCCGGGCCCGTCGTGGTGGAGGCGCACGGTCCGCCCCTCCGGCACGGCGGTACCGGAAAGACCGGCTGCCCGGCTGATCACGCGCAGCGAGCGGAAGACGGTGGTGACTTCCTCGTCGCGGTTCCACCAGTGTCCGCCGACCACGCCGAGACCGCTCAGCGCCTCGATGAGCACGACGTCCGCCGGGCCGACCGGACCCTCGTCCTCCAACTCGCCGTCGAGGGCCCGGGTGAGCCGGGCCGCCGCCGCGTCGAGGACGGCCTGCTGACCGGCGGCGTGCCGGACGACCCCGGCGATGCCCGCGACGAGCGCGCCATGGGTGACGGGCAGGAGCGTACGGATCGCGTCGGGCAGCGCGTCCTTGTCGTCGTGCGCGGCAGCCGCCAGCAGGGCCGCCGCCGTGTCCCGGTCGACGCGCCGCAGCGCCTCGGAGCCCACGACGTCACGCGGCGTCATGCACTCCCAGTACTGCACCGGCGGCAGCAGCAGCGTGCCCTCGCCGAAGACACCGGGCGTACGGTCGGTCTTGGCCACCGAGGTGACGACACCGTCCGTGTCGACGATTTTGAGCTGCCAGCCGTCGCGGACGACGGCGCGGGCGCGGCCGGCGCCGGGGAACACCACGAGCGCGGACGGCCACGCCATGTCGGCGGGGAGGTCGACGGTGTGACCGGCGAGGTCCTGGGCGCGCCGGGAGCCGTCGGGCAGCCGCACGATGCGCAGACCGACCAGCCCGTCCACGGGCGCGGAGGCCGGTGTGGGACCCGCCGTCGGCGAGGGCCCCAGCCAGCCGCCCTCGTAGGCACTGCCCGCGGGGGCGTCACGCAGGGCGTCGGCGAGGAACGCGGGCATGCTCATGCGTCCGCGCTCGCCCGTGGCCGGGTCGTACTCGTACCAGCCGTTCGCCGCCTGGTCCTCGTTCTCCGCCTGCCACACCCAGTACGAGACGCCGTCGGAGACCATCAAACGCTCCTCGGGGAGCGTGGTGTCCCCGGCGTGCAGAACGCCGCCGCCGGTGGTCCGGCCGCCGCCGGGCAGGGGCACGGTGATCGGGAGGTTGGCCCGGTACCAGTCCATCTGGGTGCCCCGGGTGCTCTGCGGGCCCTCCAGGCTCAGCGTGCGGTCGGCGCGGGTGTGCCAGTAGCCGCGCAGGCCGTCGTCGCGGGTCCGCCAGTAGACGAGCAGCTCGCCGTCCACGTGGTGGAAGCCGGGGTCGCCCCAGCTCTCGTTCGCCGGGATGCGCAGGTCGTGCGTGAGGACCGTGCCCTCGGCGCCGATCACACGGGCCTGGGCGGCGCCCGCCACGATGAGGTGGGGCCAGGCGTCGGCGACGATCATGTCCTCGACGTCGTCCTTGGGGACGAGCGTGGCCGTCGCGTCCTCCCAGGCGGGCCAGCCCAGTTCGTCGAAGAGGCCGGCCTTCAGAGTGCGGGCCAGCACCGGGGCGAGGTCGGTGGCGACCGCCTCGCGCACCTCCTCCTCGGCCAGCGCCAGCGCCTCGGCGGGCAGCCACCGCAGCCGGCTCAGAGCCTCCGGCAGCTGCGGCAGACCGACGACAGTGAACCGGCGGACGACCTCACGCACCCACTCCGCCAGCATCGGGCGCCCGCCCGGCGACGCCGCCAGCAGCCGGATCGCCCGCAGACCCTGGGCGTTGTTGTCGAGCCGGTCTGCACCCCGGCGGAACGCCTCGTGGAAACGGGAGTCGGCGGCCAGCGACAGCAGATCGCGCTGCCCCTCGCCCGCCGCCCACTGACCGAGCAGCAGCATGGTGCTCTTCCTGGGATCGGCCACGGGCATGTCAAGGGAGAGCAGCAGGTCGAGCAGATCGACGTCCTGAGTGACCTTCAACCCCTCGCCGGCCGCCACCAGGTCGGCCCGCAGCGCGTCCGCCGCCCGCTCCACCAGCGGGTACAGCTCAGGCAGCCTTTCCGAGGCGCGCCACGACTGCTTCCGGAACTCCAGGAACCGCTTCAGCCAGCCCGCCGTACCGTCGCCCGGCCGTTCCTCCTCGGGCAGCGACGCGTCCCACAGCCCCGCCGTGGCACCGGACGCCCCCAGCAGGCCCAGCCACAGCGCGGGCATCTCCTTGTCCTGGCCGGCCGGGATCAGGTCCAGCAACGTGCCCCGCACCCGAGGCTCCCGCTCGGCCAGCGCCACCAGGGCCGTACGGTGACCCTTCCACCAGCCCGCCGCCGCACGCAGCGTGGCCGGCAGACTCAGCAGCTCGGCCAGATACTCCTGCTCGGTGAGGTCGGCGTCCCGGCCGGCGGCACGGGCCAGCTTCCGCAGATCGTTCGCCATCTGCGCCGACGGCGGCAGACCGCCCGCCGTGCGGCGCAGAGCCAGCTTGGTGAAGCGCCGCAGTGCCTCCTCGGCCGGCACCCGCGCGGCCAGCTCCTTCACATACGCCGACAGCACCTTCACCGGGAGCGCGCCGGCCAGCGCGAACTCCAGGAACACCGCGTCCAGCCGCTCCTCGTCCACCGTCAGCCCGTGCTCCGCCTCGGCCTTGCGGGCACGGGTGAACAACTGGGCCGCGTACGTGGCGTTCTCCTCCGCGAGGAACACCCGCCCGGCCTGCTCGTAGAACGTCGGCAGGAAGTGCGGCACCGACGCCGCCAGCCGCGCGCCCAGCTCCACGTAGGCGTCCATGGCCGCCTTCGGCTTGGACTTCACCTGCCGGGCCACCTTCTCCAGATCCGGTACGACGCCCAGCGCGTGGTGCCCGTCCTCCGGGTGGTGCACCAGCACCCACTCCGGGAAGCCCAGCGACTGACGCGGCCCGAGCCCCACCACGACCGGCTCCGCGTCCTGTTCGAGACCGAGGAACGCGGCGGCCAGGTCCTCCGCCGCGCCCAGCTCCCCGGCGACCAGCCGCACCACCACCCGGTCGTCCAGGCCCGGGTGACGGTACGTCCGCGCCGTCAGCGGCACCGCCCGCTCGCCGGCCCCCTCCGTGTCCGGCGGCAGCACCCCGCCCGCCGTCAGCAACTCCTCGTACGACACCCGCGTCCCCCCGCTCATGCGTCCTTGCCCTCCTCGATCACACGCCCGGCGTACAGCGCCGCGGCCATCCGCATCCCCTCCGACCAGGCCACCGGGCCCACCTCGCGCAGCGGTATCGCGCGGCCGTCCTGGTCGTGCCAGGTGAGGGCGCCGGTCTTCGTCTCGTCCTCCCAGTACGGCTCGCCGATCCACACGGAGGCCTCGACGGTGCGACCGCCGTCCCGTACCCGTGCGGTGGCGTAACCGCCGGCCACCCGGTAACCCAGCGAGGAGGCGCGCGCGGCGAGGGCGAAACGGGAGCGGAAGGAGCCGCCGGCGAACTCCCGCACCTCGGTGGCCTTGGCGTCCAGGTCGTCCGGCCGCCGCCAGATCGCCCGGTGTATCTGCTCGACGCGCTGCACGATGCCCAGCTCCGCCGCGAACTCCCGCAGATCGTCGAGGTCGGGCAGCAGCACCGGGTGCGGCAGCGTCACCGTGCGCGGGGAGAGCCGGACCGTCTCGCCGTCCAGGTTCACGATCCGCAGCTCACCGGAGTCCGTGGCGCCGCGCAGGAAGCCCACCTCGTCCGGGTCGTCGCCGACCACCGCCAGGTCGCGCAGCGCCGACTGCCAGGCCTCGTCCGGCCACACCCGGGCCAGCAGACCAGTGGGTACGGGCAGTGACGACACCATCCAGGAGTCGACCTGCGCGACGCACGCCGTGGCGTGCCGATCCAGCCACTGAGCGAAGCGCCGCAGCCGGTCCACCTCCGGGTGGTCCTTCAGCGCCTTCGGCAACGACTTCAACTGCCGCCCCGCCGCCCGGCCCGAGGTGGCCCGTGCCGCCACCCGCCCCTCCACAAGGGCGACTTCATACCCGTCACCCGCCGCCAGCCAACCCACGAACCCCAGCCCTCCGCATCAAGAACACAGAAAGAAAGCACAGTTCAGCCGGGGAATCCCGGCCCAAGTGCGACCATGTGCGGAACGCTAGCGGCTGCCACTGACAATCGGCCCGGGGCCCCTCCCACAGGTCCCGCCTGCGCGCCGGTGACGGCGACGGGCGGACACGCGAGGCGATCCCTCCGGCATGGCAAGCCAATCCGAGGGAGATCGCCCACGCATCCGTAGGCCTACATAACGGGCTACGTATTACCGGCCAGTCGCCAACAGGGCGGCGCCACCGACGCCGTGACGCTCCGTACGCGTGGCTCAGGCGAGAGCGGCGGCCATGCGGCGTACACCCTCGGTGATCAACTCGGGAGACGTCGCCAGGTTCATACGGACGAAACCGGCGCCACCGGTTCCGAAGGAGGGGCCGGAGTTCAGGGCGACCCGGCCACGGTCCAGGAAGACGGCCGCGGGGTCGTCGGCCAGGTTCAGGGCCCGGCAGTCCAGCCACGCCAGATAGGTGGCCTCGGCCGGTTGGTAGCGCACGGCGGGCAGGTGTTCGGCCAGCAGTTCGGTCAGCAGGCGCCGGTTGTCGTCGAGGCCGGCGAGCAGCGCGTCGAGCCAGTCGCCGCCGTCCCGCAGCGCGGCGGTGTGGGCGATGACGCCGACATGGCTGGGCCCGTGACTGACCTCTTCGGGAAGGCGGGCCAGATCATCGGCCGCCTCGGGGCCCGCGATGGCGAGGGCGGCCTTGAGACCGGCCAGGTTCCACGCCTTGGACGCCGACATCAGCGACAGCCCGTCCTCCCCGCCCGGCACGCTCAGATAGGGGACGAACGTCGCCCCCGAGGCCACGATCGGCGCGTGGATCTCGTCGGCGACGACCCGCACGCCGTACGCCCGCGCCAGCCGTGCCACCTCCGCCAGTTCCGCGGCCGTGTGCAGGGTGCCCGTCGGGTTGTGCGGGCTGCACAGCAGGTACACCGGACGGCTCCGACCGCCCCCGGCGCGCTCGAACGCGCCCCCCAGCACCGCGAAGTCGATCCGGCCGTCCGGGCCCAGCGGCGCCTCGACGAGGCGCCGGTCCGCGTGCTCGACGAACTGGTAGAATGGCGTATACACCGGCGAGCTGACGATCACCGGGTCGCCCGGTCCGGAGACCAGCTTGAGCATCTCGACGACGCCCAGCATCACATCCGGAACGATCGCCGTGCGCTCCACCGCGAGCCCGTCCCACCCCCACCGTCCGCTCGCGAACCCGGCCAGCGCCTCCGCGTACGCCGTCCCGGCCGGATAGCCGGTGTCCCCGAGCGTCACCGCGTCCACGACAGCCCGCGCGACCGGCTCGGCCAGTGGAACGTCCATCTCGGCGACCCACAGCGGCAGCACATCGGCCGGGTACGTCCGCCATTTCATGCTCGTACGCCGCCGCAACCGCTCCAGGGACAGTGCGCGCAGCGGATTGGCGACGGCGGGGGCGACCATGTCACGCGATATTCGGTTCATAGGACAATCGTGCCCCGGCCGCCCCGGGAGTCGCCCTCCTCGAACTCGTCAGAAGCTCCCCTTCTTGAACTCGGTGTCCGAACCGGTGGAGGTGGCCGTGACGTTGTAGCGGTCGCCGCCCGCGTCGCGGCGGCCCTGGGAGTGGTTGTACTGGAACTTGAACGTGTAGGTGCCGGGGCCGATGGTGTTGCCCGACTTCAGGGTCACCACGTAGGCCAGCTGGTTGCTGTCCGCCGCCGAGGAGACCGTCACCTTGTCACCGAGGGAGGACCAGACGCCGGTGCTGGCGACGCCCCCGGTCTGGTCGATGCTGACGACGACCTTGAGGCCGGTGAGGGACTGGGTGGTCTTCACCGTGACGGTGCTCTGGTCCCAGTAGTCGTTGGTGTCGGAGTCCACGCTGCCGTCGGTCCACAGATAGCCGGTCGTCGACTGCGACCCGCTGTTCTCGGCGGTCGTGCTCTGCTTCTCCTGGTCGTCGGTCGAGCCGGTCGAGCCGGAAGAGCCGTTGGAGCCGGTCGTGCCACCGGTGGTGCCGTCCGAGCCGGGCGTGGGGTCGGACCCCGGCGCCGCTTCCGCCCCACCCGTACCCGCTCCGGCCCCGGATCCGCCCGACACGGGGACGTAGACGACGTCGGGTGCCCCCTTGTCCTTGTCCTTCGCCTTCGGGGAGGGGGCCGTCGTCTCCTTCTTCGTGTCACCGGAGGCGGACTTCTCCTTCGGGGACTCGTCGGCCGCCGCGGTCACCTTCTCGGACGAGTCGGCGCGCCAGTCGATGGAGGCGACGGCCGCGGCGGAACCGGCGATCACCAGCACCGCGGCGGCGGAGCCGCCGACCGCGGTCCAGACCCGGCGGCCGGGCAGGAAGCCACGGAGCGGAGTGTGCGCCTTCCGGGCGAACAGGTCGGCGAACTCGCCTTCGCTGCGGGCGCTGTCCCGGTCGTCCGAGTGAGCGGGGGTGTGCGGCATGGAGTGGGTCCTTAAGGAGGTCGTTGAGGTCGTTTGCGGGATCACAGGGACTGCGGGTTCACGAGGACTGTGGGATGTCCTCGGGCTTGAGCGTCATCACGTCGGACTCCGAGGCCTCCGGCAGTTTGGCGACGCGGTACGCCTGGTGTTCCGTCATGGCCTGGAAGAGTTGGCGTGCCGTACGGCCGTTGCCGAAACCCCGGTCCCGGGGCATCGCGTCGAAGCGCGCTGTCAGCGCCTCGCGGGTGTCCGGGCCGAGCTCGTACTGGTGCTGGGCGGCCTGGTGTTCGACGATGCTGACGAGTTCGGCGCTGCCGTAGTCCTCGAAGAGCAGGGTGCGGTTGAAGCGGGAGGCCAGACCGGGGTTGGAGCGGACGAACACCTCCATCTCCTTGAGGTATCCGGCGACGATCACCACCACGTCGTCGCGGTGGTCCTCCATCAGCTTCACCAGGGTGGCGATCGCCTCCTGGCCGAAGTCGTTGGACCCGGCGTACTGGGTGAGGGAGTACGCCTCGTCGATGAACAGCACCCCGCCCCGGGCCTGCTGGAACACCCGCGTGGTCTTGGGCCCGGTGTGTCCGACGTACTCGCCGACCAGCGCGGAGCGGTCGGCCTCCACCAGATGGCCGCGCTCCAGCAGGCCGACGGCGGCGAGGATGCGGCCGTAGAGGCGGGCCACGGTGGTCTTGCCCGTGCCGGGGTTCCCGGCGAAGACCAGATGGCGACTGAGCGGGGGCGGGGCGAGGCCCATCTCCTCCCGGCGGCGGACCATCTGCATCAGCTTGACCAGCGACGACACATCGTGCTTGACCCGCTCCAGACCGGCCAGCCCCCGCAGCTCGGCGAGCAGGTCGTCCAGGGTGTCCTCGGGCGGTGCCTCGGTCTGTCTCGCGCTGGTCCCGGCACCGGCCGGGTCCGGGCCCGAGGCGGCCGACAGCGCCTGCTCCGCGCCGGTCGGCAGGGACGGGTTCTTCACGTCCCGGGACACACAGTCGTCGAACACCGGGCGGGCGCCCTTCTCCAGCGCCACGTCCTCCTCGGCGTCACGGACCAGGCAGCCACGCAGGACGGGCGCGCCGCCGGCCGACACATGCAGCGCCGGGAAGGCCGCGCCGTCGCTGCCCGCGCCGGTGAAGACGCAGTCCTCGAAGGTGCCGCGGGCCTTCTCGCCGACGAACAGGCTGTTCTTGCCGGTCCTGGCCACCGTGAGGTATCTGACCCGGGGCTCGGCGCGCGGGCCCACCACCAGGCCGGAGCCGGCCGCGTCCCGTACCGTGCAGCCCTCGACGCTGGGCGTGGCGCGTTCGCCGATCACCAGGCCCGCCGTACCGGTCCCGCTGATCCGGCAGTCCCGCAGCACCGGACCGGTCTCCGTACCGCAGGAGATCCCGGCCCGCTCGGCGTCCACGACATCGCACTCCTCCAGGACCACCGTCCCGGTCGACTCGGTGGTGATCCCGGACCGGCCGCGCACCACCGACAGCCCGCGCATCCGCGCCTCGGCCGCACCGTCGATCCGCACCCCGGACAGTCCGCAGTCCGTGATCCGGCCGCCCTCGACGGTGAGCCCCGCCCGGTCGGTGGCGCGGATCCCATGCTCGGCGGTGGAGCCGATACGGCACGCGGTGAGCGTCACCCGGGAGTCGTCGCAGGCGTGCACCGCGCTGAACGAACACGCCGTCACATCACTGGCGTCCATGCGCACCTCGGAACGGTCGCCCGCCAGCAGACCGTTCGCCCGGCTGCCGGTCACCGAGGTGCCCTCGGCGGACAGCCGGCCGGTGCCCCGGGCCACCAGACCCGAGCCGTGCGCCCGGTCCACCTGGCAGTCCACCAGCTCGGCACGGCTCTCGCCCTCCACGCTCACCCCGGGCCCCGAGCCGTCCCGCAGCCGGCAGTTCACCAGCAGCGCGTCCCCGGTGCCGGAGAGCGCGACCGCGTCCGTGCCGGTGCGCAGCACCTCGCAGCGGGCGAGGACCACCCCGCCCTCGGCGCTTTCCCGGCGCTCCGCGGGCACCTCGGGCCGCGCCGAGCTGCCCAGCACCCGTACGCCCTCGGCGGCCGTCTCCTCCACCCGGCAGTCCAGCGCGGTGACGGCCGCCTCGTCCTCCACCAGCAGCCCGCTGCGCCCGGGCCCGGAGATCCGGCACTCCCGCAGCACCGCCCGGGCGCCTCCCCGGACGCGGACCCCCGACCCGGTGACCCGCCGTACCGTCACCTCGGTGGCCTCGACGGCGGCCCGGGCGCCGATCACGACACCGGTCCCGTCGACGTCCTCGACCACGACCCGCGTCAGCCGCGCCGAGCCCGTGGTGTTGGTGTGCACCCCGGCGAGCTGCGCACCGGAGACCCGGCAGTCCGTCAGCGTCAGGGACGCGTCGCCACCCGCCTCGACCCGCCCGCCGGAGACGTCACAGGCGTCCAGCTCCAGATCGCCGGCCCCCACCAGTACGGCGGGCAGCCCCGGGTCCTGTCCGATCAGGGCGATGCCCTCCACCCGTACGTCCCGGGCGGCGACCTCCAGCACGGGCCGCCCGGGGGACGCGGCCAGCACCCGTACGGCGTGCTCCGGACCGGCCTCCGGCAGCAGCCGCACCGTACGGTCGAGGACCAGCTGCTCGACGTACTCGCCGGGGGCGATGCGGATCTCGTCGCCGTCGCGGGCGGCGCGCACGGCGGAGGCGATGCTGCGGTGGGCGCCGCGGCCCTTGGGGGCGACCCGGTGCACGGTGGCGGTGGCGGTCACGGGAACTCCAATCCGTCGGTGAGCAGGGCGGCCGGATCGGAGGCCGGTTGCTGCTGTGATGCCGATGCCGTCGTGGACGGGGTCGACGTGGGGGGCGTCGGCGCGGTCGGGAACGACCGGCCGGGGCTGGGCAGGTTGTTGCCGTTCTTCTTGTCCTCCTCAGTGATCAGCCAGCTGATGTACCGGGTCAGCGCGGACTCGGCCCAGTTCGCGCCCAGCTCGGGCAGGCCGCCCTTGTGGAAGACCCGGGAGCCGGTGGTGAGGTGGAAGGCGCTGCGCGCCAGGCCGGTGGTGACACCGCTGAACGCGGAGGCGCCCGCGCCCCACAGACCGGCCAGCAGGGCGTCCGCGCCCTTGACCTCGTTGCCGTTGACGCCGAAGACCGACGCGCTGATGGCGTTGCTGACGAAACCGCTGAGCGCGCCGGTGGCGATGCCCACGGTGTTGGCGTACGTGGCGTTGCGCCAACGCGTCGGCTTCTCCTGGGCGGCCCAGTCGGTGGCCCAGTCGTCGGTGTTACTGGCCATGGACTGCTTGGGGTGTCCACCCCAGTCCCGTGCGCCCAGGCTGTTCTTGAAGTAGCCCAGCGGGGTGCGGTTGTACAGGGCGTTGAGCCCGCCGCTGAAGGTGCCGCCGACCGCGCCGTTCAGCAGCGCCTTGAAGTAGTCGACCCGCTTGAGGTCGCCGTTGTTGGTGAGCTCGGTGATCACCAGGCTCGCGGTGAAGTCGGTGACGAAGCCGGTGGCGAACGAGGTGAGCCCGGAGCGCAGTTCACGCTGCCACACCGGCATCTCCGCCGACACGCCGTCCTTGACCCCCTGGAACACGCCGTGCCAGGGGTCCTGGACCTCCCGCAGCAGACCCAGGGCCTCGATCTCCCTGCCCCGGAAGTCGGTCTCCCGGCCGATCAGCCGCCACCCGGCGTCGCCGGGCAGACCGACCTCGCCGCCCATACGGGGCAGCGCGCCCGCCAGGTACTCGGGGATCATGGCCGGGCCGGAGCCGCTGAAGCGGCCGAAGGCGTCGGTCTTCCAGACCCGCCCGGTGAACGTCCGCTGCTCCACCAGATGGCCGTCCTGGAACTCCCGCCACTGGCCCCACTGCTTGTCGACCTCGCGGAACCGGCCGGGTGTGCCGTCCACGGCGACCCGCTCACGGAACACTTTGCCGAGGTCGTACTCCTTCCAGACCTGCGGGTTCACCTCCACTGTCCTCGGCGGCTCGAACTGCAGGGCGGATCGGGCGAGGAGGTCGCGCACCGAGCCGGTGCGGGCCGGTGCGGCGGGCGGCTCGGGTGCGACGATCCTGTAGTCGAACTCGCGGACCCGGCCGCCCCGGCGCTCTCTGACCACCTGGCCGTCCACGAGGTCCCGCCAGTGGCCGCCGCCCGCGATGTCGTCGTACACGCGGGTGCCCTCGGAGTGGACCGTGCCGTCGGCGGCGGTCCTCGTCCACTTCCAGGTGCCGTCGGGCTGCTTCACCGCGTCGACCCAGGAACTCGCCGTGTCGGTGGCGTTGCGCTCACGCACCCGGTTGCCGAGCCCGTCGAGGTCGACGAACGAGTCGTCCCAGGTCCTGGAGTAGAACGAACCGCGGTTCTGCTTGCGGACGCCCTCGGCGACCACGGTGGCCGGATCGTCGGCGGAGAACGCCTTCCACGTCCAGGTGGTGTGGTACGGGTCGCCGGACGACTCGATGATCCGGCCGTCGATCAGGTCACGGCGTCCGGTGACGTGCAGCAGGGAGTTCTTGTCGACCCAGAGGCCCGCCCTGTCGTTGACGGCGAGGTCCCGGGTGGAGGGTGCCTCGAACAGGTACTCCCGGGTGTTCCGGCCCTCGCTGCGCATCCGGACCCGTTCGACGCCGTTCTCGTCGGTGAAGAGGTCGCGCCAGCGCCCGTTGCCGTCGAAGTGCCGGGTGCCGGTGGTGCCGCTCGTCGTGTCCCGCCAGGACAGTTCGTACGAGCCGCCCTTGCGGTACTCCGGGGCGGGCGCCCAGCGCGTGGGGTCGTCCAGGCTGCGGCCCACCTCGATGGTGTTGCCGTTGTCGAGCTTGCGGCTCTCGCGCACGATACGGCCGTACTGGTCGATGTCGACCCAGTTGGAGCCGCTCGGGTTGAGGCGCACGCCGGTCAGCCTGCTGCCGTCGGCGGCGGTCTCGGTCCAGTGGCTGACCCGGTGCAGGGAGTCACCGGCGAACAGGTCGCGGAAGAACCCGTCGAAGGGGCTGCGGCCGGCGGCGTTCTTCCACAGGAACGCGGGCGGACGCATGTCGGCGAACCGTTTCACGAGCAGGGTGCCGCCGTCCGCCAGCGCCTCCAGACTCTCGATCTGGGCGTTCGCCGCGCCCGTACCGGTGTACGCGCCCGGGTCGACGCGACCTCCGGCGGGGGCGTGGCCCGGCACCACCGAGAACTCCTGGTACATCCGGGAGCCGTGCTCACCGCCGAACGGCCAGGTCATGCCGCGTCGCTGAGCCACCGCCTCCAGACCGGTGGCCGGGTCGACGAAGGTGTCCTTGAACCCGACGTGGTCCCAGTTCCAGTGCCGGGTGCCGGACAGCGCCTGGGCGCCCTCCTTGTCGAAGCGCTGCCACGTCCACCGACCGTCGATCTCCTTCTCGGCGCGGACGAGACCGCCGTCGGCGCCCTTGGTGTACGTCCGCACGTCGCCGGCGTTGTTGATCAGGCGTTGCCAGGAGCCGGACGGTACGTCGTGGACGGTCCGCTGGTCCGCGTCCCAGATCCGGCGGCCGTGGCGGGAGAGATCCCCGCCGGCGTCGAACTCGGTCCAGCGGGCCTGCCCGAAGCGGTCGCGGTCGATGTGTACGACGTTGCCGTTCTTCAGGGTCTCGCGTTCGAAGAGGGTCACCTTGCCCGGCTGGGTGCCGGTCAGCTTGAACTGCCCCGTGGCGGACTTCTCCACGGTGGCCGTGTCGAACCGCCCGTTGAGAGGGTTGTGGGAGGAGTCGAGCCGGACGGCCTTGCCCGCGGCGTGGTCGATCTTCCAGAACTCCCCGGTCGGGACACCGCCCTTGCCGCGGATCGCGATCGTCTCCTCCCGCAGCGTGCCCGCCGGGTCGAACACCGCCCGCTCCAGCGGCTGGGCGCCCTTGCCGGTGGGGACGAGGGCGATCCGGCCGTCGTCGAGGAGCTCCGTACGGAACCCGGGCAGTCGGTGGCCCGTGGCGTCCAGCAGCCGGGGTGCGCCGCCGGGTTCGAAGCGGAGGACGCCCCGGTCGCCGGGCAGCTGGACGTCCCGGAAGGCGTGCACGCCCTCGGGCCCGTAGTGCAGGCGCGTGGTGCCGGTCGCGTCGGTGAGGGTGAGACCACCGGGCACTTCGGTGCTCGGGGCGACCGTGAAGAGGGCGTCGGCCGGGCGGGCGCCGACGAAGTCCACCGAGGTGGGCGTCCACGGCCCGCCGTCCGCCGACCGGCCGGTGATCCCCAGCTTCAGCCCGTCCATATCGCTCGGGCCGCCCCTGAGGAACACCTCTTGGTAGACCAGTCCGCGGTTCGCGTCGAAGCCCAGCGTCACGTCCGACGGGTTGTGGTGCACGGTGAAGCGCGCGCCCCCGGGGCCTCCGTTCGGAGTCGGATTGACGGTGAAGTCGCCGAGGAGGCGGCCCGTGCCGCCGTGCAGCGCGGACTGGAGGTGGTCGTCGAGGCGCGTCGACGGGGAGAGGGTGAGGTACTCGCCGAGGGTGGTGACGGCGTCCTGCCGCAGCGTCAGACGTGCCTGCCCGGTCATCTCCCGCAGCTGGTCGGTCAGCAGCTCTGGGCGCAGACCGAACCTGTCGAGCGACGCGGTCGCCCCGTCGGTGAGCCGCTGGATACCCGGCAGGTCCACCGGCTGGAGGACCTGGGACTCGGGCGTGACGTGTACGAAGTCCATGGCGCCGCCGATGTCGGCCATGTTCGCCGGGGCGCCCTCCGGCGCCGTACGCAGGCTGGAAGCCTCGTCGAGCGTACGGTCGAAGACGCGGGCGAGGTCGATGTTGCCCCATGCGCCGCTCTCCGGGACGGCGTTCTCCGGGCCGGAGCCGAGCGGGAGGCGTTCCCCCAGGTCGTCGCCGAAGTCGCCCAAGCCGCCGAGTTCGTCGAGCCGGACGGGAGCCGTGCCGGGTGCGGCGTCCTCGGTGAAGCGGAGGAAGCCGGAGCCGTCCTCGGCCGGCAGGTCACGGAAGGCGAGGCGGCCGGTGTGGTCGAAGTGGAAACGCGAGCCGGTGACGGTGTCGGTGAGGGTGAAACCGCCGGGCAGCCGCCCGGACAGCGTGCTGTGCACATCGGTGAAGCGGATGGAGCCGGTCGTGCCAGGAGGGCCGATCACATTGGCCGCGAGCCGACTGGTGCCGTCCCCCAAGGGAGTGGCCGTCACATTGAGCCGCATCCCCTGGGGCAGCCCGTTGAACGCGAGGGTGGCGTCGCGCGCGAGGAAGGTGCCGTCCGGGGCGAAGGTGAGACGGGTGGTGCCGCTCGGATCGACGACCGCGAACCTGCCGCTGTCGTCGAGCAGCCCGACCGTGAAGTCCGAGGCGCGCGTCGGCCCGCCCGCGCCGGGGGTGCGCTCGACCAGCTCCAGCCGGACCGTGCCCGGCGTCGTCTCGGTCGGCGCGACCTCGATGATCCGCACGTCGAAGCCCGACAACTCCTCGACACCGGACAGCGGTACGAGGTTCTGGGGCTCCATCGGCTGCCGAACGGCGTCCAGACGTGCCCGCAGGGCCGCGAGGTCGGGGTCCGACAGTCCACCGAGGTCGTCGGAGAGCCCCGAGAGGTCGGAGAGCGAGTCGGTACGCGGGAACTCGGTGTCGTCGGCGAAGCGGTTCAGGTCGTCGAGGGTCAGCGGTGGTGCGTCCGGGTCGATCCGGGTGAGGTTGATCAGCTCCTCCAGCGAGGCCGACACCGGGTCGGCGGCCTGGGAGTCGAGGGCCCGTACGCTCGTGAGGTTCGACGGGTCGACCGCGTCCGGTGCGGTGCGCAGCCCCGCGGCCTCGTCGAGCGTCCGGTTGAACAACTGCGTCACATCACCCAGGTCGCCACCGAAGTCGCCGAGATCGCCCAGTTCGTCGAGTCGTACCGGTGGGGTGCCGGGCGCGGCGTCGTCGGTGAAGCGGAGGAAACCGGAACCGTCCCGGGCCGGTATGTCCCGTATGGCGAGGCGGCCGTCCGCGTCGAAGTGGAAGCGGGCGCCGGTGACGGTGTCGGTCACCGTGAAGCCGTTCGGCAGTCGTCCGGCGAGGGAGCCGTCCATCGGGCCGAGCCGGAGGGAACCGGTGAGGCTCGACGGTCCGGTGAGTTCGAGGAGCCTGTTCGTGGTGCCGCCGGTACCGGGGGTGATCGTCACCTTGATGCCCAGGCCGGCGGGGCTGTCGACACCCGGCAAGGTGAGCGGAAGTTCCTGCCCGCGCAGGGTGCCGCCCGGCTCGAACCGCCACACCGCCGTGAGCCCGTCCGTACCCGGCACGGGCACCCGTACGGTCAGCTCGGTCAGGGCGCCGGTCGCGTCCCGGACCGGTGTGAGCGTCGCGCCCTGGACGGGCACGCCGTCGGGGCCGACCACGCGCGGCATCGGGTTCAGGGCCTCGTCGGTGAAGCGCAGCGCCAAGTCGGTGCCGGTCAGCGGCAGTTCGCGGTACTCCAGTTGCCCGAGCGCGTCGAACTGCCAGCGCACCCCGCCCTGCGAACCGGTGATGCTCAGCCCGCCGCCCTCGCGGAGGGTGAGGTTCACGTTCTCCAGCCGTACCGGACCGCCGGGGGCGCCGAAGTCGACCACGTCGATCCGGAACGACGCCGGCGCGAGATCGGTCGCCGGGAACTCCGTGACCCGCAGCCGCAGATTCGTCAGCTCGTCCGCCCCGGACAGCGCGATGCCGTCGAACCGCGACGGGTTCACCGGCGTAGGAGCGCCGTCGGCCACCGTGGACGCGAACCGGGCGTCGAAGCCGGCGGGTTGCGGCGTCAGATCCGTATGCGGCAGATCCGGCAGCGCGAGCCGGTTGAGCGAGCCCGACTCACCGAGGTCACCGAGGCGGGCCAGGTCGCCGAGATCGCCCTGTTCACCGAGACGGCCCAAGTCGCCGAGATCGTCGAGGGCCGAGGGCAGACCCGGGTCCGTTTCCAGAAGCGTGGACCCCGGCAGGTCCACCGTCGAGTCCGGCACCGCCGACCCCGACACGTCCAGGCGTACCGGCGACACCTCGTCCACCGGAAGATCGACCAACCGGCCACCCCGGTCGAACACGAACCCCGCCCCGGTCGCCGTGTCGGTCACCGCGAACCCGCCCGGCAGCCGCTGTGCCAGATCCCCGTCCAGCCGTACGACGTCGAAGGCGCCGTCGCCCAGCCCCGGCACGGTCAGCCGGTGCGTGGCCGACTGCGCTCCGCCCGGCAGTTGTGTGAACGTCGTCGTCAGCCGGGACCCGGTCAGCGGGCCGCCGACGGGGCCGGACAGGGTCAGCTGCTCCGACAGCCGCGTACCGTCCAGATCGAAGCGGGCCAGCCAGGCCCCGTCGAGGGACCGCACCCGTACACCGGTGACCACGCCCAGCGCGCCCCTGACCGGTTCGATCACCGCACCGCCGGGCAGCGGCACTCCGTCCTGGCCGACGACCCGGGGCAGGGACCCCGGCCCCGCCTCGGCGTCGAAGCGGAGGAAGCCATCGCCGCTGGGGAGCCGGACGTCGGTGAACTGCAGGACCTCGTCGGCGTCGAACACCAGCCGGATGTCGCCGGCCTGTTCGGTGAACGAGAACCCGCCGCCCTCCAGCGGGGTGCGCTGCCCCTCCATCCGGAAGCCGGTCACCCCGGCGAACTCCTGCGGGTCCACCAGCACGGTCTCGGCCCGGGGCGCGGGGGCGTCGAAGCGGTCGAAGTGGAACTCGTCCGACAGATAGCCTAGGTCGTCCACCTGGCTTCCGACCTCGTCCAGGGCGTTGACCCCGTTGAGGGAGTCGAGGTCGTCGAAGGCCTTGGTCTCGCCCAGGTCGAGCTGGTCCAGGAGCCGCAGCTGGTCGTCGAGAGACAGGCCCTGGAAGTCCAGCGCGCTGAGGCCCGAGGTGCCCTCCCCGGCGACCTTCAGATCCGCCGCCAGCTCGGGCATGGGGTTGCTGCCCCGGAAGTTGGGGTTCGGGATCCACTCCAGGAGGTTGTGCTGGGCGTCCATCCGGTACGCGCCGCGGATGAACTCCGGGGCGATACCGCCGGGGAAGGCGATCTCGTTCTCCGACGCCCAGCCCGATGCCTTCCAGGCGTCCGGTCCCATGGAGCGTTCGAAGGTCTTGCCGACGTCGATCCCGCCGGAGGCCTCGATCTCGAACTTGAAGATGCCGTCCCAGAGGAGGTTCTTGTCGGTGGTGGTGCTCACGAACGCCGACGGCTGGCCGGTCCTGACCATGACGTCCAGGTTGGTCTCCAGGGGGTCGCGGACGGTGAACCCCTCGTTGAAGATCTGGTCGAGGGGGCGCTTGCCGCCGATACGCCACAGCGTCTCGTCGGTCTCGCGCCAGACCGGCGCCGGATTGATGGTCTGGATGTCGATGGAGCGGTCGGCGGCGAAGGCCAGCCGGTCCAGCTCCCGTGGCGCGGGCAGGACCACCTTGTCCATGCCCGTTCCCGACAGCTGAGGGAGCGTGAACTGTCCCGCGTCGCCGAGGACCATCGGTCGGCCGTCGGCGCCGATCCTGGTGATGAGGCCGTCGGTCCCGGTGACGGTGAAGACGCCGTCGGCCAGGGTCACCTTGACGTCGGGGACGATCCCGGCGTCCGTCTTGAGGACCCAGGTGATGTTCGGCCCGGGCTCCATGGTGATCCACTGACCGGTGCGCTGTCCCAGGTCGTCCAGCAGATGCAGTTCACCGGTGGGCATGCCGGCCGCAGGGCCGTCCACGCGGGCCATCATCACCGTGATGTCCTGGCGGACCGTGTCCAGGTTCATGCCGAGCCGGTCGAAGGCGATACGGGCCTGGTTGAAGCCGACCTGAGCGGCGCTCAGATCCAGCTCGGCCTGGGCGCGGGTCAGCGGCGGTATGCCGACCTGCTCGGTGAGCTCGCTGAGCCTGCGCCCGGCGGTGTCCAGCTGGAACTGGGCGGTCTGGGTGCGCAGCCAGGTCTGGAAGCGGTCCGTGGCGAGCTTGCCGGTGGCGCCGCCGGTGACGATGTCCCGCAGGGTCAGCGGGGTGAAGGTGGGGTTCTTGGTGACCGGGGCGGTGAGGTCCGTCCGGACCGGCCCCAGGCCGAGCAGTTCGCGGGCGGTGCGCGAGCCGTCGCCGGCGTCGGGGATCAGCCGGGTGAGGTCGTCGAGCTTGATGCCGAGTTCCTCCAGGCGGTCTGTGCCGGTCGTCGTTTTCCAGGTCGGGACCTTGGGGTCGGCCGGGCCGAGGACATCGACCTTCACCCCGTCCTTCAACTGCACCCGGACGTCCACCGGGTCGGTCTTCCCGATGCGCAGGACCACGCCGTCCGGGGTGACGTTCGCGAGGTCGATCTCGCCGTCCAGGATCTGCCGCACCTGGAACTCGGTCAGCCCGCCGAGCTTGCCGTCGAAACTCAGCTCCGCCAGGTCCGCCAGATCGTCGAGGGGCTTGAGCAGTCCGGTCCCGGTGCGCTCCACGCCCGTCAGGGTGTCGAGGTCCGTCAGCTCGTCGACCGCGCTGCGCGGCGGCAGCAGAGTGGTGGGGGTGAGAGGGCCGCCGAACTCGTCCGCCTGGTCGAACAGGGTGAGCGGGGTGCGCAGCCGAGGAGGCATCAGGTCGCCGCCCACCCGGCCGGTCACAGGGTCGACCAGGCCGAGCCGCTGTCCGCCGGGGACCGTGCCGACCGGCAGGCCGACCGTGTCGAGGGTGTTCAGGGTGTCGAGTCGGACACCCATGTCGTCGAGGCGGCCCGGCATACGGGCAGTGCCCGAGCCGGTCATGGAGCTGAAGCCGGGGGTGCGGGGGGGCGTCACCGGCGTCACCGAGATCTCGGCCAGCTCGTCGAGGGTCTCGTTGAACTCCGGGGTGCCGGGCACGGTGAGCTTGTCGGTGTTCGTGCCGTTCACCGGGCGCAGGAGGCCGCCCCGGTCGAGGTTGCGGCCCGTCAGGTTCGTGAGGCCCGCGGCCAGGGAGTCCGTCCTGCCGAGCGGGCGGAGGCCGCGCGAGGTCCAGTGCAGACCGCGGTCGATGAAGCCCATGCGGAAGGCGCCCCGGTAGCCGAACTGCGCGATCTCCGAGTACCTCATCGGCAGGAGTGCCGTGGTGACGAGCCGGCCCAGGCCCATGATCGTGAAGACGCCCAGCCGGGTGGCCATGTTGCCGCCGACGAACGCGGTGGACTGGAAGAAGTCGCGGCTCAGCGCGGACCAGCCCTGCCGGAAGGTGCTCCGGGCGAATCCGCCCATGAACCTCAGGGCCGACCCCAGCATCGCGGGCGTCTTGGACAGCACCCGGGGCAGCGCCATGAACCCGCTCGCGGTCCGGTTGGCGAGCCCTCCGCCGAACTTGACCAGTCCCTGCCCGGCCAGGGACAGCAGTCTGCCGGGGGAGGAGAGCAGTGCCCTGCCGCCCCGGAACAGCAGCCGCCCGCTCGCGGAGAGGGCACCGCTCAGGGCCTTCGCGCCCGACGCGCCCAGCCGGAAGAGCCCGCTGAGGGTGGTGAGACCCTTCGTCGAGGGGAACAGGATGCCGAGGAAGGCGAGGCCGAGGCTGAGCGCGTTGCCGTTGCCCGTGGCGTAGTCGACGAGGGCCTTGGCGAAGAGCACCGCGCCCATTCCGAAGGCCACGAGCCCCAGCGGGCCACCGATGATGGCCGCGATGAGGGTGACGACCAGCGCGACGATCTCCAGGACCTTGAAGAACGTCGACACGAACCGCTTCCAGAAGCTCTTCTTCGGCTTCTTCACGGGCCGCGACACCAGGCGGGCCGCCTCGTGCAGGGCTTCCTCGAGGATCTTCGCCTCCGCCTGGATGGCGTCGGTCTCGGCGTCCACCTCGTTGCGGGCGCGGGTCATCTCCGGGTCGTTCTCGGGCAGCGGCTGACCGCCGACCCGCTCCAGCGCGGCGACGGTGTCAGCGGCGTTCTCGGCCCGGTCCTGAGAGTCCCCGAGGGCGCGCGCGTAACGCGCGGTGGCGTTGGCCGCCATGTCGAACGAGCGGTTGATGTTCTCCATGAACACCTTGAGCTCGTTCTTGACGTACGTGCGCAGGGCGTCCGCGGTCCGCCCCTCGAAGCCGCCGTCCTCGGCCTTGGCCAGCAGGGTGTCGAGGCCGCCGCTGACCCGTCCGGCGAGATCGCTGAGGTCGCGCAGCTCCTTGGTGATGTTCTCGACGACGCCCGGATTCCCCGTCACCGGATTGCCGGTGAATCCGACTCTGCTCCACTCGTCGGAGGTGGCCAACGAATCCTCCACGGGGTCCGGGACTTGGGGTACCGAGAGCAGACGTTTCCGGGCGGCCCGGGAGTTCAAGAAAGTGGCGCACGCCACAGTTTCCGCCGGTCAGCGAGGTGCGGACGAAATCTCTTTGAACCATCCGGGCCCGAGTTCTCGTCTACAGGGCGGCTCGGCACCGACGCCGACCACCGCACGCGGTACGGGCCGCCCCGGCCAAGCCGCCGGGACCCGGCCCGCCGCGGACACGCCCGCTTCGAGAAAGGACGGCAGACATGGTGCGCGTCTCCTACGACTACGACCTGATGACCGTCCTCGCACGCCATCTGTGGCACCTCCGCGACGAACTGGACGTCACCTCGCAGTCGGACAAGACGTTCGCTCCCGGGGACATCGGCCCCCGCCGGGAGACCGCCGAGGCGCTGGAGGACTTCTACGGCGCCTGGAAGAAGTCGTTCAAAGAGGGCTGGCAGGTCATGACGGACCTCGGCAACCTCCTCGACAGGGCGGGCAAGGCCTTCTACGACCAGGACGCCTCCCACGCCGCCGGCGCGGCCCAGCAGGTCACCGCCCAGGTCCGGGACGAGGCCATCCGGCAGAACGAGATCCGCAAGCAGACGCTGGACAACAAGCGCCGCCAGGCGATGGCCAGAAACCTGGAGGCCCGCTACAAGACCCAGCAGGCGCGTCTGAAGAAGGACCAGGACGCGCTGGTCGAGAAGCGGAAGAAGCTCGACGAGCAGACCGCTGCCCAGCAGAAGCGGCAGGAAGAGCTCAACAAGCAGCAGGAGGAGCTGGCCAAGAAGCGCGAACCCCTCCTGAAGCAGCAGGACGAACTCCAGGCCAAGCAGCAGCAGCTCTGGCAGGAGGAGAAGGAACTCCTCAAGCAGCGCGAGGAGAAACTCCAGGCCAAGCGGGACGAGCTGCAGAAGGAGTACGAGGCCCTCAGCAAGGAACAGGAGCCCCTGCTGAAGCGGCAGGAGGAACTCCAGCGCGAGCAACAGCAGCTGTGGGAGGACGAGAAGGCCCTGCGCGCCGAGCAGGACGCGGCGATCGAGAAGAAGGCCACCGCCCTGGAGCAGGAGCAGAAGGCCTACGACACCAAGCAGGACGCCCTCCAGGAGAGGCAGGAAGCCCTCTGGAAGGAACGGGAGACCCTGCTGAGCAAGGGCAACGCCACGCAGGCGGATCTCGATGCCTGGCGGCGCAAGCAGGATGCCCTGGACAAGGAGCGGGACGCCCTGTGGGAGAACGAGGGCAAGGGGCTCGCGGAACGCTGGGACGCCCTGGAGCAGGAACAGCGGGACGGGGAGAAGGCGTTCGACCCGCTGAACGAGCGGCAGAAGGAACTCGACGACGAGCGCGACGCGCTCAGCCGCGACCAGGCGCCCCTCTCCGAGCGGCAGGACGAACTGCAGAAGAAGCAGAAGGACCTCTGGGACCTGGAGAAGTCCACCCAGAAGGACGTCGAGGACGCCGTGAAGGAGAAGCAGGACGGCCTGGACGCCGAACGCACCGACCTCCAGAGGCGGCTCGACCCCCTGGACCAGGAGTCGAAGGACCTCCAGGACCGCCAGAAGGAGCTGTGGGACGACCAGTCGGACACCGAGGACGCCCAGACCAGGCTGACCGAGGAGGAGAAGCCCGTCCAGCAACGGCAGCAGGACCTCCAGGACGGCTTCGGCGAGGAGCAGGACAAGATCCGCGACCGGGATTTCGACAAGGACCCGGACCCCGGTCAGCTCAGGGGAATGCGCGGCCAGCTGGACGATCTGCCCCCCGAGGCCCCCGTGCCCAACGGCTACACCATCGAGGACGCCAACAACACCACCACGGTGTCGTACCAACTCGACGAGAACGGTGAGATCAAGGTCGACAAGAACGGCAACCCCGTCGAGACGACCACCACCGTCACCAACAAGAACACGGGGCTGTCGTACTCCGAGACGTACCGCCAGCTGTCGGACGACGGCGACTCGGTGACGACGACCCGTAGCTCCGACGGTTCCGTCACCAAGATTTATACGGATGTCAACGCCGACGGGTCCGCGACGCGCTACGTCACCGACGAGACCGGCCGGGACACCCAGCAGATCTGGAGCAAGGAAGCCGACGGCGACTGGGTGTTGCGGATGGACAAGGAGACCTACCTCAACTCCGAGGCCGGCAAGCAGGACGACCAGCAGTTCCTGGACAGGCCTCCCGCGTATCTGACAGTGGAGAACCCGATCGTCGACTCGGACGGCCGTCCGTCCGGTTCCACCTCCGCGGGGGAGACGACCCAGGTCGAGGATGGCGTCACCCGGACCAACTACACGGGCTCCGACGGTTCGGTCCTGAAGGTCGTCACGAACGAGAAGATGGGACTCCGCCTCGTGGCCGGCTCGAACGACGAGATCCAGGAGATCTGGCAGCGGCGCGAGGACGGCAGCTGGTATCTGAGGGACTCCATCACCCAGCACGAACGCACCAGCGCCGAACCGCCCCTCGGAACCCTCGGCGAGAACTGGCGCTGACCCCACCCGGGGCGCCCCGCCCCACCCCCGAGCTCCCAGCGCGCGCCCCTCCGGTGCCGCCGGGTCCCTCGCGCCCCGAACGACCGGTGCGCGACACGCAGTACCAGCAGGACCACCAACCCCTCCGGTGCGCCCGGTCGGTCATGACCGGACGCACGGCGACAGAAAACGAGGTGCACCATGCCCAAGAACGTCATCGACGACGAGGAAATCGAAAGCACCGCCAAGAAGCTCGACTCCGCGGTCAGCGACACCCTGGTTCCCAAGCTGTCCTCACTGCAGGCCGAGGTCGAGAGCCTCCTCCAGGGCGGTCTGCTGCTGACGGCGACCAGCCCGAAGATGCAGACGTCCTACGAGAACTTCAACAAGTCGTTGACGGAGGCAGTGAACAACATCACCTCGTTCTCCAAGCAGTTCCGCGACATCTGCAACGCCGTCAACAACCTCGACTCGCAGATCGCCGGCGGCATCCCCACCTGAGCCCCACCCCCCCCGAGCGGGATGCCGACCGCGACTCCCCCCTCAGGTCGGGCATCCCTTGTCGCAGGGGCGTCGGTTCCTCCCCCGGACCGGCGCCCCTGCCGGTGTTTTCGGACAGCGTGGATCTTGGAGCTGTCGATCACCTGTCGTTTCTCCAAGCCGTCTACCAGGAACATTTCATTCTCATCAGTAACCTCGGGTTCTTCTCAGGAAGGCTTGAAACTTACGGAAGCATTCATAGACTCCCAGCGGAACCTCACGTTCCACCCATGAACCGTGAGTCCACCCCGGGTACCCGTGCTCAGCCCTGCCCAGCCAACGCCGCAGTCGCGGCGCCCGATCGGACCGGCGTCGGAAGATTCATGCCGGTCCTGGGGGAACTATGAGAACGCCCACACCGAGTACCGTCGTGCCCAGGAGCGCTCCTGACGCCGGCGCGGCCACGCCCTCCGGCGACGGATCCGTCCGCAGGCTCTACGAAGAACACCACGGCCCCCTGCTGCGCTATGTGTCGAGCCTGATACGCGGCGACCGCCAGCGGGCCGAGGACTTCGTCCAGGAGACCCTGGTACGCGCCTGGCAGAGCACCGCGAGCCAGCCGCCGGGCTGGTCACCGTCCCGGGCCTGGCTGATGCGGGTGGCGCACAATCTGGTGATCGACTGGTCCCGGCGCGAGCGGGTGCACACCGCGATCCAGCACGAACACACCCTGGACAAGCACCTCGAGCCCGTGGACCCGATGAGCCAGGCCGTGCAGCGCCGCTTCATGGTCCACGTCCTCTCCCGGCTCTCGCACCCCCACCGCGAAGTGCTCTTCTACGTCTACGTCCTCGGCTGCACCGGCCCCGACGCCGCCGACGCCCTGGGCATCCCGCCGGGAACCGTGAAGTCCCGCACCCACCACGCGATACGGGAGCTGCGCCGTCGGCACCCGGAGCACGCGCTGGCGGCGGCATGACCGGGGCCGCCGCCACGAGCTCCGGCCCGGCGCGGGACTCGATCGTCGCGATCGGAAAGCCCACCGACTCGGTGCTCACGGTCATCATCGTGGCCGTCGTCGTCCTGATCCTGCTCTTCCTGCTGCTGCGGCACATGATCCGCAAGCGGGGCGGCTGGCGGCGGTTCCGCCGCCGCGTCGGCCGTGAACTGACCCTGACGCGGCAGGCCTTCGGCGAACCCCTGCGCGCCTACCGCCGCCACCGCCGAGGCGTACGAGCCCTGGCCCGCCAGCTCTCCGACCCCCGGGGCGGCCTGCTCGTACGACGGCTGCTGGACTCGGCGGCGGCGGCCCTGGCCGACGCTCCCGGGGCCGTACCGCACGCCGTTCGCCTCGAACCCGGATGGGCGTCCGTGCAGATCGCCGCCCGGCGACTCCCCGAGCCGCCGACGCCCTGGGAGCCCGCCGCCGAGCCCGGCCCGCAGCGCTGGGAGCTGCCCCTGGACGACGAGGACGCGCTGCCGCCGGGCCGGACCCGCGCCGGTGCGCACCTCAGGCCGTTGCCGGTCGCCGTCGGCATGGCGGACGACGCCTGTGTCCACCTCGATCTGGCCGCCGGACCACGGCTGATCACCGTGGAGGGGGACACGGCCGCCCGGAACCGGTTGCTCCAGGCCATGGCGGCACAACTGGACCGGCCCGGCAGCGGTGCCTCGGTCGTCGTCGCGGACGGGGTCCATCCACAGCACCGGGGCGAGCGCCTCGACGCGCTGCTGCGGAAGCTGGAGACGGCTGCCGCCGTCGATCCCGGCGAGGGCCAGGAGCCCGACGAGATCGGGGAGTCCGGCCGTGCCGCCACGACCGTGGTCGTCTGCGCCGCCCCCACCCCGGAGCAGGCCCGCAGGCTGAGCGCCCTCGCCGCCTCCGGTGCCGTCGTCTGCCTGGCCGACGGCCGGGTGGCGGGGCACACCTGGGCCCTCCGGGTCGACGGGCGCGGCCGGGTGGTCGCGCCGGAGCTGGAGCTGGACGCGGACTCGTCACCGCTCGGCCGGGCCGTCGTCGCCGCCGTCCGCGCGGACCGCCGCCGACTGCGTCGGGAGTCGACCCCACGCCGGGGAACGCCCCTCCCGCGCGGCCGGGAACGTCAGCCGCTGGAGGCCGAGGAGACCCGGGAGCTCCAGGAGACCCGGCTGCTCGAAGAGACGGAGGTCCTCCAGGAGAAGTCGACGGAGGCCACGGCCCCCATCCGTACCACCACCACCGGATCCGGCCTCCTCGCCGAACCGGACGCCGCCCGTGAACGCACCACGGCGGCTTCCTCCGGCCCACGGGAGGACTAGCCGACGGAAGGAACGGTCGACGTAAGCAACGGCCGACGAGAGGACCGGCTGACCGAGAGAGCCGGCTGACCTGGCCGGGAGGGATGACCGGCGAGGGGCCGGGACCTGCCGAGCGGGGCCTCGAACCCCTGGAAGAGGCCCGGTGCCTTGCGACGGTCCCGGCTTCCCGAGCCGGCTCGCCGTCTTGAGTCGGCCCGGCCCTCCGACACGGCCCGGCCCGCCAACCCAGCACCACGAGCACCACCCCCGAAGCACCCACCCCCGAACCACCCGCAAGGGGAGAAGTGAAACTCCTCATCACCACCGTCGCCGACGGCGACGCCACCGGCAGCCAGGACGTGCTGCTCACCGCGTCCGGCAGTACCCCCGTCGAGGAAGTCGCCGCACACCTCGCCCAGCTGCGCACCGGTGACACCGACGAGACCGGCGGCTCGTTCCCCGTGCCGGGAGCAGCCCCGTCCTGCTACCTGGGCGACGAACCCCTCGCCCCGGGCACCCCGCTGGCCGCCACCCGCCTCATGGACGGCAGCGTCGTCGCCCTCGGCGCCCCGCAGCCCCCGGCCGCCACCGTCTACGGCCCCGAGCGCGACGCCATGCCCCAGCCGCACCGGGTGGACCACGCGCCGGTGATCGAACTCCAGGTGGTGGGTGGCCCGGACGCCGGGCGCGTGTACTCCCTCGGACTCGGCACCCATGGCATCGGCCCCCTGGAGGACGCGGCCGTCCCCCTCGAAGGCCGGGGCATGCCGGGCGAGGGCATCCGGGTGACCGTACGACCGGACGGATCGGCCATCGTGGAACTCCGCGAGGGCGGCCCGGCCAAGCTCTCCCTGCCGGAGCCGCCGGAGCACCGGGGCAGGCCCAACACACCGCTGCTGCCCCTCGCGGAACAGGACGAGGAGGACGAGGAACCGCAGGAGGAGGCCGTCGGCGAAGCGGAGCTCCCCGACGGCTGGGAGCTCTGGCCCGTCGGCGCGGAACTGTCCGTCGGCGAGTACCTGCTGCGACTGGCCGAACCCACGCCCCGGGACGCCGCGGTGGTGCCGTCCGAGGGCGGCGGCGGCCTGGACTACAACCGGCCGCCGCGCATCCTGCCCCATCTGGCGCCCGAGCGGTTCCGGCTGCCCGCACCGCCCGAGCCCCCGGGCCGCAGGCCGATCCCGCTGATGGTGAGCCTCGCCCCGATGGTCTTCGGCGTCGTCATGATGCTGTTCCTGAACTCGTACTACTACCTGATCTTCATGTTCCTGTCGCCGGTGCTGGTCGCGGCGAACTACGTCAGCGGACGACGCCAGACGCGCAAGGACTACGAGGAGAAGTCCCGTATCTACCGTCAGCGCCGTGCCTCACTGGAGGAGGACGTCCGGCAGAAGGTCGCCACCGAGCGGCGGCTGCGCACCGAGACCGCGCCCGACCCGGCGGTCGCCGGACTGTGGGCGGTCGGCCCCGGCCGAAGGCTGTGGGAGCGGCGCCGTGGCGACCCGGACCACCTGGCCCTGCGTATCGGCACCGCCCCGCAGCCGTCCCTGCTCGGCATCGAC
>NZ_AEJC01000330.1 GCF_000317595.1 Streptomyces ipomoeae 91-03 | reverse complement strand
CGGCCGCGCGCCGGCGTGAACGGCGCCGACCCCGCGCCCGCCGCCCCGCCCGCGCCCGCCCATGAGCCCGCGGCCTCCGGCTGGCGGCCCTGGCGGTTCCGTATGTCGAACGACGTGTGGGGCACCCCGTCCGTCGCCGACGACCTCGTCTACGTCACCTCCTTCGAGGTGCACGCCCTGGACGTGGCGACCGGCCGCCGCCGCTTCAAGACCCGTGACGTCGCCTGGTCGATGGCGGTCGCGGACGGCCGTATCCACGCCTCCGACGGCCCCACCCTCTTCGCCCTCGACGCCCGCGAGGGCACCGACCTGTGGCGGCTGTCCACGGAGGCCTGGGTGTACTCGCTGAAGGCCGACCGGGGCACGGTGGTCACGGCCACCCGGGGCGGCGGCGTACAGGGCTGGGAGGCCTCCAACGGGCAGAAGCTCTGGGAGATCACCGGCGCCCAGGCCGACTTCGAGTCCCCCGAGGCCGGGCCGGTCGTCCAGGACGGCACGGTGTACGTCTGGAAGGACGCCCGGCTGCGCGCCCTGGAGGCCCGCACGGGCGACGAGCGCTGGTCGTACCCGGTCGGCGACGCGGCCTCCTGCGGCGGAGTCCCGGTCCGGCTGACCCCGGCCGCGGACGGCTACGTGTACATCTCCGCCGGCAGCCGAGTCCTCGCCGTCGACATCGCGAGCGGCCATGTCCGCTGGCACTTCGAGGCCCCGGCCGTCTTCCTCTCCGCCCCCACGTTCGCGCCGGGCCCCGCGGTGACGGGCGGCGGCATCTACCTCGCCGACTACCTCGGCACGGTCTACGCCCTCGACGCCACCGACGGCCGCGACCGCTGGCGCATCGCCACCGAGTCCCGCGCCTCCATCGAGCCCGTCCTCGTCGCCGCCGGCCATGTCCACGTCGGCAGCGGCAAGGGCCTCTACACCCTCGACGCCGTCACCGGCACCCCCAAGTGGCGCTTCCAGGCGGGCGGCGAGATCGTCGGCGCCCCCTCGGTCGCCGAGGGCCGCATCCACTTCGGCTCCACGGACCACCTGCTCTACACGCTGAAGGCCGACGACGGCCGCCTGCGCTGGAAGCTGGCGACGGGCGGCGAGATCACCGGCTCGCCGGTGGTGCGGGACGGGGTGGTGTACGCGTGCAGCAAGGACCGCTGTGTGTACGCCCTGGACGCGGAGAAGGGAACGGGCACGGCGCGGACCTCTTGATGCCGGGCGCCCAGGGGGGGTGGTTTCGGTACGACGGCCGCTGCGGGTGGTGAGCGGCTGCGCCAGTCGGGTGGCACCATTCGGGCGATCTCCCGGTTCACCACGCCAACGGCGCTGACCTGGCGGGCGAGCTCCTCATACTGCGCCTGCCTTGCCATGGCACCCCTCCCCTGTTCATTGCTTAAGCAACCATAGGACTGGATGGTTGCTGCAGGCAAATTAAATCTGGA
>NZ_AEJC01000329.1 GCF_000317595.1 Streptomyces ipomoeae 91-03 | reverse complement strand
GGCTTGCCGTGCTCGGCGGCCCAACGGCCCAGGAACTCCTCGTCGATGGTGACCAGCGCGCCCACGAACGGCCGCCCGTCGCCCACCACCATGCACTCCGCGACCAGCGCGTGCGCCCGGATACGGTCCTCGATCACGGCCGGGGCGACGTTCTTGCCGCCCGCGGTGACGATGATCTCCTTCTTGCGGCCGGTGATCCTGAGGTAGCCGTCCTCGTCGAGGGTGCCGATGTCACCGGTGTGGAACCAGCCGTCGGCCAGCGCCTCCTCCGTCGCGCCCGGGTTGTTCCAGTACCCCTTGAACAGATGTTCGCCGTGCAGCAGTACTTCGCCGTCGTCCGCGATCCGGATCACCGAACCCGGCAGCGGCTGCCCGACCGTACCGATCTTCTGCCGGTCCCAGGGGTTGAACGCGGTGGCCGCACAGGTCTCGGTCAGCCCGTAGCCCTCAAGGACCGTGAAGCCGATACCGCGGAAGAAGTGCCCGAGGCGCTCGCCCAGCGGGGCCCCGCCGGAGATGGCGTACTCGCCCTTGCCGCCCAGCACGGCCCGCAGCTTGCTGTAGACGAGTTTGTCGAACACGAAGTGTTTGAGCTTCAGCCCCAGGGACGGGCCCGACGGGGTGTCCAGGGCCTTGCTGTACGCGATCGCCGTGTCCGCGGCCTTGTCGAAGATCTTGCCCTTGCCGTCCGCCTGCGCCTTGGCCCGGGCCGAGTTGTAGACCTTCTCGAACACCCGCGGCACACCGAGGATCAGCGTCGGCCGGAAGGAGGCCAGCTCCTCCGTGAGGTTCTTGATGTCCGGTACGGTGCCCAGCTTGATCGGCGCCATCATCGGCGCGACCTGCACCAGACGCCCGAAGACATGTGCGAGGGGCAGGAAGAGCAGCACGCTGCACTCGCCCGTGCGGAACAGGGGCCGCAGGCGCTCGACGACATTGCCGCACTCGGCGAAGAAGCTGCGGTGGGTGAGCACACACCCCTTGGGCTTACCGGTCGTGCCCGAGGTGTAGACGATCGTCGCCGGGTCGTCCGCCTTCGCCAGGGAGCTGCGCTCCTCGACGGTCTCGTCGGTGACGTCCTGGCCGAGGCGCCCCAGCTCCTCGACACCGCCGGCCTCGATCTGCCAGACGTGCTTCAGCTCCGGCAGCCCGTCCCGCACCGACTCCACGGCCGCCGCATGACCGTCCAGCTCCACGATCATGGCGGTCGCGCCCGAGTCGGAGAGGATCCACTGCACCTGCTCCGGTGAGCTGGTCTCGTACACCGGTACGGTGACCGCGCCCGCCGACCAGATCGCGAAGTCCAGCAGAGTCCACTCGTACCGCGTACGGGACATCAGTCCGACACGGTCGCCCGGCTGCACACCGGCGGCGATGAGCCCCTTGGCCGCCGCCCGCACCTCCGCGAGGAACCGCACCGCGTCGACGTCCTGCCAGACACCGTTCACCTTGCGGGCGATGACGGCGACATCGGGATGCTGCGCGGCGTTTCTACGGACGATGTCGGTCAGATTGCCGTCCGTAGGGACCTCGTACAAAGCCGGAAGGCTGAACTCGCGCAAGACTGCTGCTCCTCATAGGGCGCCGACGCCACGACTGAAGTGTGTGCTGCGACGGTGCGGTCCAAGGCTGGGGCCAGCGCTCAGAACCCACTGGGTGCTTGGTTGTTCTTCGATGTTCGTTGGTTGAATACCTGAGCACGACTGGACTGCCCGGACGTTACCCGCCGGTATGGCTTCTCCGCGAGGGGGGTCCCCCGAGATGTTCGCTGTGTCACACGTATGTCACGTATGGGGTTCTCCTCCGGCACAGTAATCCACCCACTTACTGACTGGCCAGTAACCACAGGTCCTCCCGGAGCTGTCCACTTGTGCCGCACACCCCCCTACCCTTGATCGCCATGACAACCACACCAGGCGGCAAACCCCGGACGCGTATCCACGTGGTCAGCGACGTGCACGGCAACGCACACGACCTGGCCAGAGCGGGTGAGGGCGCCGACGCCCTGGTGTGCCTGGGTGACCTGGTCCTCTTCCTCGACTACGCCGACCACTCGCGCGGCATCTTCCCCGATCTGTTCGGCGCCGAGAACGCCGGCCGACTCGTCGAGCTGCGCACCGACCGGCGGTTCGAGGAGGCGCGTGCGTTCGGGGCGCGGCTCTGGGCGGGCGTCGGCGCCGACCGCGCCGCCGTCGTCGAGAAGGCCGTGCGCAAGCAGTACGCCGAGCTGTTCGCGGCGTTTCCCACGCCGACGTACGCCACATACGGCAACGTCGACATGCCGACGCTGTGGCGCGAGTACGCCGGACCGGGGACCACCGTCCTCGACGGCGAACGGGTGGAGATCGGGGGCTGGGTCTTCGGGTTCGTGGGCGGCGGACTGCGGACTCCCATGCGGACGCCGTACGAGATCAGCGACGAGGAGTACGCGGCGAAGATCGAGGCCGTGGGGGAGGTGGACGTGCTCTGCACGCACATCCCGCCGGAGGTCCCCGAGCTGGTGTACGACACGGTGGCGCGGCGTTTCGAGCGGGGGAGCCGGGCGTTGCTGGAGGCCATCCGCAGGACCCGGCCGCGGTACTCGTTGTTCGGGCATGTGCATCAGCCGTTGGCCCGGCGGATGCGGATCGGGGCGACCGAGTGCGTGAACGTCGGGCACTTCGCCGGGAGCGGGAAGCCATGGGCGTTGGAGTGGTGAGCCCACCGGGGGCCTGCGGCTGAGGGACAGCGGGCTCCGGGGTCGGGGGCGGTGTGCGGCCTGAGGTAGTTCGGGTGGGGTGGCGATGGTTCCTTCGTCGCGCGGTAGCCTTCACGCTGCACATACGTGCGCACCAACCTCCCTCACCGGACCGTCTCTGGAGGAGCCACGGCGATGGCGGAATTCACCAGTTCGAGCATCACGATCGAGGCCGCGGCGGCCGATGTCATGGGAGTGATCGCCGACTTCGCCCGCTATCCGGACTGGACGGGTGAGGTGAAGGAGGCGGAGGTGCTGGCGACCGACGCCGAGGGACGCGCCGAGCAGGTCCGGCTCGTCATGGACGCCGGGGCCATCAAGGATGACCAGACGCTGGCGTACACCTGGAGCGGGGCGAACGAGGTCTCCTGGACGCTGGTCAAGTCGCAGATGCTGCGGTCACTCGACGGGTCGTACATCCTCAAGCCGGTCGGGGACACGGTCACCGAGGTGACGTACCAGCTGACGGTGGACGTGAAGATCCCGATGCTGGGGATGATCAAGCGCAAAGCCGAGAAGGTGATCATCGACCGGGCGTTGGCCGGCCTGAAGAAGCGCGTCGAGTCCGCCGCGTAGGTTCACCCACTCACCTTTTCGCACCCACCTTTTTCCACCCGCCTGCCCGTCTCACCTCGGCCACAAGGTGAACTCGGGGGCTTGTCGGCGGGAGCAAGGGGTTCGCTCGGCTACCGTTCAGCTCCATGCGCACCATCCTGATCACCGGGCAAGGCGGCAGTGGCCGTACGACCATCGCCGCGGCCACCGCACTGGCGGCGGCTCGGG
Organism: Streptomyces ipomoeae 91-03; assembly: GCF_000317595.1. Classification (GTDB taxonomy): domain Bacteria; phylum Actinomycetota; class Actinomycetes; order Streptomycetales; family Streptomycetaceae; genus Streptomyces; species Streptomyces ipomoeae. Next base: position 1,681 of record NZ_AEJC01000329.1, on the reverse strand, counting down.
AGGGCAGCCGGACGCTGGTGCTGAGCGCGGATCGGGTGGACGGTCTCGGAGCCCTGCTCGGTGTGGCCACCGGGGCCGAGCCCGTGCGAGTCGGGGTGAACCTCACCGCCTGGCGGCCCGATGCCGCAGCGGGCTTTCGGGAGGACCTCGTCGCCTTTCAGGAGCGGGCCGCCTCCGTGCTCGATCTGCTCGGGGCCGGCCGGCTGGATGCCGAGGAGCTGACGCCGCTGCCCGGCGCCGAGGAACTCGCCCTGCTGCGCGCGTTGCGTGACGCCGTGCTGTCCGAGGCGTACGACCTGCTCGTCGTCGATCTGCCGCCCGCGCCGCAGGCACTCGCCCTGCTCGGGCTGCCGGAGGAGTTGCGGCGGTATCTGCGGCGGCTGCTGCCGGCGGAGCGACAGGCGGCGCGGGCCCTGCGGCCGGTGCTCGGGCGGCTGGCGGGAGTGCCGATGCCCGCGGAGTGGCTGTACGAGACGGCCGCCCGGTGGGATGTGGAGCTGGCGGCCGTGGCCGCGGTTCTGGAGGACCCGGGGACCGGCGTGCGGCTCGTCGCCGAGCCCGGGCCCGCCGGCGCCGATCATGTACGGGTCGCGAGTGTGGGGCTCGCCCTGCGCGGGCTGCCCGTGGAGGCGCTGGTCGCCAACCGGATCCTGCCCGAGACCACCTGCGACACCTGGCTCGCGGGCCTCGCCGCCCAGCAGCGCAAGGCGTTGGAGGAGTGGACGGTGAGTCATCCCGTGGTGCGGGAGGTCGCCCATCTCGGGCGCGATCCGCGGGGCACCGACGACCTCGTCGGCCTCGGCGTACCCCGTGTCGGTGACGTCTGCGCGCGTGCCCCGTGGCCCGTCGTCGATCGGCTCGGCGAGGACGGCGTGCTGGTGTGGCACATTCCGCTGCCCGGGGCCATACGCGATGAGCTGGATCTCATCCGCAGGGGTGACGAGTTGGTCGTCAGCGCGGGGCAGTTCCGGCGTATCGTGCCGCTGCCGTCCGCGCTGCGGCGCTGCACGGTCGACGGCGCGGCCCTGCGCGAGGGCGAGTTGCGGATCCGGTTCGCGCCGGACCCGCGGTTGTGGCCCCGAGGGCAGTGAACGGCGTACCCCCGTTCGGGTAACGTCGAAGGTACGAACCGTAGGCAGGAGAGTCCGCCATGAGCGAAGAGCGCCCCCCGTCCGAGGCCGCGTCCGACGCCGCTCGGCAGAAGGCCGCCGGTGAGACGCGGGCGCGGGCGACCGACGCCGACGCCTGGGCCACGGCGTGCGAGGAGGACCTCGCCGCGGAGAAGGCCCGCCGCCGGGCGCAGTACGGTCCGCCGCCGGGCTCGGCCGCCGAGGAGTTGCGCAAGCTGGTCGACGCGGTCGCCGACAAGCTCTCCGGGCTGCAGTCGCCGCTGTTCGGCGCGGTGGCGGGCGGCGCGGCCCAGCAGGCGGTCCACCAGGTCGTCCGCCAGGCCAAGGCCGCCGTCGAACCCGTCATCGAACGCAACCCGGACGTCTTCGGCCATCTCGCCGCCGCCGGCAACGAACTCCTCGCCGCGTACCGCTCCGCCGTCGAGGCCCAGGAACGCCGCTGGACCACCCGGGACACCGCCCACCGGGAGCGTCGCGACCAGGGCGACGATCCGGGGCCCGGCGAGCGCATCGACCTCGACTGAGACCTCGACCGAGGCCACCCGGGATCC
>NZ_AEJC01000328.1 GCF_000317595.1 Streptomyces ipomoeae 91-03 | reverse complement strand
AAACTGGCGCTGGCCTGGCACCACGGCCCGCACGACGCGCTGCTCGACAGCTACCAGACGGAGCGGCGCGCGGTCGTCGCCGCCCGACTGCGCGCCGCCGACCAGGTACTGCCGCTGCTGCGCGGCGGCAAAGGGCTGCGCTCGTACGTCCCCGGCTCGGCCCGGGGTCACGACGCGCTGCTCGCCGACGCTCACTTGGGGCGCGGACAACTGGGCGCGCCGGGGGCGTACACCAACTCACCGCTCATGCCTCCACCCGCCGCCTCGGAAGCACCGGTCGACACAGAGCCCGGCGCCCAGGTCATCGACGTGCAGGTGACCGCCGAGGACGGCACGTTCGTACCACTGCGGGACCGGCTCGGGCGCGGGGCACTGCTGGTGGTGCTGGTCGCGCCGGGTACGGGGGTGTGGGAGCGCAAGCACTGGGTGAGCGCCGGGATCATGCCCCGGCTCGCGGCCGCCGTGTCCGCCCTCCCGCACTCCGCCGAGCTCCTGGTCGCCGAGAGCTACCCGGGGGCCGCCGCCCACACCGTCCTCCTCGTCCGCCCCGACGGCCACCTCGTCACCGCGCTGAGCGGGGTACGACCGGCCGACCTGTACGCGGCGGCGGAGGCGACACTGGGCGGGGCGAAGCCGCAGGCCGAGACCACGAAGGCGGCTGCGGGGTCGGGCTCACGCTGACGCCGTGGGGTGCTGTGGGGTGGAGTCATTCTGCGGCTGTGGGGAAGAGCGGTCACTCCGACGCCGTGGGGTGCTGTCGGGCGGGGTCACTCTGCGGCTGTGGGGAAGAGCGGTCGCTCTGACCGCGTGAGGCAAGTGGGGACTCTGAGGCTGTGAAGCAAGCGCGGGGTCCTGTCGGCGCCGAGAAGGGCCGTTGCCCCGGAGTCCGACGCCCTGGCTCCTGAAATCGCGGCCACCCGTCACCCTGTGTCCACATGGTGACAGCCAGTTGACCGGTCCGCCCGGTCATGGTGTACTCCGGTCCGTGATCGACACCTCTACGCGCCTGTGGCGGAGGGTCCACATGGACCTCGTCCGCTATGCGGGCTGCGTGTGTCGTCCGTCCTGCTGACTTCGCACCCCTCTTCCCTTTTCCGCGCGCGCCGCCTGTGTACTGCCGCGCGCCCCAGGTGAACGCACTTCAGGACGGTATCCGTGTCTGTCTCCCCCGTTGTCTCCTCCATCTCCGCTGTCTCTCCTGCCTCCGCGTCGGCCACCTCCTCCCCCACGCAGGCCGAACTGCTCGACTTCGTACGCCGCGTCGCCGCCGACGCCGAGCTGGTCGCCTCGCTTCCGCTCGACCCCGAGGGCCGCACCTGGATCCGGCTCGACGGGCCCGGCGGCAGCGAGGCCTGGCTCATCGGTTGGCCGCCCGGCACCGGCACCGGCTGGCACGACCACGCCGACTCGGTGGGCGCCTTCGTCACCGCCGTCGGCGAGCTCAAGGAGAACTCCCTCGCCGCACGGCTGCCCACCGACGGCTGGCAGACCCTCGAACTCACCGAAGGTGTCGACCGTGAACGGCAGTTGAGCGCCGGCAAGGACCGTTCCTTCGGCCGCCACCATGTGCACGAGGTCCTCAACGAGTCCACCGAGCAGCACGCGGTCTCCGTCCACGCCTACTACCCACCGCTGCCCCGCATCCGCCGCTACAGCCGTACGGGCCGAGTGCTGCGCCTGGAACACGTCGAGCGACCGGAGGACTGGCAGTGAGCAACCACCCCGATCGACCGGTGGAAGCGTCGGACGCTTCTGGGGATGTCCCGGTGAACGTCCCCATGGGCATAGACGAATTGCTGGAGCGGGTCCGGGCGGGCCTGGCCCGGGTGGAGCCCAAGGACGCGTACAACGCCGCGCAGGCGGGTGAGGCTCTTCTGGTCGACATCCGCTACGCGGCCCTGCGCGACCGCGACGGCCTCATCCCCGGCGCCCTCGTCGTCGAACGCAACGAACTGGAGTGGCGCCTCGACCCCCAAGGCAGCCACCGCGTCCCCGAGGCCACCGATCATGACCTCCACGTCATCGTCATCTGCAACGAGGGCTACGCCTCCAGCCTCGCCGCCGCCTCCCTCCAGCAACTGGGCCTGCACCGGGCAACCGACCTGGTCGGCGGCTTCCAGGCCTGGAAGGCGGCCGGGTTTCCAGTGACAAAGGCACGGTGACGTCCTGGAGATCGCTCCGACGGCGGTACGACCGCTGCCGGACGACTGGACCGCTACCGGATCGCTGAGGCGGGGAGACGGGCCCGATCGCAAGGGCGAGGAGGCGACTGCTCTCCGCAACTCAGTTCAGTACCCCTCGTCCTCCAACCCCTCCGTGTCCTCCCCCTCCAACGCCTGTCGGACCACCCGGAGGGCCATGCCTTCGGGGTAGCCCTTGCGGGCGAGCATGCCCGCGAGGCGGCGGAGGCGTTTGTCCCGGTCGAGGCCCCGTGTGGAGCGCAGCTTGCGGGCGACGAGCTCGCGTGCGGTGGCCTCCTCCTGCTCGGAGTCGAGCTGGGCGACGGCCTCGTCGATCAGCGCCGAGTCCACGCCCTTGGTGCGCAGCTCCCGGGCGAGGGCTCGCCGGGCCAGGCCCCGGCCGTGGTGGCGGGACTCCACCCAGGCGTCCGCGAACGCGCTGTCGTTGATCAGACCGACCTCCTCGAACCGCGACAGCACCTCGTCCGCCACGTCGTCAGGGATCTCGCGTTTACGGAGGGCGTCGGCGAGCTGCTTTCGCGTGCGCGGGGTCCCGGTGAGCAGGCGCAGGCAGATCGCCCGCGCCCCGTCAGCCGGTCCCCTGAGGACTCCCCTTTCTCGGCCCTCGACGAGAAAGACGAACCCCCGTCCCGCGGTCCCCCCTCCGGTGAACCCCTGTCGCCCGGGCCGTCGGCCGACTCCCCGAAGCCACGTCGCCGCCCGCCACGGCCACGCCTGCCGCGCCCGTCGCGGCCCGCCTCGGGGTCGTACGGCTCGTACGACTCATACGGTCCGAACGCGTCCACCGGGGCCGGCCCGTTCTCGGCGGATCCCCCGGTACCCCTGCGCCCCCGGCTCTCGGGGGCACTGGGGTGTGCGTACTCGCCCCAGTCCGTTCTGCGGGTCACGGACTAGCTCTTCGCCGCCGCGGCCTTGGTCTTCGGGGTCTTGGCAGCGGGGGCGGGCCCGGCCTTCGCGGCGTCGTCCGTGGCGGATGCGGCCGAGACCGCCGCGTCGGTGCCGGGCTCGGCGGTGGGCTCCTCGGGCCGTACGCCGACGCCCAGCTTCTCCTTGATCTTCTTCTCGATCTCGTTGGCCAGGTCGGGGTTGTCCTTCAGGAAGTTGCGCGCGTTCTCCTTGCCCTGGCCGAGCTGGTCGCCCTCGTACGTGTACCAGGCGCCGGCCTTGCGGACGAAGCCGTGCTCCACGCCCATGTCGATCAGGCCGCCCTCGCGGCTGATGCCCTGGCCGTAGAGGATGTCGAACTCGGCCTGCTTGAAGGGCGGCGCGACCTTGTTCTTGACGACCTTGCAGCGGGTGCGGTTGCCGACCGCCTCCGTGCCGTCCTTCAGGGTCTCGATGCGGCGGATGTCGATGCGCACCGAGGCATAGAACTTCAGCGCGCGGCCACCGGTCGTGGTCTCCGGGGAGCCGAACATCACGCCGATCTTCTCGCGGAGCTGGTTGATGAAGATCGCGGTGGTCTTGGACTGGTTGAGCGCGCTGGTGATCTTGCGCAGCGCCTGGCTCATCAGACGGGCCTGCAGACCCACGTGGCTGTCGCCCATCTCGCCCTCGATCTCCGCGCGCGGGACGAGCGCGGCGACGGAGTCGATGACGATGAGGTCGAGGGCGCCGGAGCGGACCAGCATGTCCACGATCTCCAGGGCCTGCTCGCCGTTGTCCGGCTGGGACAGGATCAGGTTGTCGATGTCGACGCCGAGCTTGCGGGCGTACTCGGGGTCGAGGGCGTGTTCCGCGTCCACGAACGCGACCTGGCCGCCGGCCTTCTGCGCGTTCGCCACCGCGTGCAGGGTCAGGGTCGTCTTGCCGGAGGACTCGGGGCCGTAGATCTCCACCACTCGGCCGCGCGGCAGACCGCCGACGCCGAGCGCCACGTCGAGCGCGGTCGACCCGGTCGGGATGACCTCGATGGGCTCCTTCGACCGCTCGCCCATGCGCATGACCGCGCCCTTGCCGAATTGTCGTTCAATCTGTGCGAGCGCGGCGTCGAGCGCCTTCTCGCGGTCGGTTCCTGCCATGGGTTCCACCCGGTTTGCTTGAGTCGATCGCTTCACGTGAAAGACGCTAACGCCTGCCACTGACAATGGGCCCCGCCGCCCGCCCAGCCTGTGGATAACTCGGGCACTTCTCCACGAAAACCCTTGGAAAACGGCCGCGCCCAAGCTCGCCGGAGCCTCCATAAGAATGGATGTTCGATTTTGGTGTCAAGCGCACCACACGGCTTCCAGGACGCGTCCTACCGGCCGGTGTCTTCCGGCCCGGCGCCACCTTCCGCCCCGGCCCCGTCTTCCGGCCCGGCGCTCTCTTCCGGCCCGGTGCCGCCCTCTCGCCCTGCATCCTCTTCAGGCGCCTTGGCCGGGCGCGGGGTGGCGCCGTCCCTCTTCGTGGAGTCGTCCGCCGACCGTTTCGCGCCCCACTTCCGTTCCAGCGCCCCCAGCCGATGGCGCACGCGCGCGAGGACGTCTTCGCCGGCCTCGCCCTCCTCAGCCTCCTCGCCCCCGTGCGGGTGCCTCCGCAGCCGCGCGCGGATGTTGCCCGAGCCGCGTCTGCGGTGTCCGTGCACGCGGGGGTCGTCCGTGACGTCGTACCGCTTCACGTACGCCCCGAGGAACGCCTGCAGGGTGGCGATGGCGGGGATGGCGATGAGCGCGCCGACGGCGCCGAGGAGCGCGGTGCCCGCGATGACCGATCCGAAGGCGACGGCCGGGTGGATGTCCACGGTCTTGGCGGTCAGCTTGGGCTGCAGCATGTAGTTCTCGAACTGCTGGTAGATGACCACGAAGACGAGGACCCACAGGGCGTACCAGGGGTTGACCGTGAAGGCGATCAGCATCGGCAGGGCGCCCGCGAGGTAGGTGCCGATGGTGGGGATGAACTGGGAGACCAGGCCGACCCAGACCGCGAGGGCGGGCGCATAGGGCACGTTGAGGTATTCCAGCAGGATGTAGTGGGCTATGCCGGAGATCAGCGCCATCAGGCCGCGCGAGTACAGATAGCCGCCGGTCTTGTCCACGGCGATCTCCCACGCGCGCAGCACCTCGGCCTGTTTGGCGGGTGGCAGTACGGAGCACAGCGCGCGCCGCAGTCGCGGGCCGTCGGCCGCGAAGTAGAACGAGAACAGCCCGATCGTCAGCAACTGGAAGAGGCCGCCCAGGACCTGTGCGGAGACGTCCAGGACGCCCGTGGCGCTGTTCTGCACGTACCTCTGCAGCCAGTCGGAGCGGAGCAGCCCTTCCTGGATGTCGACGCGTCTCAGCTCGGTGTGGAAGGTCGTGTTGATCCAGCTGATGACCGAGTCGAGGTATGCCGGGAAGTCCTCGACCATCTTGATGATCTGGCCGGCGAGCATCGAGCCGAGCAGCGTGACGAACCCGGCGGCCCCTATCAGGGTGATCAGGAAGACGAGGAAGGTGGCGAAGCCCCTGCGCAGCCCCTTCGAGGCCATCCAGCTCACCGCGGGCTCGATCGCGAGTGCCAGGAAGAACGCGATGAGAATGTTGATCAGCAGCCCGATGAGCTGGTGGAACGCCCAGCTGCCCAGTTGGAAGACGGCGACGAGCGAGAGCGCCAGCACCAGGGCTCGCGGGAGCCAGCGCGGCATGCGTGCGCTCGATGCGGCGCCGGGACCGGCCGGGGGCCGGCTGGGCGGCGTCGTATCGGACGGGGATGCCTGGTGCTCGACCTGCGCGGTCTCGTCTGTGGCCACGAACCAAGTCTCGCCCACCGCACCGACAACCGGTCGCCGCCCCTGTATCTCGCACCCCGGCAACCGGCGACTTCCCGCCGAAGCGTGTGGCCTTTCAGCGGTTTTCGGCCGGAACACCCATCGTCATGCACACCACGCGCCATACGTCCTTGGCTTCCCAGCCCGCGTCCAGCGCCTGGTGCACCGTGCGCCCGCCGAGTTCGGACATCACATGATCGCGCGCGAAGGTTTCGGCGTACCCCTCACCGAAGTGATCCGCCATCCGCTGCCAGAAGACCGTCAACCGCATGACTCCAGTATCCCGCCCCAGGGGGTGGGCCTGGCCGGGTCGGCTTGCGGATACCGCTTTCCACCCTACGGTCTGACGCATGGCCGAAACTGGAGCATCCCCACTCCCCCCGACGCCCTCGGCGCACACCCCGCTCGCGCGCGCCGAGCAGTTCGTCTGGCTGACCGCGCGCGTGTTGGAGCAGCGCCGCTTCGCGTACCACTTCCTGGACGGGAGCGCCGACGCGGTGGAGACCGCGCTGGCCGCCTACCGCAACGCCGACGAGGGGTACGGCCACGCGCTGGAACCCGATCTGCGCGGGCCCGTGAGCCAGCCCCTGCACACCGGGCACGCGCTGCGGGTCCTCGACTCGATCGGACGGTGCGGCGGGCAGCGGGCGGAGCGTGTGTGCCGCTATCTGACCTCGGTGTCGACCGCCGACGGCGCCCTTCCCGCAGTGCATCCCAGCCAGCGCGGTTATCCGGCCGCCCCGTTCGTGCCGGTCGTCGACGACCCGCCCAGTGCGCTGCTGGCCACCGGGCCCGTGGTCGGTCTGCTGCACCGCAACCAGGTGTGGCACGCGTGGCTGTTCCGGGCCACCGACTTCTGCTGGGAGGCGGTCGAGTCCCTGGAGAAGTCGCACCCCTACGAGGTACAGGCCGCCATGGCGTTCCTGGACTCCGTGCCCGACCGCCCGCGCGCGCAGGCAGCCACCGACCGGCTGGGTCGCCTGGTGCGCGCACACCGGCTCGCCGCCCTGGACCCGGAACGGCTGGAGGAGTACCCGGTGTCGGCCGGTTACGCCCCCGGCGAGCATCACTTCCCACACGACTTCGCGCGTACGCCGGAGTCGCTCGCGCGCGCGTGGTTCACCGACGAGGAGATGGCCCGCTCCCTCGACTTCCTGGCGAGCGAGCAGCAGCAGGACGGCGGCTGGCCGATCCGCTGGCGCCAGTGGGCACCGGGAACCGCCCTGGAGAGCCGTCCCATCGTGACGATCGAGGCACTGCGCACATTGCGCGCGTACGGTCGGCCGATCGACTGAGGTCGACCGCCCGACCGCCCGGCCGTCCGGCCGTCCGGCCGTCCCGAAGCGCGCCGGTTCGGCCGCCTCAGCCGGTCATCGCCCGCACCCCCGCCGTCACGATCACCGCCGCTGCCACGACGAACAGGAACGGGGCTCGCAGGAGCAGCGCGACGGCCGCTGCGGCGAGCCCTGCGGCCCTCGCGTCCAGCACGGGGACGCGTCCGTCGGCGAAGGCCTGCTGGGCCGTGAGGGCGGCCAGGAGGGCCACGGGCAGCAGGGCGGCGAGGCGCCGCACAAGAGGCCGCTCCAAGACGCCCTCGGGGACCAGAAGGCCGATGAGCTTCACGGCGTAGCAGCCGAGGGCGGTCACCGCGATCGCGATCCAGACGTTCATCGGTCCGTCTCCTGCCGGCTGTCCTGTCGCCGGTCCTGTCGCCGGTCTTGTCGCCGGTCTTGTCGCCGGTCTTGTCGGTTGTCGTGTCCGTCGATCCGTGGCTCGTTCTGTCGGCTGTCCGGTGGAGCGCCCTGTCGGCCCTCCCGCCCGCCGTGGGGCCTCCGGTGCCCCTTCGCCCAGAGGACGACCGGTGCGGCCACCGCGGCCACCAGGACCGGCACCCCGATGGGCAGGACGGGCAGCAGGCCGAGCCCCAGGACGACTGCGATGCCCGCCACGGCCCGCTCCGTGGTTGTCTTCAGCATCGGTGCGAGGAGTGCCAGGAAGGCGGCGGGTCCGGCCGCGTCGAGGCCCCAGGCGTCGGTGTCACCGATGGCCTCGGCGCCCAGAGCGCCGAGCAGCGTGGTGATGTTCCACAGCGCGTAGAGCGTGAGCCCGGTGACGGTGAAACCGATGCGGGCGGCACGGCGCGTGGGCTGGGCGAGGGCGACGACCGTGGTCTCGTCGATGACCCATTGGGCTGCGAACGGCCGTATCGCGCGCGGGAGGGCCAGCAACTGTGAGAGACGCAGTCCGTAGAACGCGTTGCGCATACCCAGGAAGAAAGCCCCGGCCGCCGCCGTGAAGGGGTTGCCGCCGGCCGCGAGCGCCCCCACCAGGGCGAACTGCGAGGCCCCGGTGAACACCAGAAGGCTCAGCGCGCAGGTCTGCAACAGGCTGAGCCCACTGCCGGCCGAGGTCGCCCCGAAGGCGAACCCGGACAGTCCGACGGCCACCCCGACGCCCAGGGCGTCCCGGACGACGGCTCGATCGGGCTTGTCTCCACCTGCGTCGTGTACGTCTGCGAGAGCTGTCTGTTCTGCCACGCCCCGGACGGTAGGAGCAGTCGCCCTGGCGGGTCTTGTACGTTCTTGCGCCCGCGGACATGGTTCTCACGCGCGTCGTCCCCAGGTACATCGTTATCGCGTATGGCCTCCTCACGCGCGGACGTCGTTTGCCGTACGACCTTCCCCGGCCTCCTCACGCGCGCGTGTGTCGTCGAGGCCGCCCCTGCGTTCCCGCTGGTACGCGCCGGGGGGCACGCCCACGATGCGGCTGAAGTGGCGGTTGAGGTGCGGCTGGTCGGTGAAGCCGACGGCGACTGCGGCCTCCGCGGGAGCCGTGCCCGCGTCGAGCAGGCTCCGGGCGCGGCGGACACGGGCATCCGTCAGCCAGGTGTGCGGTGGCATGCCGTAGGTGCTGCGGAAGGCGCGCAGCAGGGCGAAAGGGCTGGTGCCGAGGTCGGCGGCGAGTCGTTCCAGGGGCGGCGGGTCCGCCATCCGCTCTTCCAGCACGGCACGCGCGCGTGCGGCGACGCGGGCGCCGGCCGTGCGGACGGCGCGTTGGGGAAGCGGCCCACCGTTCAGACGCAGCAACCGGGTCACGGCAACCCGCAGCAGGGTGTCGGCGGCGAGCGCGTTGCCCTCGTCCGCGGCCCGCAATACCTGGTGGACGAGGCCCGCGGCGTACGGATCGTCGAGGACGGGGCTGATGAAGCCGGGGGTGCCGCGGATCGTGGTCGTCTCGGCGGCGATCCCGGCCACCACGTCCGGCGACGGGTAGACCACGCCGTACCGCCAGCCTTCGGGCACACCCGCGCGGCCCGTGTGCGGGGTATCGAGGTTGACCAGGGCCAGCGCGCCCGGGCCCACGTATTGGTCGGCACCGCCGTGGTGGAAGACCTCGAGCCCGTCGGCTATGGCGGCGATCACGAAGTTCTCGTGGGTGTGCCGCACGAACTTCTTCTCGATGTAGCGGGCCCGCAGCAGATCGACACCCGGAAGATCCGAGTACCGCCAGTGCCGCGCCCGCTCCCCCGAACCTGCCATGGCTCCATTCTGCGGCGTGGGCCGTCGGACGGTCGGGCCGGAGTGGGTAGGGCAGCACGCACGCCGTACGGCGAGGCAGCCGAGGTCGGCCGACGATCCGTGCCGCATGCGACACGCACCAGCCACACCACAGCACCACAGCACCACAGCACCACAGCACCACAGCACCAGCAGACAGCTCCCACCCCACCATCGGCACAGGCGAAAGCGACGCGGTCCGCCCGCGCCGAAGCGGTCATCGACCGCCCCGGCGCGCTCCTCCCCCACCCCGCCGAAGCCGTTTCCGCAGGTCGCCGCCATTGTCAGTGGGCGGGTGCAGGATGGGGGCATGGTCAGCTCCGCACATCGAGCCCTCGACGGCTTCTCCCCCGCGACCCGCGGCTGGTTCACGGGGGCCTTCTCCGCGCCCACCGCGGCCCAGGCCGGGGCGTGGCGGGCGATCGGCGAGGGCTCGGACGTGCTGGTGGTGGCCCCGACCGGCTCCGGCAAGACCCTGGCCGCGTTCCTGGCCGCGCTGGACCAGCTGACGTCGAGCCCGCCTCCGGCCGACCCCAGGAAGCGCTGCCGGGTGTTGTATGTGTCACCGCTGAAGGCTCTCGCGGTGGACGTGGAGCGGAATCTGCGCAGTCCGCTGACCGGTATCCGCCAGGAGTCGGTGCGTCTGGGGCTGCCCGAGCCCGAGGTGAAGGTGGGCATCCGCTCCGGCGACACCCCGGCCGCCGAGCGCCGCGCGCTGGCCACGCGCCCGCCGGACATCCTGATCACCACCCCCGAGTCCCTGTTCCTGATGCTGACGTCGGCCACGCGTGACGCACTCACGGGCGTGGAGACGGTGATCCTGGACGAGGTGCACGCGGTGGCGGGCACCAAGCGCGGCGCCCATCTCGCGCTCTCTCTGGAGCGGCTCGACGAGCTGCTGCCCAGGCCCGCGCGCCGCATCGGCCTGTCGGCCACCGTGCGCCCCGTCGACGAGGTCGCGCGCTATCTCTCCCCGCGCCGCAAGGTGGAGATCGTCCAGCCCCCGTCCGGCAAGGAGTTCGACCTCTCCGTGGTCGTCCCGGTCGAGGACCTGGGAGAGTTGGGCGGCTCCCCGGTCGCCGACGGCAACGAGGGCGCGGAACGGCCGTCGATCTGGCCGCATGTCGAGGAGCGCATCGCCGACCTCGTCCAGGTCCATCGCTCCACGATCGTGTTCGCCAACTCCCGCCGCCTCGCGGAGCGACTGTGCAACCGGCTCAACGAGATCGCGTACGAACGGACCACCGACGAGCCCCTGGACGAGCATCACGCCCCGGCCGAGCTGATGGGCGGCTCGGGCGCCGCCCAAGGGGCGCCCCCGGTGCTCGCGCGGGCCCACCACGGCTCGGTCTCCAAGGAGCAGCGCGCCCTGGTCGAGGAGGACCTCAAGGCGGGCCGACTGCCGGCCGTGGTCGCCACCTCCAGCCTCGAACTGGGCATCGACATGGGCGCGGTGGACCTCGTCGTCCAGGTGGAGTCGCCGCCCTCGGTCGCCTCCGGCCTCCAGCGGGTGGGCCGCGCGGGACATCAGGTGGGCGCGGTCTCCACGGGCGTGGTCTTCCCCAAGTACCGCGGCGATCTCGTCCAGGCCGCCGTGGTCACCGAACGGATGCGCAGCGGCTCCATCGAGTCCCTGCGGATTCCCGGCAATCCCCTGGACGTCCTGGCCCAGCAGCTCGTCGCGATGACCTCGATGGACACCTGGCAGGTCGACGACCTCCTCGCCACGGTCCGTCGGGCCGCCCCCTTCGCCTCGCTCCCCGAGTCGGCGTTCACGGCCGTCCTCGACATGCTCGCGGGCCGCTACCCGTCCGACGCCTTCGCGGAGTTGCGCCCACGCGTCGTGTGGGACCGGGTCGCCGGTACGGTCACCGGTCGTCCCGGGGCCCAGCGCCTCGCGGTCACCTCCGGAGGCACGATCCCGGACCGCGGCCTCTTCGGGGTCTTCCTCGCGGGCGCCGATCCCAAGAAGGGCGGCGGCCGGGTCGGTGAGCTCGACGAGGAGATGGTGTACGAGTCCCGGGTCGGGGACGTGTTCACCCTCGGTACCAGTTCCTGGCGCATCGAGGACATCACGCGCGACCGGGTATTGGTCTCCCCCGCCCCGGGTGTCCCGGGCCGACTGCCCTTCTGGAAGGGCGACCAGCTCGGCCGCCCGCTCGAACTGGGCCGCGCGGTGGGCGCGTTCCTGCGCGAGGTGGGCTCCCTCTCCCAGGAGGACGCCCGGCTGCGCCTCCTCGCCGCCGGACTCGACGTCTGGGCCGCGGACAACGTGCTCTCCTACCTCGCCGAACAACGCGAGGCCTGCGGCCATGTCCCGGACGACCGCACGATCGTCGTCGAGCGCTTCCGGGACGAGCTCGGCGACTGGCGGGTCGTCGTCCACTCCCCCTTCGGCGCCCAGGTCCATGCCCCTTGGGCGCTCGCACTGGGTGCCCGCCTGTCCGAGCGGTACGGCATGGACGCCCAGGTCATGCACGCCGACGACGGCATCGTGCTCCGCCTGCCCGACGCCGACCTGATGGGCCTGGACCTGCTCGACCAGGAACCCATGAAGCTGGGCACGGAGTACGACACCGAGCAGGCACCGGTCGGCGCGGCGGACGTCGCCTTCGACAAGGGCGAGGTCGACCAGCTGGTCACCGACCAGGTGGGCGGCTCGGCACTGTTCGCGTCCCGTTTCCGCGAGTGCGCCGCCCGTGCGCTCCTGCTGCCCCGCCGCAACCCCGGCAAGCGCACCCCACTGTGGCAGCAGCGGCAGCGCGCCGCCCAACTGCTCCAGGTGGCGAGTGAGTTCGGCTCGTTCCCGATCGTCCTGGAGGCGGTCCGCGAATGCCTCCAGGACGTCTTCGACGTCCCCGGCCTCGCCGAGCTGATGGGCGACATCGAGTCGCGCAAGGTACGCCTCGTCGAGGTCACGACACCGGAGCCGTCCCCGTTCGCACGTTCCCTCCTGTTCGGATACGTCGCCCAGTTCCTGTACGAGGGTGACTCCCCGCTCGCCGAGCGCCGCGCCGCCGCCCTGTCGCTGGACTCGCGGCTGCTGGCGGAGCTGCTGGGCCAGGCCGAGCTGCGTGAACTGCTCGACGCCGAAGTGCTGGTCGAGCTGGAGCAGGAGCTCCAGTGGCTCACCGAGGACCGGCGTGTGAAGGACGTCGAAGGCGTCGCGGACCTGTTGCGCCTGCTCGGGCCGCTCACGGACGCCGAGTTGGCCGAGCGTGGCGCCGAACCGCAATGGGCGCGGGAGCTGGCCGGGGCCCGCCGCGCCATCCGGGTCCGGATCGCCGGGACCGACCACTGGGCTGCGATCGAGGACGCGGGCCGACTGCGCGACGCGCTCGGCACGGCCCTGCCCGTCGGTGTCCCGGAGGCGTTCACCGAGCCGGTCAAGGATCCGCTCGGCGACCTCCTCGCCCGGTACGCGCGCACTCACGGCCCCTTCACTTCGGCCACCGCAGCCGCCCGCTTCGGCCTCGGCGTGGCCGTCACCGACGGGGCGCTCCACCGACTGGCCGCGGGCGGCCGGGTCGTACAGGGAGAGTTCCATCCGGCGGGCATCGGCCAGGAGTGGTGCGACGCCGCCGTGCTGCGCCGGCTGCGACGCCGTTCCCTGGCGGCCCTGCGGCACGAGCTGGAGCCGGTGCCGCCCGCCGCGCTCGCGCAGTTCCTGCCGCAGTGGCAGCACGTGGGCGGCGGCCACGGGCTGCGCGGCATCGACGGCCTGGTCCGCGCGATCGAGCAGTTGCAGGGAGCCTCCGTGCCGGCCTCGGCCCTGGAGAAGCTGGTCCTGCCGTCCCGGGTCGCCGACTACACCCCCGCGATGCTCGACGAACTCACCGCCGCCGGCGAAGTCGTATGGGCGGGCGCCGGAGCCCTCCCCGGCAAGGACGGCTGGGTCTCGCTGTATCTGGCGGACACGGCCCCGCTGCTGCTCCCGCCCCCGCATCCTCTTGAGCCGACCGCGCTGCACCAGTCGATCCTGGACGCCCTCTCCGGAGGCTACGGCCTGTTCTTCCGCCAGATCGCCGACCAGGTTCGCGCCACGACACACCCCGACGTCACCGATCCCCAACTGGCCGACGCCCTCTGGGACCTGGCCTGGTCGGGTCGCCTCACCAACGACACCCTCGCCCCCATGCGCTCCCTGCTCGGCTCGGGCCGCACGGCCGGCTCCACGGCCCACCGCGCCAAGCGCACCGTCCCACGCGGCCGGTACGGCTCGCTCACCGCCGCCGCACGACCCCAGTCCCGTACCGGCCCACCCACGGTCGCCGGCCGCTGGTCCCTGCTCCCCACCCCCGAACCCGATGCCACCCTCCGCGCCCACGCCCTGGCCCGTACCCTGCTCGACCGACACGGCGTGGTCACCCGCGGCGCGGTGGCCGCCGAGGGCATCGAGGGCGGCTTCTCCGCCACCTACCGCGTCCTGTCCGTCTTCGAGGAGAGCGGCCAGGCCCGACGCGGCTATGTGGTCGAGGGACTGGGTGCGGCCCAGTTCGCGATGGACGGCGCGGTGGACCGCCTACGCGCGGTGGCCAACGCCCGCGACCGGGGCGAGACCTTGCCGAACACCGACGCGAACGGCTTCACCGGAAGCCAAGCCGGGACTCCGGCTCCAGGATGGCTCTCCACCGAACGCCCCGGCTCGGCTCCACTCCCAGAAGACAGCTTCACGAACACGCCCGACGACCTCATCGCCGAATTCGAGACGCTGGCCTTCGCCGACCCCGACGACGGATTCGCCACACCATTCGGAACCCCGACCGCCGAGACCACACCCTCCGCGGACTCGTACTCCCGCCCTTCCGCAGACGCCTACTCCCGAGGCCGCCCCCCGCACCGCACCCGCCCCATGCCCTCCGCCCGAGCCGTGGTCCTGGCCGCCGCCGACCCCGCGAACGCCTACGGCGCCGCCCTCCCCTGGCCCGACCCCCCTACCGAGGCCGGACACAAACCGGGCCGCAAGGCGGGCTCCCTGGTCGTCCTCGTGGACGGCGAACTGACCCTCTACATGGAACGGGGTGGCAAGACACTGCTGGCCTGGCCCACCGACCCGGACGGAAGGCCCACGGACGACCCCCGCCTCCCTCAGGCCACCGAAGCCCTGGCCTCAGCCGCCCGCGCGGGCTCCCTCGGCACGGTGACGGTAGAGCGCGTGAACGGCATCCCCGCCCTGACGTCTCCCTACGGCCCCCTCCTGGAGACAGCAGGCTTCATAGCGACCCCCCGAGGCCTACGCATCCGAGCCTGACCCCTGACCGCAAAACAGCACCTTGTAGCCGAGGCTCAGCCCGTAAGGGGCGCGGGGAGCGGCGCGACCAGCCCCAATGGCGCCCGCGCCCGCACCCGCACCCGCACCCGCACCCGCACCGACCCAACGAGCTCTCACACGCCACCCCAAACCCCACACGCACCCGAAAAACCCGCATGCACCCAAACCGCAGTCCCTTACTCACCCCCACCTCATGCCACCCTTGACCCATGCCCGAAGGTGACACCGTCTGGCAGACAGCGAAGCGGCTGCATACGGCCCTCGCCGACAACGTGCTGTCCCGCTCCGACCTGCGCGTCCCGAAGTACGCCACGGCCGATCTCACCGGCCGTACCGTCCTGGACGTCACCCCACGTGGCAAGCACCTCCTCACCCGTATCGAGGGCGGCCTGACCCTCCACTCGCACCTGCGGATGGACGGCTCCTGGAAGGTGTACGGCAACGGCGAGCGCTGGAGCGGCGGCCCGGGGCACCAGATCCGCGCGATCCTGGGCACCGCCGACCGAACGGCCGTCGGCTACCGCCTCCCCGTACTGGAACTGCTCCGCACCACCGACGAACACCGAGTGGTGGGCCACCTGGGCCCCGACCTGCTCGGCCCGGACTGGGACCCCGACCGGGCCCTCGCCAACCTCCTGAGCGACCCCGCCCGCCCCCTCGGCGAGGCCCTCCTGGACCAGCGCAATCTCGCCGGCATCGGCAATGTCTACAAGAGCGAGCTCTGCTTCCTGCTCCGAGTCACCCCATGGCTTCCCGTCGGCGCCCTCCCGCAGGAGACCGCCGCCCGACTCCCGGCCCTCGCCAAGAAGCTCCTCGAAGCCAACCGCGACCGCCCGATCCGCAGCACCACGGGCCATCACCGGCACGACCTCTTCGTGTACGGCCGCGCACCCCGCCCCTGTCTCCGTTGCCACACCCCCGTCCGCGCCGCCGACCAGGGCGACGGCTCCCGCGAACGCCCCACCTACTGGTGCCCGACCTGCCAAACGGGCCCCGCCCCGGCACCGGGCACACCACGCGCGCCCCGCGCACGCCCCCAGCGTCGTACGCCCAGTTGACGACCTGTATCCACCCCCGTACGCCCGCTCAGCACCCCGCTTCCGTCCCCGCACGACCAATTGACGCCCCGTCAGATTCGCTCGTACCGTCCCCACATGCCCATAACGGCGTACGACCTCACCGGCCGCATCGCGTTCGTGACCGGCGCCGGCGGCGGAATCGGCCGCGCGTCGGCCGTGCTGCTCGCCGAGGCGGGCGCGACCGTGCACTGCGCGGACCGGGACGCGCAGGGTCTGCACGAGACCGCGACACTGATCAAGTCCGCGGGTGGAACGGCCCACACCCACCATCTCGATGTCACCGACCGCGCCCAGCTCACGCAAGCGGTGGCCGCGTGCGGGAACCTGCACGTCATGGCGGCGATCGCCGGGGTCATGCACAGCAGTCCAGTGCTGGAGACCCGGGACGAGGATCTGGACCGGGTGTGGGGCGTCAACTTCAAGGGCGTGCTGTACGCCTGTCAGGAGGCGGCCCGCCTGATGATCGCCCGAAGGACAGGGGGCAGCATCGTCACCATGGCCTCCGGCGCCATCGACACCGGCAGTCCCGGACTCCTCTGCTACGGCGTGACGAAGGCGGCCGTGGTCCAGTTGACGAAGACCCTGGCGACCGAGGTCGGCCCGCACGGCATCCGGGTCAACGCGGTGGCCCCGGGCTGGATCCGTACGCCCATGACCGCCCGCCACGACAGCGAGGCACAGGCGCGGACGGAGTCGCTCATGGCCCGGCTGTCCCCGCTGGGCCGGGTCGGCGAGCCCGACGACATCGCACACGCCGTGCTGCACCTGGCCTCCGACGCCTCGGCGTTCACCACGGGGCAGATCCTTCGCCCGAACGGCGGTGTGGCCATGCCCTGGTGACCCCCAACACCAACCCCCACGCCTGAGGGCCGCCCCCTACCAGCTGCCCAGGCCGGCCCCAGCCACGCTCCCCCGGCCCACGTCAACCGCGCTGTCCCACCCCCGCATCAAGCGCGCACACACCCGCCCCGCCAACCGCGCCCCTCAGGAAAAGCGCCCACCTCGCTCCCCCAGAGCCCGCGTCAACCACACGTCCGCCCGGCGCACACCAACCACGCTCCCCGGAGCCCGCGCCGCCCCCACCCCAGGCCACATCAGCCCACAACCCCACTCCCCCGCCGCTAGGGTGCGTTTCATATGTGGATCTTGATGTGTCAAGATCCCACTTCGTGGGGCGGCATGATCTGACGAATACACAGTGGGCGAAGCTGGAGCCCCTGCTCCCGGTCGGCAAGAAGCCTGGACGGCCACCGGTGCACACCAAGCGGCAACTGATAGACGGCATACGGTGGCGCACCCGCGCCGGTGCTCCCTGGCGGGACGTGCCCGAGCGCTATGGCCCGTGGGAGACGGTCTACGGCCTGTTCCGCCGCTGGCAGCGGGACGGCACCTGGCACCGCATCTTCGAACAGCTGCAGGCCCAGGCCGACGCCGAGGGACTGATCACCTGGGACGTCTCGGTGGACTCGACCATCGCCCGCGCCCACCAGCATGCGGCCGGCGCCCGCAAAAAGGGGATCTGCAGATCGAGCCGCCAGGCGGTGTGTTCATCGAGCCCGACGACCACGGGCTCGGACGCTCCCGGGGCGGGCTGACAACCAAGCTCCACCTGGCGGTCGAGCAGGCCCAGAAACCGATGTCGCTGGTCATCACGGCAGGACAGCGCGGTGATTCCCCGCAGTTCCAGGTGGTCTTGGGCCGCATCCGGGTGCCCCGGCTCGGGTCGGGCCGCCCGCGCACCCGGCCGGACAAGGTGCGTGCCGACAAGGCGTACGGCTCCCGCGCGAACCGTGCCTACCTGCGCAAGCGCGGTATCCGCTGCACGATCCCGGAGAAGCGCGACCAGATCGCCAACCGCAAGAACCGCGGCTCCCACGGCGGCCGGCCACCTAAGTTCGACAAGGCCGACTACAAGGAGCGCCACGCGGTCGAGTGCGGAATCAATCGCCTCAAGCGGCACCGCGCTGTCGCCACGAGATACGACAAGTTGGCAGTTCGCTACGAGGCGACCGTGCTGGTCGCAGCCATCAACGAGTGGCTGTGACCAGCACTTTCAAAACGCACCCTAGGGCGCCCCCACGCCCCCGGCCCCGGCCCCCGAATCAGCCCCGCTCCCCGGCCGGACTCGGCCCCGCACCCCCGGCGAGGCGCGGCCACCCGCCCCCTGCGCCCCCTGACCACCCCCCAGCCCACACCCCTTCGGCACGCAATGCACGGGCAGGAGACTCAGCCCCCACCCCCCGGCCACGACCGCCCCCTCCACCGCACCGGCATCCGGTGCCAGCGCGAGCCGCAGCGCTCCCCACCACCACAGCGCACCGAGCCCCAGAGCCGCCCCCCAGCGCACTATCCGCATAGTCGCCACCTCCAGGCCTTCGGGCCCACCACAACGACGCTAGAGAGCCCCCGACGTGCCCAGGGAGGGCGCACCACCGGCACAGGGACGCACGGCTCACTCACGGAGACCGCACGCCCACGTCACCCGGTGCGCCCCGCGGCCCCACTCCGCTCCCACCACGCACCCGCCGCACCCACCGGTCACGCGATTCCGCCCAACCTGCCCCGACGCATCCACCCACCTCATGAGGCCTCCGAACCGACAGCACCAGGCCCCCGCCAGTCACACCCGGGCCGCCCGCGCATCCACCCGCGCTCCCCGTTCCGCGCCCCGCTACCCGTTCTCCGCTTGAAACATCCAGTGATGCTTCTCAAGATCCGCCGTGATCCCGATGAAGATGTCCTGGCTCACCGGATCCGCCTCCGCAGTGCTCTCCACCCGAGCCCGCATCCGTGTGATCACCGCGCCGAGCGCTCCGACGAGCGTGCCCACCGCGTCCGTGTCCTTGACCCAGCCGTCGGGGACCTTGCCGATTCCGCTGCTCCCGGCGACCGTCGTGGCCCGCCCGTCCGGCGAGACGCCGAGGGTGGCGGCGCGCTCGGCGACCGTGTCCGAGTGCAGTCGCGCGGTGTCCACGACCTCGTCGAGCTGGAGATGGACGGAGCGGAAGCGCGGCCCGACCACGTTCCAGTGGATCTGCTTGGCCACGAGGGAGAGGCCCACGAGATCGACGAGGGCTCCTTGCAGTGCCTCGGAGACGGTCTTGAGATCGGCGTCGGACAACGGGCTCTTCACGACGTACATCAGCACGCTCCGGTTCTCGCTATCACCAGGCGCGGCCGTACGAACCCCTCGCGCGCACGGCCCCCGTGGCCCGCCTCTCCACCATGACCGCCCACTCACCCTCCGGCAAACGGGACCCCGGCACCCACGCGGCTCGACTCGCCCATCTCCGGACGGACAAGGCCCCCGGACAACACAAAAGCCCCGGCCGGCACCCCCAGGTCTCCCTGAAGGCCCCGTCGGGGCTCCCGCGTCGCTTCACCTCATCGGCACGCGCTCAACCTCACATCCACGCACGGCCGATCTCACGACCGCACGCGGCGAACCTCACATGGTCGTCACGCCGCGACGACGCCCACCGCTTCGGTGGGTGCCTTGATCGTGACCCGCTCCGGTGGCACACCTGTCACCGATACGGAGTTGAGTACGGGTCGACGCACTGGTGCTGGCACCGGCTCGGTGGCCGCTGCGGACTGGGCCAGCTCGGCAAGGGCGAGCTCATCGCTCACTTCCCGCATGAGCTCGGACATCCGTACGTCCAGCGCGTCGCAAATGGCGGAGAGCAGCTCGGAGGAAGCCTCCTTCTGCCCCCGCTCCACCTCGGAGAGATAGCCGAGTGAGACTCGGGCGGACGAGGAGACTTCGCGCAGAGTACGGCCCTGGCGCTGGCGCTGCCGACGCAGCACGTCACCAAGCAGGCGACGGAGCAGAATCATCGGTGGCTCCCTCCTCGGACCGTGTAGCCGCATCCTTCACGCCCCACCGTACCGCCTCGCGCTGCGGCCGTGCGGGGAGCGCTGTTGTGTTCACTCAGGGCTGCAAACATCAAGTCCCCCCGTTCTGTTCCGTATCCTGTGCCCGCTCATTCCCGGTCTGTTCGCCCGCGAGCTCCTCAAGGAGGAGTGCGAGTACGCTCCGTACACTCTCCTTACGGATTTCCGTCCGGCCGCCGTTCAACCTCAACGCCGCCACTTTCCCGCCATCGAATGCCCCCGAATCCGCTGTGGAGGGCCCGGCGACGGCCACATAGACCATGCCGACGGGCCGGCCGTCCTGCGGTTCGGGGCCCGCGACGCCGGTGGTCGAAATTCCCCAGTCGGCGCCGAGCGCCTTGCGTACGCCGTCCGCCATCTGAGCCGCGACCTGCGCATCCACCGCTCCATGCTGGTCCAGGAGAGTGGCGTCGACACCGAGCAACTGGTGCTTCAGCTCCGTGGCGTACGCGGTGACCGAGCCCCGGAAGACCTGGGAGGCACCCGGGGTCGCGGTGATCTCGGCCGCGACCAGACCACCGGTCAGCGACTCGGCGACGGCGAGCGTCTCGCCTCTCACTCTCAGTAGTCGCAGCACGTCGGCGGCCGTGGACGTCACCGTTCCGCTCCCTCCGACGCGGCTTCGCGCTCGGCGATTCCGCGCTGGCGCAGCACAATGGCCTGTCTCACATAGTCGAGTCCGGTGACGACGGTGAGGACGACCGCCACAGCCATCACCCACCACCTCAGGGTGGCCAGGGGCCCCTCCAGTGCCAGGACGTACATCCCGACGGCGGTGCCCTGGGTGAGGGTCTTCAGCTTGCCGCCGCGGCTCGCCGGGATCACTCCGTACCGGATGACGAGGAAACGCAGCAGCGTGATCCCGAGTTCCCGGCCGAGGATGACCCCGGTCACCCACCACGGCAGATCACCGAGGGACGACAGGCAGATCAGCGCGGCTCCCATGATCGCCTTGTCGGCGATGGGGTCGGCGATCTTCCCGAAGTCGGTGACGAGGTCGTACGTCCGGGCCAGGTGGCCGTCGAAGATGTCGGTGATCATGGCGACGGCGAAGGCCGCCCAGGCCCAGGCCCGCCAGACCGGGTCGTAGCCGCCGTCCATGAGCATCAGCACGACGAAGCCCGGGACGAGGACCAGGCGAACCATGGTGAGGATGTTCGCGATGTTCCAGAGGCTGGCCTGGTTGACAGCGGCAGCGCCCAGCTTCCCGCCGCGTACGGGCCGCGCACCCCCAGGAACGCCTGAAGTACCGGAAACGCCGGAAGTACCGGGAGCACTCGCGACGCTGTTGGCACCCATGGCACCCATGGCGCCCTGGGCGTCCTCGGCATTCGTGGCGCTCTTGGCGCCGGAGGAGCCGCCCGCCGCGGATGCCGGGACTCCCGTCATCTGGCCGCCTCCTCAGTACACGCGAGCGACCCCGGAAGCACCTCGGCCACCAGGTCGACCCCTTCCGTGCCGATCACCTTGGCGTCGACCACAAGACCCACGCTCAGGTCCTCAAGACCGGCGCCGAGGCCCTCGCCGCTCATGAACAGCACCTGGCCGTCCGTCTCGGGCGCCTGGTGCGCGGCACGCCCGTAGGCGCCCTCTTCGCCGTCGACCGACTCCACCAGCACACGCACGGTCTGCCCGACGCGCTCCTCGGCGCGCTGCGAGACCAGTTCCTCGGCCAGCCGGGAGATGTGCGCGAGCCGCTCGGCGACCACGTCCTCGTCCAGCTTGTTGTCGTACGTCGCGGCCTCGGTGCCCTCCTCATCGGAGTACCCGAAGACACCGATGGCGTCCAGCCGCGCGCCGTTGAGGAACCGCTCCAACTCGGCGAAGTCGTCCTCGGTCTCGCCAGGGAAGCCGACGATGAAGTTGGACCGCACACCGGCCTCGGGGGCCTTGCCGCGGATGGTGTCGAGCAGTTCCAGGAAGCGGTCGGTGTCGCCGAAGCGGCGCATGGCGCGCAGCACGGCGGGAGCGGAGTGCTGGAAGGAGAGGTCGAAGTAGGGCACGACCTTGGGCGTGGAGGTGAGCACGTCGATGAGCCCGGGCCGCATCTCGGCGGGCTGGAGGTAGCTCACGCGCACCCGCTCGATGCCGTCGACCTCGGCCAGCCCGGGCAGCAGCGACTCCAGCAGACGGATGTCGCCCAGGTCCTTGCCGTAGGAAGTGTTGTTCTCGGAGACCAGCATGATCTCCTTGACGCCCTGCTCGGCCAGCCAGCGCGTCTCGTTCAGCACGTCCGAGGGGCGGCGGGAGATGAAGGAGCCGCGGAAGGACGGGATGGCACAGAAGGAGCAGCGGCGGTCGCAGCCGGAGGCGAGCTTCACGGAGGCGACGGGCGAGCCGTCGAGGCGGCGGCGCAGCGGTGCGCGCGGCCCGGAGGCCGGAGCGAGTCCTTCCGGAAGGTCGACGGGGCCGTGCCCCGGAAGCGCGACCCCAGCGGCGGACTGCTGCCGCTCGGCGGGGCTGATCGGCAGCAGCTTGCGCCGGTCACGCGGGGCGTGGGAGGCGTGGATGCCGCCGGAGAGGATGGTCTGCAGACGGTCGGAGATGTCGGCGTAGTCGTCGAAGCCCAGCACGCCGTCGGCCTCGGGTAGCGCTTCCGCCAGCTCCTTGCCGTACCGCTCGGCCATGCAGCCCACCGCCACGACGGCCTGGGTTCTGCCATGCCCCTTGAGGTCGTTGGCCTCCAGGAGCGCGTCGACGGAGTCCTTCTTGGCGGCCTCGACAAAGCCACAGGTGTTGACGACCGCGACGTCCGCGTCCTCGGCGTCCTCGACGAGCTCCCAGCCGTCCGCCTCCAAACGGCCTGCCAGCTCCTCCGAGTCCACCTCGTTACGGGCGCAGCCAAGAGTGACGAGTGCGACGGTACGGCGTTCAGGCATGGGCTCAAGACTACTTCGTCCCGCTGACACCCCACGTCTACG
>NZ_AEJC01000327.1 GCF_000317595.1 Streptomyces ipomoeae 91-03 | reverse complement strand
GCGTACCTCCGGGTCGACGGGCACGGCCCCGCCGAGATCGGGCGACCAAGCGATCTTCGACCCCCAGATGTCACCGTTGAGTTGCCACACGAAGGTGGAACCGGGCGTTTCGAGGGACCGGGGGTCACGCGGGTCGGGGCCGGCCAGCACCGACAGGGCCAGGGCGACGTCCGCCACCGTCCGGGCCATCGGGCCCTTCACCGACAGCTGACCCCACGGAGCCTTGTCCGGCCAGGACGGCACACGGCCCGGGGAGGGGCGCAGGCCGACGACGTTGTTGAAGGAGGCGGGGTTGCGCAGTGAGCCGCCGGTGTCGCTGCCGTCGGCGATGGGCTGCATCCCGCAGGCCAGGGCCGCCCCCGCGCCCCCGCTGCTGCCACCCGCGCTGCGGGAGAGGTCGTACGGGTTGCGGGTGGCCCCGAAGACGGGGTTCACGGTGTGCGAACCCAGGCCCAGTTCGGGGACGTTGGTCTTGCCGAGGGTGATCGCCCCCGCCTGCTTCAGACGCCGGACGACCAGATGGTCCCGGTCGGGGACGTGGTCGGCGAAGATCGGCGAGCCGTACGTCGTACGGATGCCCGCGGTGTCGTGCAGGTCCTTGTGCGCGACGGGCAGTCCGTGCAGCGGGCCGACCTTCTGCCCGGCCGCCAGTCGTTCGTCGGCCTCGGCGGCCTCCTCCAACGCCCGGTCGGCGACCAGTGTCACGATGGCGTTCACGGTCGGGTTGACGCGCTCGATCCGCTCCAGATGGGCGGTCACCACCTCCCGAGCGGACACCTCGCGACGCGCGAGCGCCGTGGCGAGTTCGTAGGCGGTCCGGAAGCACAGGTCGTCCGATGGATCGACATGGTCCGCGGGATGGTCGACGGGATGGTTCACGAGGTGGTTCACGCCCCTCCCAGGGAGTCCTTGAGCTGGACGACGGCAAGCACTCCGAAGAGCAGGAACGAGCCGGCCAGCAGGACGTTCGAGGTGATTCCATTGCGGTACGCCGGGTCCACGTCCCGGCGGTTGAGCAGGACGAGCAGCGCGCCGGACAGCAGCGGCAGGATCAGCGAGCCGACGGCCGCGTAGGTGAGGACCAGAGGCACCGGGCGGCCCAGGAAGGTGACGGCGACCGCGGTGACGGCGCAATACAGCACGAAGAAACGGAACGGGCGGCTGGTCTGCCCGATGTGCCGTTCCGCCTCGGCCTCCGGGATGCCGCGCAGCGCCCGCAGCGAGTCGGCGAGCATATAGCACAGGGCGTTGAAGCCGCCGACGAGCGCGCTCAGCGTCACCAGGAAGAACGTCCCGAGGAACAGCACCCGGGCGACGGACCCGAGGTCGGCGCCGAGCGGATCGGCGAGCGCGGCCAGACCGTCGTTGCCGGTGATGGTCCCACCGGTGCCGTACAGCAGCCCCGCGCCCACCACCGTCGTACACAGCACGAACAGGAAGGTGAAGGCGTAACTCACCGCCGAGTCCGCCCGCATGAGCCCCAGTCGGCTGCGGTCCGCCCAGCCCCTCTCCCGCACCCAGTAGCTGTACGAGGCGATACCGGCGGTGCCGCCCACGCCGCCGATCAGCGCGAGCACCGTCACGAGGTCGCCCTCCGGCAGCCTCGGGCGGAGTGTGCCGAGCAGGCCCGGCAGATCGTCGGCGGTGGCGAGCATGGCCACCGCGAGGACGGCCATGCCGAGGAACTTGGCGAGCATGAAGACGCTCATCACCCGCTCGAACAGGACGTACCGCCCGATGTACACGATCCCGGCCGCCGCCAGCGCGATCGCCACCGCCACGGGCCTCAGCGGCAGTGCGGGGAACAGCGTCGTCAGCGCCAGCGACGCCACTGAGCTGAGCGCCGCACCGTAGAGCAGCCCGAGGACCAGGACGAACGCGATGAACGCCACGGGCAGCCAGCGGGCGGCCGACTTCAGGCTCATGATCACGGTCTGGCCGGTGGCCATGTACAGCCGGCCCACCGCCTCGGTGAGCGCGTACTTCAGGACGACGCCGATGACGATCGCCCACATCAGGCCCATCCCGTACCCGGCGGCGCCCGCGAGCGAGGTCACCATGTCGCCCGCGCCCACGCTGGTGGCGGCCAGGACCAGCCCCGGGCCCAGCAGAGCCGGCCGCCCGCGCCGTGCGGCGGCGGGCCGGGACCGCGCGGAGTCGGCGGATCCGACCGCCGGGGAACGTGGGGGACTTCCGGGAGTCGCGGTCACGTCAACCATCTCCGTACATGGGGGAGTCACGGGAGTCATGGGTTGGGTGCGGTGGAGTGGGGGTGGCGGGGACGTTGCACGGCAGGGTGGGCCACGGTGACGGAAGGGAACAAGAACCCCGGCGGGAATGACGGAATCCGCCATAGGCTGGGTCCGATGGACGCACCGCAGACCGGTCTCGTGGCGGATTCGCTGGACCGCCGTATCGCCAGCGCACTGCAGATCGACGGCCGGGCCTCATGGCACCGTATCGCCACGGCGCTCGGCGAGCCCGAACGCACCGTGGTCCGCCGGGGCACCCGTCTGCTGGAGTCCGACCTGGTCAGGATCGGCGCGATGACGGTACGCGGGCGCAGCAACGTGGTCGGCGTACGCTGCGCGCCGGGCCGGGCACGGCTCACCGCGACGGCACTGGCCCGCAGGTCCGACTGCGTGTTCGTCCACGTCCTCACCGGCAGTCTGGACTGCGTCGCGGAAATTCTCTGCCCCCGCGACCGCCTCGCGAGCCTCGTCCTGGACGAACTCCCCGGCCTGCCGGGCGTGGTGGAGACCTTCACACTCCCGGTGCTGCGCCACATCCGCACGATCCGCGAATGGCACGCGGGCCTCCTGACGGACGCCGAGATCGCGGCCCTGCGGGGTGAAGCGCCCTCCGGCACCCAGCCGACCACCGACCCGACACCGACCACCGACCCGACACCGACCACCGACCCGACACCGACCGGCGCCCCCGCGTCAACCAGCGGCCCCACAACGACCGGTGGCTCCATGCCGACCGCCGACCCGTTGCCCGGCGGCGACCCGGTCACCGAACTCGCCCGCGTCGACCGGCTGTTGCTGCATGCCCTGGCCGACGACGGGCGCCGCACCTACGACGAACTGGCGCGCGTCGCGGGCGTGTCGGAGGCCACCGCGAGACGCCGCCTGAGCGCCCTGCGCCGCGCGGGCCGGGTCCGTATCCGCGCCGTGATCGAACCGGCCCTGCTGGGGCTGCCGGTGGAGGCGGTCCTCCGGGTCCGTACACCCCCGTCCCGGCTGGAGAGCGTGGCGGTGGCCCTCACCAAGTCGGCCCATGTCCGCTACGCCAGCTTCGTCACCGGCGAACGCCAACTCCTCGTCCTGACCGCGTTCCCCGACGAAGCGACCCTC
Source organism: Streptomyces ipomoeae 91-03 (assembly GCF_000317595.1). Lineage (GTDB taxonomy): Bacteria > Actinomycetota > Actinomycetes > Streptomycetales > Streptomycetaceae > Streptomyces > Streptomyces ipomoeae. The sequence continues at coordinate 22,521 of NZ_AEJC01000327.1, read as the reverse complement.
CAGGACTTCGTCACCCGCTCCCCCTGGCTGAGTGACGCGGACTCCGTCGACGTCTCCCTCGTCCTCACCACGCTGAAACGCGGCGGCATGCTCGCCCCCTGGCTACGGGACTGACCCGGCCCGCGCGAGAATCCCTGCCCTCAGGTCCCGACGCCGGGCTCAGACCACCACGACCCGCACCCCCGCCTCCTCGAACCGCCGCACCGCCTCCGACTCCGCCGCCGAGTCCGTGACCAGCGTGTCCACGGACTCGGTCGCGCAGATCCGGGCGAAGGCCCGGCGCCCCAGCTTGCTGGAGTCGGCCGCGACGACGACCCGCTCGGCGCGCTCGCACAGCAGCCGGTTGATCGCGGCCTCGGACTCGTCGTGCGCCGCCGTGCCATGGGTGGCGTCGAAGGCGACCACGCCGAGCACCGCGACATCCATGGTGATCTGCCCGAGCACCCCGTCCGCGAGCGGGCCGACCAGCTCGTACGACTGGGCGCGGGCCACCCCGCCCGTCACCACGATCTTGAACTGGGGCCGCACGGCGAGCTCGGCCGCGATGTTGAGCGCGTTGGTGACGACGGTCAGCGCGGGCGAAGTTGGTGAACCGGACGCCAGATCGCCGCGCACGGCCAGCGCCCGCGCGACCTCGGTGGTGGTCGTACCGCCGGTCAGACCCACCGCCTCGCCGGGTGCGACGAGATCCGCCACCGCCTTCGCGACACGCTGCTTCTCGGTGGCGCGGCGGGCCGTCTTGTAGCGCAGCGGCAGCTCGTACGAGACACCGTGCACCACCGCTCCGCCCCGGGTGCGTACGAGCATCTGCTGTTCCGCGAGCTGGTCGAAGTCACGCCGGATCGTCGCCGCCGACACCGCCAGCTCGGCCGCGGCCTCCTCGACGTCGAGCCGCCCCCGCTCGACGAGCAGTTCGAGCAGCGCCTGCCAGCGGGCGTCGCGGGACATCCGCACTCTCCCCTGTTTGACTGAAGATGCTTGAAAACAGGCTATATCTTGCAGGAACAAGCATGTGCCTGTCGTCTCCTGGGGAGGCTCACCGCATGACCCACGTCGAGGACGAACTCAACAGCCAGCCCGAGTGCTGGACCCGTGTCGCCACCGAGGCGGCGGCCCACGCGACGGCCCTGCCGACGGCGGGGGAGCGGGTGGCGCTGGTCGGCTGCGGGACGTCGTACTTCATGGCGCAGGCCGCCGCCGTGCTGCGCGAGCGGGCCGGCCAGGGCGAGACGGACGCCTTCGCGGCCTCCGAGTTCCCTCACGGCCGCGCGTACGACCGTGTCGTCGCCCTCAGCCGCTCCGGCACCACCACCGAGGTGCTCGAACTGCTGGGCGCCCTCCGGGGCCGTACGCGGACGACCGCGATCACGGCCGATCCGAACACACCCGTGATGACGGCGGCGGACGACGTCGTCGTACTGGACTACGCGGACGAGAAGTCCGTCGTACAGACCCGCTTCGCCACCACGGCCCTCACACTGCTGCGCGCCCATCTCGGGCTGCACACCGAAGAGGCCGTCGCCGACGCGCGCACCGCCCTCGAACCGCCCCTGCCCGAAGAGCTCGTCGACAGTGCCCAGTTCACCTTCCTCGGCCGGGGCTGGACCGTCGGGCTCGCCCAGGAGGCCGCGCTCAAGATGCGTGAGGCCGCGCTGGCGTGGAGCGAGGCGTACCCGGCGATGGAGTACCGGCACGGTCCGATCAGCGTCACCACGCGGGGCACGGCGACCTGGATGCTCGGCGAGGCACCCGCGGGGCTGGCCGAACAGGTGCGGGAGACGGGCGGGACGTGGGTGGCCGGCGGGCTCGATCCGCTCGCCGAACTGGTCCGTGCCCAGCGCCTCGCCGTCGCCGTGGCCGCCGCCCGCGGCCTCGACCCCGACCGGCCGCGCCATCTCACGCGCTCGGTGATCCTCGACTCGAACACCCGGTGATCCAGGAGGAGTTGTGCCCCTCACGACGACCGGTGAACTGATCACCAGGGCCGCTGCCGCGCACACCGCCGTGGCCGCGTTCAACGTCATCACCCTGGAGCATGTCGAGGCCGTCGTCGCGGGCGCCGAGTCCGTCGGCGCGCCCGTCGTCCTCCAGGTGAGCGAGAACGCGGTCAAGTTCCGTGGCGGAGAGCTGCTTCCGCTGGCCCGCGCCGCCTCTGCCGCCGCCGAGCACGCGACCGTGCCCGTCGCGCTGCACCTCGACCACATCCAGAGCGACGACCTGCTGCGCCGGGCGCCCGACGCCGGGTTCAGCTCGGTGATGTACGACGCGTCGCGCCTGCCGTACAGGGAGAACCTCGCCGCCACCCGGGCGGCTGTGGAGTGGGCGCATGGTCAAGGGCTCTGGATCGAGGCAGAGCTGGGTCGGGTGGGTGGGAAGGAAGCGGCCCGGGTGGGTGGGAAGGAAGCGGCCCGGGTGGGTGGGAAGGAAGCGGCCCGGATGGGTGGGAAGGATGCGGCGCGGGTGGGCGGCGGGAACGGGGTGCCGCCGCTCGACGCGCACGCCCCCGGCGCGCGTACCGACCCCGACGAGGCGCGTGCCTTCGTGGCCGAATCCGGTGTGGACGCGCTCGCCGTGGCCATCGGCAGTTCGCACGCGATGACCACCCGGACCGCGGCCCTCGACCACACGCTGCTCAAACGGCTGACCGCCGCGCTGGACGTCCCGCTCGTCCTGCACGGCTCCTCCGGTGTCCCGGACGACGAGTTGAGGGCGGCCGTCGCGGGCGGCATCGCCAAGGTCAACATCGGTACCGCGCTCAACATCGCCCTGACCGGCGCGATTCGGGAACACCTCGCCGCCCGCCCCGACGTGGTGGACCCCCGCAAGTACCTCACGGTGGGCCGTGCGGCGATGGTGGAGACGGTCGCACGGCTCATCGGCGTCCTGCGCACGGACGATCCGTGTCGTGTCCACGAAAAGAGACGCTCGGGTGCGGAATGTGACGGCCGTCACTGATAGTTTTCCGTCATGCGGGAGACGGAGATCCACCTCGGTGAGCCGCCTGTCGTCGCGGGCATCGGAGTCGGTGTGCACGGCGTCGCCGGGCGGACCGATGTGTTCCGGCTGCCGGAGCTGTGGCAGTTGCACCTCTACCAGTACGAGGCCGAACTGACCGTCGACGGCACGGCACACACCATCCGCCCCGGCCGGGTGAGCCTCGTACCGCCCGGCACCACGGTCCGCTACCGCTACCGGGGCCGCTCCGAACACCTCTTCGCGCATCTGCGGATCACCCCGGTCGGCCCGCCCCGCACGGTCCCGGTGGTCCAGGACGCCGGCGCCGAACTACCGGCGCTCACCGATCTGTTGCTGCAGGCGGTGGCGGCGGCGCCGAGCGAGCCCGACCGTACCCGGGCCGAGCTCTGGACCACCCTGTGGCGGGTCGCCCACCTCACCCCGCCCGCCGCCGCCGATCCCGGCCCGCACCCGGTGGTCACCACCGCCATCGCCCATATCGAGGCCCACCTCGCCGCCCCGCTCACCATCCCCGAGATCGCCCGCGCGGCCGGTGTCTCGCACAATCATCTGACCCGGTTGTTCCGCGCCGAGACGGGCGGCACGGTCGTCGGCTACATCCGCCGCCGCAGACTCGAACGCGCCCACCATCTGCTGCGCGCCACGACCCTCTCCATCCCCGCCGTCGCCGCCTCCGTCGGCATCCCCGACCTCCAGGCCTTCAACAAGGCCTGCCGCCGCGAACTGGGCGCCTCACCACGGGCCCTGCGCGGTGCGGCGGCCTGACCGCCCGGGGAACCACGGGCCCTGCCCGGAACTACCGCTTGACCGCCCTGAGGACCACGAACTTGGGGTCGCTCGCGACGAGTTCGCTGTTGCCGAAGATCCGCCGCAGCGTCACGTGATAGCCGAGGTGGCGATTGCCGACCACCCACAGCTCACCGCCCGGCCGCAGCGCCCGTCGCGCCCCGGTGAACATCCGCCGGGCCGTGGCGTCGGTCGTCGCCTGGTGCGAGTGGAACGGCGGATTGTTGAGGACGAGATCCACACTCCCCGGTGCGAACCCCTCCATCCCGTCCCCGACCCGGAACTCCGCCTTGCCGTCGGCGTTCGCCCGATAGGTCTCCTCCGCCGAGGCCACCGCCTGGTACGACTCGTCGACGAACACCACCTCGGCTTCCGGATCGGCCACCGCCACCGCCGTACCGACGACGCCGTTGCCGCACCCCAGATCCACGACCCGCCGTCCGCCGACACGGCCGTACGGCAGATGTCCGAGGAAGAACCGGGTGCCGACATCGAGCCGGTCGGCGCAGAACACCCCCGCGTGATTGACGACGGTACGCCCGGCCAACTCACCGACGTCACCGGGCAGTTCATAGGTGTACGGCCACGGATTGGCGCCCCGCGCCCGCGCGGTCTCCGCGTCCGGCGTGCAGAAGACCAGCCGGGCCTTCTGTTCGGCGAGCGAGGTGCGGGTCGGCCCGAGGACGCGCTCGAACAGCTTCAGCGTGGAGGTGTGGATCTCCTTGACCATGCCGGTGCCGACCACGACCGTCCCGTCGTGGACGGCGGGCGCCAGCCGGTGCAGTTGGTCCTCCAGGAGCGCGAGACTCTTCGGCACCCGGACGAGGAGCACGTCGACGCGGTCCGGGGGAGTGTCCCGGGTGGTGAGCAGCCGTACGGTGTCCGCCTCGACCCCGTTGCGGGCCAGGTTGGCGCGGGTGGCCTCGCGGCCCAGGAAGGAGTCGGTGATCTGTGTCGGCCGGTGCCGGGCGAGCGCCGTGACCAGCGCGCCCCAGCGGTCGCCGACTACCACGACCGTCCCGTCCAGCGGTGTCCCGCTCGCCGCGAGATGCCGCAGCAGATACGCGTCGGACGCGTCCCACGCGCGCAGCCGGTCACGGGGGTCCTCGGGAAAACGGGCCAGGGTGTACTCGCCCCAGGGCGCGGTCATACGGTCGCTCATCGTGCGCCCAGGCTAACCGAGCCGCAGCTCACTCCCGGTCGGCGGAACGCGGCTCACTCCCGGTCGGCGGAACCCGGAGGATGATGGACCCCATGGACACCGAGCTGTTCCCCCGCAGCCGCACCGAGATCGTGCCCGGCGCGGTCCACGTCCCGGACTGGCTGGACGCGGAACAGCAGCGGCGGCTCCTCGACGCCTGCCGCGACTGGGCCCGCCCGCCCGCCGGGCTCCGCACGGTCCGCACCCCCGGCGGCGGCACGATGACCTCCCGGCAGGTCTGCCTCGGCTGGCACTGGTACCCGTACGCCTATGCCCGCACGGTCGTCGACGGCGACGGCGCGCCCGTGAAACCGTTCCCGGAGTGGCTGGGCGAGCTGGGCCGACGGGCGGTCGCGGAGACGTTCGGCGCGAAGGAGGCGGCGACCGCCGCGTACGACATCGCGCTGATCAACTTCTACGACGCCGACGCCCGCATGGGCATGCACCGTGACGGCGACGAGAAGTCGGACGCGCCGGTGGTGTCGCTGAGCCTCGGCGACACCTGTGTCTTCCGCTTCGGCAACACCGAGTCGCGGGCCCGGCCGTACACGGATGTGGAACTGCGCAGCGGCGATCTGTTCGTGTTCGGCGGGGCGTCCCGACGGGCGTACCACGGGGTGCCCCGGGTGCGCGCGGGGACGGCGCCGCCCTCGTTGGGCCTGGCCGGGCGGTTGAACATCACCCTGCGGGTGAGTGGCTTCGGGAGTGGCTGAAGGGCGGCCCCGGCGGGGTTCGAGCCCGAGCGGATCATGGGAGACTCCCCCTCATGGACGGCAAGGCGGCCCCCAGGGCGGGCGAAGGGACGACACGGACTCGGCTGGACCGGGGGAGGGGCGCGCTCGGTCCGGCGCTCGAACTCGTGCACACCGGGCGGGCGCCCACCCGTGCCGTGCTCACCGCCGAGCTGGGCGTCACCCGTGCCACGGCGGGCGCCGTCGCCGCCGAGCTGGAGGCGCTGGGGCTGATCCGGGTCGACGCGCACCCGGGCGCCGCCGCCGGATCCCAGGGCCGGCCCTCGCACCGCCTCGACGTCGCCGAGGAAGGGCCCGTCGCACTCGCCGCCCAGGTGCACGCCGACGGGTGGCGGGCCGCGCTGGTCGGGCTCGGCGGACGGATCGTCGCCACCACGCCCGCCTGTGAGATCGTCGACGCCGACCCGGCGAAGGTGCTCGGCTCGGTCGTCGACGCGGGCGCCGAGCTGCTGCGCGAGACCGGGCGGCGCTGTGTGGGCGCGGGCCTCGCCGTACCGTCCGCGGTCGCCGAACCGGCGGGGCTGGCGCTCAACCCGCTCCACCTGGCCTGGCCCGCCGGAGCGCCCGTCCGGGACATCTTCGCCGAGCGGATACGGGCGGCCGGCATCGAAGGACCCGCGTTCGCGGCCAACGACGTCAACCTCGCGGCCCTCGCCGAGCACCGGCACGGCGCCGGACGTGGCGCCCGCGATCTGCTGTGCGTGGCCACCGGGCACCGGGGTGTCGGCGGCGCGCTGGTCCTCGACGGCCGTCTGCACACGGGCAGTTCGGGTCTCGCCCTCGAAGTCGGCCATCTCACCGTCAACCCCGAGGGCCGCCCCTGCCACTGCGGCAGCCGCGGCTGCCTGGACGTCGAGGCCGACCCGCTGGCCTTCCTCGTCGCGGCAGGGCGTGACCCCGGCCCGGAGGTCTCCCTGCTCAAGCAGGCCAACGACCTGATCCGCACCCGGTACGCCGACCCCGCGATCCGCACCGCCACCGAGACCCTCATCGACCGCCTCGGCCTCGGCCTCGCCGGACTGGTCAACATCCTCAACCCCGACCGCGTCATCCTCGGCGGTATGCACCGGGCCCTCCTCGACGCCGACCCCGAGCGGCTGCGCGCCGTCGTCGCCGACCGCAGCCTGTGGGGGCAGAGCGGGAGCGTACCGATCCTGGCCTGCACCCTGGACCACAACAGCCTGGTGGGAGCGGCCGAGTTGGCGTGGCAGCCGGTGCTCGACGACCCGCTGGCGGCGCTGACCTGACCTACGTCCGTGGCCGCTCCGTACCCCGCAGCATGATCGTCCGGGACACCACGAACGTCACCGGGATCGCCGCCGCGGACGCCAGCAGCGGGGCGAACCGGTTGCCGGCGTGCAGCACGTCCACGATCACATACACCCCCACCGTAGTGATCACGAAGTTGGTGGCATTGGTCAGCGGGAACAGCAGGAATTTCCGCCAGGTCGGGCGGGTGCGATAGGTGAACCGCGCGTTCAGGAAAAACGAACCAGTCATGCTCAGGGCAAAGGCCAGAATGTGTGCGGCGAGATAGGGAAGCCGACTGAGGAACAGGAGGTAAAGGCCGTAATACGTCATCGTGTTGACGACGCCGACCAGGGCGAAGGCGAGTATCTGCCCGGAGATCCGGCGGGGCGGAGCCGACCCGCTCCCGGAGGGCGGCACCGTGTGCGTTGCCGTGTGCATCAGCGAATGGCGTCCTTCGTCGTCGTGCACGCCGCGCGACCTTCCCCCTGCTTCACGTTGGTCGCCTTCACCAGGAAGTGCGGGCGCCCCTTCACCTCGTAGTAGATCCGGCCGGTGTACTCCCCGATCACCCCGAGCATGATCATCTGCACGCCCGCGAGGGCGGTGATGGCCGTGATGATGGTGACATAGCCCGGCGTCTCCACACCGTTGATGAGTGCCGCACCCACGATCCACGTCGTGTAGAGCCCCGCGCACACGAACAGGCACAGGCCCAGGTGGAGGGCGGCGCGCAGCGGCCGGTTGTTGAAGGAGAGCAACCCGTCGAGGCCGTAGTTGAGCAGGGACTTGAAGCTCCAGGAGGAGCGGCCGTGCTCGCGTACGGCGTTCTCGTACTCGAAGACGGTGCTGGGGAATCCCACCCAGGCGAACAGGCCCTTGGAGAAGCGGTTGTACTCGGTGAGGTCCAGTACAGAGTCCACCACCCGGCGGGACAGCAGCCGGAAGTCGCCCACGCCGTTCACGAGTTCCACATCCACGACCCGGTTCACCAGCCGGTAGTACAGGCGGGCGGTGGCGGTCCGCAGGAAACGGTCACCGGTCCTGGTGCGCCGGGCGATGACCTGGTCGTAGCCCTGTTCGCGCAAGCTGACCATGCGGGCGATCAGCTCCGGTGGGTGCTGGAGGTCGGCGTCCATGACGATCACCGCGTCCCCCGAGGAGTGCCGCAGCCCGGCGAGCAGCGCCGCCTCCTTGCCGAAGTTGCGGCTGAACGAGACGTACCGCACGCGTGCGTCCAGGTCGGCCAGCTGCTTCAGGACGGCGAGCGTCCGATCGCGGCTGCCGTCGTCGACGTACACGAACTCCATGTCGTGGCCGAGCGGAAGGAGTTCCTCCGCGACCTTCTGGACCTGTTCGTGGAAGCGCGCGAGGACGGCTTCCTCGTTGTAGCAGGGTGCGACGATCGAGATGAGCATGATTTTTTCCCCCAGTGGTGCGGTCAGTGAGCGTCGGTCACGCGCTCGCGTACGGGCGGGTCGATGGCGAGGGAGCCGGGTGGGGCGGCTTCGGGAGCGGGCCGTCGGACGGCTCCGGTGGTGGGTCGTCGGCGGCGGGCGGTGCCGATCGCGCCGAGCAGCAGCGCGGCCATGAGCGAGAGACCCCCGACCGCCGTGCCGAGGCGCAGCCCGGGCGGGTGGTACGTGCAGGTCACGCTGGAGGCGGAGCCGTAGAGGGGGACGGCGGTCAGCCCGTAGTAGCTCTTGGCGGGTACGGCGGGAGCGTTGTCGGCGGCACACCTCCAGCCGGCGATCCGGGGCACCGCCACGACCGCGATGCCCGTGCTGCCGACGGGGAGTTCGGCCCGGATGGTGCTTCCGTCCACGCTCACCCGCGTGGCGCCGGTCTCCTTCAGCCCCTCGACGGCGGTCCGCAGCTTGGCGGTGTCCAGGCAGCCGATGGCGCCGTCCGGGATCAGGCTTGTCCTGTTCGGCGACAGGTCGATCCGGAAGCGCCCGGAGGCGGGGACCGTGCCCAACCGCTGCATGGGGGCGATCTTGGTGACGGGCTGGTCGGACCGGAACCGCCCGGTCAGCCCGTCGGCCGAGGCACCGGCCAGCCGCGCGGTGCCCGAGAAATGCGGCGCCCACAGATACAGCTCCGAACCGGCCGGGCAGCTGCCCGTGATCGTCGGCTTCCGCTCGACCGTCGCGTACGGCAGGGCGCCCACGCGCAGGCCCGGCCGCTCGTCGTCGCTCGGGGACGGCGGCTTCCCGGCGGCGGTGCGCACCGTGAACGCGGGCACGCTGTACACGCGCGAGCCCAGCAGCATCTCCTGGTTGCGGTACGGCGACGGTCCGAAGGCGGCGACGCCGGTGCCGCCGTGAGAGCCCTTGCCGGTCGGCCGTACCGTCACCAGCGGCGGCACGTCCTGCCGGGTCACGGTCACCCGGCTGCCGTCCTGCGGGAACCAGTTCTGGTGCGGGTCCGGCGGTGAGTGCACCCGGGCACCGACGGAGAAGATCGCGTCCGTGACGGCGTTGTCCAGGCTCTGCACACTCCGGCCGCGCGAGGTCCAGCCGCCGCCGAGGGCGGTCATCGTACGGCTGAGGACGTCGGACGTGAGGCTGCTGTAGTACTGGGCGCCCTGCCCGCCCACCAGCAGCGGATCGTTGCCCACGGTCTGCTCCCGGCCCGGATCGGTCCGGTACCGGGGCCATCCGTCGGCCCCGGCGATCACCTCCGCCTGCTCCCGCTGCCGCGCACCCCAGGGCGCGTAGTCGTCCATGTGCCCGAGCCGCAGCCGGGTGTCGACGGCGGAGGTCGCCGCGGCCTCGCCGAACTGCGTGCACACCAGCAGGGCGGCGGCCACAACGACCAGCGGCCTGCCGTCGCCGCGCGGCAGCCCCCGCCCCAGCAGCACCAGACCGGCCAGCGCGCCCGCGGCGGCCACCAGCGCGAACGGGAGACTGACGGACTTCAGCGTCCGCTCACCGGTGCTCGCGACGGCGATCACCAGCGCCAGCAGCGCACCCGCCGCGCCCAGCGCCCGCAGGTCGGGAAAGCCGTACGACAGCGCGTGCCAGGCGGCGATCACCAGCAGCGCGCACAGCACGAACGCCTGCCGGTACGCGCTGCCCTGCGGGGTGGCGAAGGCATGCCACAGCAGATGCGTCGGGCCCCACTGCATCGACAGGGCCATCACGACCACCAGCACCGTCCACCCGGCACGCACCCGCACGGGCACCGCCCGATGGAAGGGCAGCGCGAGGGCGAGCAGCAGCGCCGTCGTCCCCACGAACACGGCCGGTGTACCGAAGCTGTACGTCGTCGGCAGCAGCCTCGCCAGCAGGTCCTCGGCGGGCACGGGCACGAACTGCCGTACCCGGCCCGGATAGGCGTGCCGGGTGCCGAAGTACACCACCGTCACCAGCGGCGCGGCCAGACCGACGCCGAGCACGACGGTCACCACGGCGCGCCCCGCCGCCCGCAGTCGCTGCCGGCGCGTCAGGCCGGCGAGCCACAGCCGGAGCAGCAGCACCAGGCCGGCGGCGAGGGTGGCCATGTACGCCGTGTAGAAGTTGGCGATCCAGGCGAGCGCCACGACCACCACCCCGAGGACGGGTCGCCGCCCCCGCGACGCCCACTCGCCGACCAGGCACAGCAGCGGCAGGGCGATCAGGCCGAGCCACATCGGGTTGTAGATCGCATCCGCGAGAGTCCAGCCGCAGAGCGCGTACGACGCCCCCAGCAGCCCCGCCGCCCACCAGCGGCCGGGGCGCAGCGCGAGCAGCAGCCAGGCCATGGCGGCGGCGGCCGACGCCACCTTCAGCACGGTGATCGCGTACACCGCGAGGTCGATCTCGTCCCGTGGGAACACCGCCACGAGCAGGGCGAACGGGCTGCTCACATAAGTGCCGAGGTCCGGCAGGAAGCCGGCGCCGAACCCCGACCGCCAGTTGACGTACAGCCCGCCGTCGGCCCTGCCGTGCAGCAGGTCCCACAGATGGGCGTGGAACGGCACGTACTGGTTGCCCAGGTCGTTGACGCTCCGGGTGCGGGGTCCGAAGGGGTAGCCGCGGGCGATGACGTCGGCCGCGCACAGCACGGTGGCGGTGAACACCGCCGCGAACAGGGCGGCTTTGCTCTGGAGCCGGAGCGGTCGGCGCTTCGGCGCGCAACGGGCTGTCGGCTTCACAGTCAGCCCCTGTCCGCTCGGCCCGACGAGTTCCCGTGAGCAATCCCACACGCGGGAAAGGCGGAGCTGTTCATTCGCGACGGACCCCCAGAGAATTCCGGGGCTGTCACTCCCCGCGCATCATGGATTCGCCGAATTAGAGGCTTGACGCTCGGCAAAGGTTGTCTGGCCCGGGAAAAGTGAAAGCAAGAATTCCGAATAGTGCGGCGGAAAGGAAAGGGATAACCGCCTCGGGGCATACGGAAGTCGACCGTGAGATGTCCTGAAGGTTAACGAGGATGGCGGCGTTCACCGCCCGGACGGCTGACCGGCCTCCGCGGTGAGGCTCCACAACGCCGCCACCTGTGGCCGCCGCAGATCGGCCCGCCGTACGCACAACCCGATCGGAAACGGCTCCGCAGGACCCTCGACCGGGATCACCGACAACCGCTCGCGCACCGCGCTGTGGTCCAGCACCAGCCGTGGCACCACTCCGGTTCCACAACCCAGCGCGACCAGGGTCAACAGCCCTTCGTGGCCGTCCGGTTCGGCCGCCGGTTCGGGTGTGCTGCCACGGCCGCGGAACCAGCGGTCGGCCGCCTCGCGGACCAGTCCGCGGTGGGGGAGGACGAACGGCCCGTCGAGGTCGGGGTCCGGCCGGTCGCGCGCGGTGACGAAGACCAGGTCCGTCGTCGCCACCGTCCGGCCGACCAGCGGCTCCGGCAGCCGTGCCGGGATGGCCGCGACCGCCACGTCCACCTCCCCCTCGTCGAGCCGGGCCAGCGCCGCCGCCGCGTCCCCGGTGCGCAGATCGAGCCGTACCTGCGGATGGGCCCGGCGGAAGGGGGCCAGCAGGTCGGGCAGCAGCGCCTGACACGCCGTGACCGTCGCGAACACCGCGAGCCGCCCGGTGAGTTCGGCGGGATCCGGGTGCTCCTCCCGGTACGCACGCCACAACTCCAGCGCCTGGACGGCGTACTCACGGAAGCGGTGCCCCTCGGCCGTCAGCGAGACACCCCTCGGCCCACGGTCGAAGAGAAGATGCCCCAGCCCGGACTCCAGCCGCTGCACGGTCCGTGTCAGCGTCGCCGGGCTGACATGACACTCCAGGCTGGTCCGCCCGAAGTTCAGCGTCCGCGCCAGATGAAGGAAGAGCCGCAACTCGCGATGATCGTCCCGCACCCGCCCTCACTCGGCCCTTTCGCGTGGCGCAACACCCCGATGCGGATGTTGCGCTTGCTGCAACGACGACCCGGAGCCTACAACTCGACCATGACGACCTCCACAGTCTTCACCCTGGAAACCATGGACGTCCCCGGCGGCACCGAGACCATCCTGCGCGGCGGACGCCACCTCTTCCCCCTGCTGCCGAGGGCCCTCGCCAGTGTGCGCCGCATCGGGGTCATCGGCTGGGGACCGCAGGGCCGGGCCCAGGCCCGCAACCTGCGCGACTCCCTCACCGGCACCGACATCACCGTCACCGTCGGCCTGCGCCCCGGCTCCGCCTCGGCCGCCGACGCCCGCGCCCACGGCTTCACGGAGGCGGACGGCACCCTGGGCGACTGGCTCACCGTCACCGCCGACAGCGACCTCGTCGTCCTCCTGATCGCGGACGCGGCCCTCGCCGCCCACCACCAGGAGATCTTCGCGGCCCTCAAGCCCGGCGCCACCATCGGCCTCTCCCACAGCTTCCTCCTCGGCCACCTCCGCGAGACCGGCGGCGACTTCCCACCCGGACACGGCGTCATCGCCGTCTGCCCGAAGGGGATGGGTGACTCGGTACGCCGGCTTTACGAGCAGGGCGCCGAGATCAACGGCGCCGGGATCAACAGCAGTTACGCCGTCCACGCCGACCCCGACGGCCACGCCACCGACCGCGCCCTCGCCTGGTCGGTCGCGCTCGGCTCCCCGTACACCTTCCGCACCACCCTGGAGAGCGAGTACCGCTCCGACATCGTCGGCGAACGCGCCATCCTCCTCGGTGCCGTCCACGGCATCGTCGAGAGCCTGTACACCCGCTACCGTCTGGCCGGGGACGACGAGGTGACGGCGTACGAACGCTCCTGCGAGAACATCACCGGCCCCGTCGCCCGCACCATCTCGCGCGCCGGACTCCGCGCGGTGCGCGAAAACCTCGACGCCACCGGCCGGGACGTCTTCGACCGCGCCTACACGGCGACGTACGGGCCCGCCCGCGAGATCGTCGCGGAGATCTACGACGAGGTCGCCGACGGCACGGAACTGCGCAGCGTGATCCTGGCCGAACGGCGGCTGGGCGCACGCCCGATGAGCGGGATCGGGGGTTCGCCGATGTGGGCGGTGAGCGACCGGGTGCGTGCCCGGCGCGGCGAACGCGAGCTGCCGATCGACCCGTTCACCGCCGGGGTGTTCGTCGCCACGATGACCGCCCAGATCGATGAGTTCGCCGAGCGCGGCCACCCCTGGTCGGAGATCGTCAACGAGTCCGTCATCAAGGCCGTCGACTCCCTGCTGCCCTATATGCACGCCCGCGATGTCGCCCACATGGTCGACAACTGCTCCCGCACGGCCCGCCTCGGCGCCCGCCGCTGGGGCCCCCGCTTCCAGGCCGCATACGAACAGATCGCCTACCCGGCCGCCGAACACCCCGCGAACCAGGCCCTGTTGGCGGCCTTCGACACCCACCCCGCCCACGAGGCCCTGGCCGCGGCGGCGAAGCTCCGGCCGTCGGTGGACATCGCCGTGAGCTGACCCCTACGCGGCCGCTGCCCGGCGGCGAGGCCTGGCGACCAGCTCGCCGCCGCAGTTGGGGCAGACATCCCGCATGGCGTCGCCGCAGGGCACACAGAAAGTGCACTCGTACGAGCAGATGCGGGCCGGGGCGTCGGCCGGCAGCGCCTCCGTCTCACAGCGCTCACAACGGTCACGCATCTCCAGTGCCATGTCGCCCTCGCCTCTCCTCACAACCCCGCCGCCGTGGCCTGTCCCTCCCCATCCTGGTCACTCCCGGCGTGGCCGAAAGCCGTCCCCGGGCCAATGATCAACACGATCGGGCCACGGGGCCGACGTGCGCTCCCCGGGCGGTAGCCCGAAATTCCTCGGCCGGCCGCCGGCGCGAGGTCCACCGATGCCCGCCGTACTCCCGGAGAGGTACGCCCACTGCCGCCGGCCGTACGACGACGCGGACCCCTTCCCGGCGGGAGCCTCGAACCATCGCCGAAAACGGAGAACACCCACCCTGGGAGATGAGTTCGAGATGCAGACCCTCGCGCACTGGGACGGCGGGCCCGGACCTTGGATCCTGTTCTTCCCACTGATCTGGGCGGCGGTCGTCGTCGGCGTCGTCACCGTGCTGCGCCGCACCGTCCGGCGTGGCCGCCGCGGGCCGTGGTGGGCGGCGGACGACCCCCGCCGGTACGGCGACGGCTCCGCGTACGGCGGCTCCGGCCCCGCCGGCGACTCGCCGATCGCGATGCTCGGCCGCCGTTTCGCCTCCGGGGAGATCGACGAGGACGAGTACTGGCGTCGGCTGTCCGTCCTGGACGAGCAGTTCGGCCGCGCGGGCAAGGGCGGTGCGGCATGACCACCGCGACCACGACCGCCATGGCCGCCCGCGTCGAGAACGCCGTCAAGGTGTACGGCTCCGGGGACACGGCCGTGAGGGCCCTGGACGGGGTGAGCGTCGGCTTTGCGGCCGGTCGCTTCACCGCGATCATGGGGCCCTCGGGCTCCGGCAAGTCCACCCTGATGCACTGCGCGGCGGGCCTGGACACGCTCACCTCGGGCACGGCCCACATCGGCGGCACCGAGCTGAGCACCCTGGACGACCGGCACCTGACCCTGCTGCGCCGCGACCGGATCGGCTTCGTCTTCCAGGCCTTCAACCTGGTGCCGACCCTGACCGTCGCCGAGAACATCACGCTGCCCACCGATCTCGCGGGCGGCAAGGGCGACCCGGAGTGGATCGACGCGCTGATCGAGGTCGTCGGCCTGCGCGACCGGCTCCACCACCGCCCCGCCGAACTCTCCGGCGGACAACAGCAACGCGTCGCCGTGGCCCGGGCGTTCGCCGGCCGCCCCGACGTCGTGTTCGCCGACGAACCGACCGGCAACCTCGACTCCCGCTCCGGCGAGGAAGTCCTCAACCTCCTGGGCCGCGCCGTGCGCCGGATGAACCGCACGGTCGTCATGGTCACCCACGACCCGATGGCCGCCGCCCACGCCGACGAGGTCGTCTTCCTCGCCGACGGACGCCTGGTCGACCGCATGGAATCCCCGACCGCCGACACGGTCCTCGACCGGATGAAGGCCTTCGAGACAAGGGCGCCCGGACCTTCCGCGGCCCCCGAGGTGACCTCATGAACGCCTCCGTACGCCTCAGCGTCTCGTCCCTGCGCGCCCACAAACGCCGCTTCGCCGGTACGTTCCTGGCGGTGCTCCTCGGCGTCGCCTTCCTCGCGGGCACCCTCGTCATGGGCGACACCCTGCGGGCGAGCTTCGACACGATGTTCGGCAGGGCGACCAGCGGCACGGACGCCGTGGTCCGCAGCGCCGACACCATCACCACACCCGGGGAGAGCGAGGGCGTACGGCAGCCCGTGGACGCCGGCCTCGTCTCCCGTGTCGAGGACGTCCCCGGGGTCGCCGCGGCCGTCCCCGACATCCAGGGCGCCGGCCAGCTGATCGGCGGGAACGGCGAACCGATCGGCGGTGCGGGACCGCCCACGCTCGCCGGCAACTGGATCGACGACCCCGAGCTGAACCCCTACCGACTGGCCGAGGGCCGCGCCCCCGAGAAGTCCGGCGAGGTCGTGGTCAACAAGGCCACCGCCGAGACGGGCGACCTGAGGATCGGCGACACCACGACCCTGCGCACCCCCGACCCGGTCGAGGTGACGATCGTCGGCCTCGCGACCTTCGGCGGCGAGGACGGCATGGCCCAGGTGACCTACACCGGTATGACCAGGGCCGACGCCGAGAAGTACCTCACCGCGCAGCCCGGCCGGGCCACGTCCATCCTCGTACGGGCGGGCCCGGGGGTCGGTCAGCGGGAACTGGTCGACGCGCTGACGCCCGTACTGCCGAAGGGAGTCGAGGCGATCACCGGTCAGGAGTCGGCCGAGGAGAACACCGAGATGATCTCCAGCCAGTTCCTGGACATCTTCACCCTCTTCCTGCTGGTCTTCTCCGGTATCGCCCTGCTGGTCGCGACCTTCTCCATCCACAACACGTTCGGCATCGTCGTCGCCCAACGCACCCGCGAGAACGCCCTGTTGCGGGCCCTCGGCGCCTCCCGCCGCCAGGTGACCGTCTCGACCCTCGTCGAGGCGAGCGTGGTCGCGGTGGCCGCGTCGGCGGTGGGCCTCGCGGGCGGTATCGGCATCGCGGCCGGGTTGCAGGCCCTGTTCCCGGCGATCGGCTTCCCCTTCCCCGAGGGCGACCTGGTGATCAGCGGGCTGTCGATGCTGCTGCCCCTCGCGGTAGGCGTCGTCGTCTGCCTCGGCTCGGCCCTGCTGCCCGCCGTCCGCGCCGGTCGTACGGCCCCGCTCGCCGCCCTCCGCGAGACGGCCGTCGACCAGTCCGGCGCCTCGCGCACCCGCGCCGTCCTCGGCATCGGCATGGCGGCGTCGGCCCTGGGCATCACCCTGGCCGGTGTCCTCGCCACCCCGTCCCTGTGGCTCGCGGGCACCGGCGCGGCCCTGGCCCTCGTCGCCTTCGTGATCCTCGGACCCGTCGCGTCCTCGACCGCCGTACGCCTGCTCGGCGCGCCGCTCCACAAGCTGCGCGGGGTGACCGGCGGCCTGGCCCGGCGCAACGCGCTGCGCAGCCCCAAGCGCACCGCCGCCACCGCGAGCGCGCTGATGATCGGCGTCGCCGTCGTCTCGCTGTTCACCGTCTTCGCCGCCTCCCTCAAGGCCACCATGGACCAGACGGTGTCCCGGTCCTTCGCCGGCGACGTCGCCGTCAGCACCCCGGGATTCGGCGCCGGCGGCAGCGGACTCAGCCCCCGGCTGGCCCCCGCGATCGCCGCCGAGCCCGAGGTGGCGCACGCCGTCGGACTCGGCCGGGGCGTCGCCGAGGTCAATGGCAGGGGACGGGCACTGACCGTCACCGACCCCGCCGCCCTCGGCACCCTCTTCGACCTCGGCGACGTACGCGGCACACTCGACCATCTCGGCACCGACGGCATCGCCATCACCGAGAACGAGGCCGGGAAACAGGGCCTGGAGACCGGCGACAAGGCCCGGCTGACCTTCACCGACGGTCAGCGCCGGACCTTCACCGTCCGCGCGGTCTACGGCCGGTCGGAACTCGCCGGTGACTACGTGATCACTCGCGCCGCCTGGGCCCCGCATCGCACCCAGGACGCCGACACCCTCCTCGCCGTCTCCTTCAAGGACGGCGTGAGCGCGGCGGAGGGCAAGGCGGCGGTCGAACGGGTGGCCGAGCGGTACGGCGATCCGGACGTCCAGACCCGCGACGAGTACGCCCAGTCCTCGGCCGGCGGCATCGACATGATGCTCACCCTCGTCTACGCGCTGCTGGCGCTCGCCGTGCTGATCGCGCTGCTCGGCATCGCCAACACGCTGACCCTCGCCATCCACGAGCGCACCCGCGAACTGGGTCTGCTGCGGGCCGTCGGCCAGACCCGGTCCCAGCTGCGGGCCATGGTCCGCTGGGAGTCGGTCCTGGTCGCCGCGTTCGGCACGGCGGGCGGCCTGGGACTCGGCGCCTTCCTCGGCTGGGTCCTCGTCAAGGCCTCCGACGGCGCAAGCGACAGTGCCTTCGCCTTCGCCGTGCCGCCCGCACAACTCGCCGTGGTCGCACTCGTGGGCCTCGCCGCCGGAGCCCTGGCGGGACTGCGCCCGGCACGGCGGGCGGCCCGCCTGGACGTCCTGCGCGCCATCGCCACCGAGTGAGCACCGAACGACATCCCGATCGACCCACATCGACCCACATCGCCCCACATCGACCCATTGAGTGCCGTACGGCATCGACGTACCCGGTGTCGTACGGCGGGATGTGGTCGTCGCCCCGTACGACCAGCAGGTCACCGCCCGGTCAGCCTGCGACGGCGGACCGGGCGGGAGCGTGTTCGGACCTGTGCCCGCGCGCGGCGGGCCGACGCCCGGCGTCGCAGGGCTGCGACTTGGCGGGCGGATGGGTCTGCGACTGGGTCTCTCCGATGTCGTACGGCGAGATCTTCGGCACCGAGGCCGAGGACGCGGGCAGCGTGAACCACACGACCTTCCCCGACTCGCCGTGCGGTCGCACACCCCAGGTCTCGCTCACCGCGGCGACTATGGCGAGGCCGCGTCCGCTGGTGGCGAAGACCTCCGCGTCCTGGACGACCGGGAGGCGGGGGTCGTTGTCGTGCACCGAGACCGTGAGGCGGCCGAGGAGCAACTCCATCTCCACGGTGCACATCTTGTCGGGCTCGGCGTGCCGGTGGACGTTGGACAGCAACTCGGTGACACCAAGTGCGGCCCGGTCTATCAAGGGATCCAGATGCCAGTAGCGCAATTGCGCAGATACGATTCTGCGGACCTGGCCGATCCGCGACGGCAGGGCTTGGAGCTCCACCGTGCAGTGCCTGCTTTGCTGGCTGATCACGGCTGCGACTCCCCGAAATTGAGTCCGGAAGAAGATCGGAGTACGGATCCAGCGAGGTGGCTGGGCGAAAAGCGCCGCCTGCTGTGGAACGGCTGCCTACGACTGCCGTCTCGTGGGGCGACCGCCTGGGCCGTCGCCTGCTCGTGGGGTGGCTGCGTACCGATCGCCGCCCGCTGTCGTGGCCGGCGGGCTGGTTCGCAGCGTTATCGCCGGTAAACCCAGAGTGATGTGAGACCAGAGTGACCCAGGGGGTCGGGTCCCGCAACTCGCGGGTTCGTCAGGCGCCGCGCCCCGCGGCCCTGCGCACCGCCTCGATGAACCGGCGCGCCGACGGTGGCCCGGGCTTCCCCGGAGCCGGGTCGTGCTCGTTCAGGGTGAGCGTGTAGCGGGTGCCGTTGACGTCGGCCAACGCCTGGTCCTCGTTGGCGAACCACGGCTTGGACGCGCGCACCGCCTGCACCGGGGCGCTGTCGATCTCACTGCCGTAACTGGTCAGCAGTTGCAGCCGGCCGTCCTCGATCCGGACCTGTCCCGCCCGGGTGAGCTGCCGCAGCCGCTTTCCTATCCGCACCCCCGTGGCCGTGAACTCCGGCTCCGCCATGTGCCCCGCCCCCTAGTGCGTGTCGTCTGTCCTGATGTCGTGTGCCCTGATGCCGTGATCCGGTACGGACCGTCATCCAGTGTGCCCGAGGAGCGCTGCCCCCGCCCCGGGCCAGAGGATCGACTCGGCCCATGCGGTGAAGTCTGCACGTCCCCGACGACGAGCACCAGTGCGCACGGATGGCCGGGGGCGGGGTTCCGGCGCATGCGCGGCATGCGCCCCCCATGCGCCCCGCGCATCGGTGCCACACGGGTGTCTTTGAGGTGCTCAAAGGGATGTTTATGCAGGTGAGAAGCGTGCGGAAGGTGTCTATCATCGGGACGTCCGACGCCGCGCACGCCGTCGGCGCATCGCGTGAGGAGCCCGCCGTGAGCACCCCCCAGACCACCCGCCCCGGCGTGACCCTCGACGTCGACCGCAGCGACTCGGAGTACCGGACCTGGCTCAAGGAGGCCGTCCGCAAGGTCCAGGCCGACGCCAACCGCTCCGCCGACACCCATCTGCTGCGCTTCCCGCTGCCCGAGCACTGGGGCATCGACCTCTACCTCAAGGACGAGTCGACCCACCCCACCGGCAGCCTCAAGCACCGTCTCGCCCGTTCCCTCTTCCTGTACGGCCTGTGCAACGGCTGGATCCGCCCGGGCCGCCCCGTCATCGAGGCGTCCAGCGGCTCCACGGCCGTCTCCGAGGCGTACTTCGCCAAGCTGATCGGGGTGCCCTTCATCGCCGTCATGCCCCGCACGACCAGCCCCGAGAAGATCCGCCTGATCGAGTTCCACGGCGGCAGCTGCCACTTCGTGGACGACTCACGGAAGATGTACGAGGAGTCGGCCCGCCTCGCGGTGGAGACCGGCGGCCACTACATGGACCAGTTCACCTACGCCGAGCGGGCCACGGACTGGCGCGGCAACAACAACATCGCCGAATCCGTCTTCCGCCAGCTGGAGTTGGAGCGCTTCCCCGAGCCCGCCTGGATCGTCGCCACCGCCGGCACCGGCGGCACCTCCGCGACCATCGCGCGCTACGTCCACTACATGCAGTACGACACCCGAGTCTGTGTCG
Source organism: Streptomyces ipomoeae 91-03 (assembly GCF_000317595.1). Lineage (GTDB taxonomy): Bacteria > Actinomycetota > Actinomycetes > Streptomycetales > Streptomycetaceae > Streptomyces > Streptomyces ipomoeae. Next base: position 2,185 of record NZ_AEJC01000327.1, on the reverse strand, counting down.
CCGACCCCGAGAACTCCTGCTTCTTCGAGGGCTGGACCACCGGCGACCCCGACGTCACCTGCGACTGCGGCTCCCGCATCGAGGGCATCGGCCGCCCCCGCATGGAGCCCAGCTTCGTCCCCGGCGTCGTCGACCGCATGATGAAGGTCCCCGACGCCGCGAGCGTCGCCGCCGTACGAGCCCTGGAACAGGCCATCGGCCGCAAGGCCGGCGGCTCGACGGGAACGGGCCTGTGGAGCGCGCTGAAGATCATCGCCGAGATGGTGGCCGAAGGCCGCCGGGGCAGCGTGGTGACCCTCCTGTGCGACCCGGGCGACCGCTACCTGGACAAGTACTACTCGGATCAGTGGCTGGCGGAACAGGGCCTGGACATCGCGCCGTACGCGAGGGCGATCGACACACTGTTGCAGACGGGCGTGTGGACGGACTGAGGACGGCATTGAGTGGGGGAGCGACCGGCCACTGACGGCCCGCAACCTCAAGACGTCCCCCACGCAAACGGCGCTCGGGAACTCAGCCCCCTCAAACCTCGCTGTCCGCGTCCTCCCCGGCCACTATCAACCGTCGCAGGTGCTCGGAGATCTCCGCCCGAGCCTGCGCAGCCAACCCCGAGTCCGTCACCAACGTGTCCACCTGCTCCAACGCCGCGAACGAACTCAACCCCACCGTGCCCCACTTGGTGTGGTCGGCCACGACGACGACCCGCCGAGCCGACTGCACGAGCCGACGGTTGGTCTCGGCCTCCGCGAGGTTCGGCGTGGAGAGGCCGGCCTCGATCGATATCCCGTGCACACCCAGGAACAGCACATCGAAGTGCAGCGCGGCGATGGCCTGATCGGCGACCGGCCCGACCAGTGAGTCGGACGGCGTGCGGACCCCGCCGGTCAGCACGACGGTCGCCGCCCCCTGCCGTGGCCCCGACGACCGCTGGGCGGCGTGGAAGACATCGGCGACCCGCACCGAGTTCGTGACCACGGTCAGATCCGGCACGTCCACGAGCCGATGCGCGAGCGCGAACGTGGTCGTACCGCCCGACAGGGCGATCGCCGAACCCGGCGCGACCAGTTCGGCGGCGGCCTGTGCGATGTCCTCCTTGGCGGACAGCTCCAGCCCGGACTTCGCCTCGAACCCCGGCTCGTGCGTACTCGCCTCGGCCACCGGCACCGCGCCGCCGTGCACCTTCTCCACCGCGCCCTGGCGGGCGAGCGCGTCGAGGTCGCGGCGCACCGTCATGTCCGACACACCGAGCTTGCGCGTCAGTTCGTTGACCCGGACGCCGCCCCGCCGTCGCACCTCATCGAGGATCAGGGCACGGCGCTGCTCCGCGAGGAGGTTCTGATTCTCACTCACGCTCGCTCCGGTCCTTTCGCCCCATCACGCCCGACACGCCTCCCATACCCCCTCCGACGAGGACATTCCCCCCGTCCCCGGTCCCGAGGACGTCCCATATTCGCACGTCGCACCACTGGTGGCGCCACTACCTGCACGGACGTGAGTACGTGATGTTCCGTCCCCGTGCCCGTCACTATCACACGGATCGGGGAGATTCGGTGACCACAGGTGTACGACTCCCGTTCAGCGGCGATCATCTGTGCCTGCACAGCACACCTGTCTCGGGGCGTGTCACGGGGGAGCAGAACAGTGGATCGTGCGACGGAAGACACGGAATATACGGAGCGACCAGCACATCTGGAAGGGGAGGGCCCCACTGCGGCGGAAAAGCAACCGGACCCCGGCCATTCCACGGCCGACGGAACCGCCCTCGAACTCCTCGTGCACGGCGTCGGAGGCACCACCCCCGAACGTATGCTGGACGACCCCCGCACGATCCGGATCACCGGCGACGACACGGCGGCCGTCTTCCGGCGCATCGACGACGCCGACGCCGAGTCCCGCCCGGCGGACCATCGGGGCGAACCGGTCCCGGAGGCCTACGTCTGGTGCAACCTCACCTCGGGCAACGGCTCCCGCGCCCTGTGGCTGTTGCTGCTGCCGTTCATGGTCGTCAACCTCGCCCACTGGATGCGCCCCACCACCCGGAACCGACAGCGCACCGTACGCCTCTACGGCCTCCTCGTCCGTCTGACCGGACTCACCCTGACCGTGCTGCTCGTCGCCGCCGCCTGCGAGGTCGCCCTCGACCTGACCGCCTGGCAGTGCGCGGGCACCCGCGCGTGCGCCGAGG
>NZ_AEJC01000326.1 GCF_000317595.1 Streptomyces ipomoeae 91-03 | reverse complement strand
GGGTACAAGATAAGGGTCGCCACGGGAGTTTACTATTACGGCAAGGAGAGCAATCCCTGGAGCATCTACACAGAGCAGTATTTCAAGGGGAAGAAGATAAGTAGCTGGCACTTGTGGGTGTCGTCCAAGGATCGGGTGGAGTGGTATTCCCGGGTCGCCAAGGTGGTCACGCCTTGGACGGCGACCTTGTGGTGGACGTCGGCTTCGGAGTGGACGTCGGCTTCGGGGTGGACGGAGGCTTCGGAACGGTATGGGAGTACCCCATGGCCTTCTGGAATTCCTCCAGCGCCTTGAGAGTCGCGCAAGCCCCCTTGGCCTTGTCGCTCACGACTGCCGCCGCGCAGGCTCCCTTCTTGACCAGGTCCCAGATCTGGTCACTGACGCCGTACCTGTACCAGCGCAGGTCGACCCCTGCCGGGCGCCACTTGTTGACGAGATAGTCCCGCTCCACCGTGTTGAAGAGCATCACGTTCTTGACCGGCGATGGCCCCAGAGGCTTTCCAGCCTTGTCGCCGTGCACCGCCCACTGGCACGTCTTTGTGTGCAGCTTCTTCGACCAGCCCAGATTGATGCCGTGCCCAAGACCCCGCTTCTGGTGGACCAGATAGTGCTTGTGCGAAGTGTTGTAGAGGGCGAGTACCTGATCGTAGCGGATCGGGCTGGAGGTCTTCGGGCTGTCACACTTCACGAACTTCCACTCGGTCTTCACGGACTTGCTCCACCTGAGGTCGACCCCTATCGGGCGCTTCTTGTAGTAGAGATGTGCCTTCTTGTGCTGGTTGTAGAGCGCGAACGGCACGTTCGTGCGGGAGGCACCGGAGAATTTCAGTGTCCACTGCGCGGTCGCCTGCTTGATCGGCTTCGGGAGCGGCACGGGCTGCGACTGTGCCGCAGATGCCGGCACTTGCGATACCACTGTCGCGACCATGAGCGTCCCGAGGACACTCGCGATGGCACGACGTGACATTGCTCTGGACATGTTGCACTCCTCGCGAAATCGAGAGGGTTTCCGAATCGGCGGTGATGTCGAATTCGTTGACTCGACCTTCCGTGAGGAGAGTGGCGAGGGGTAGTCCCGTAATGCCGGGGCTTGACATCCTCCCCGAGCCTGTCCTCTGCCGTTCCCCCTGGTCGACGTGCTGCGTTGGTGCTCGGTGGGCCGCAGGTCGATGCTTGTTGGAGGGGCGCTGGTCATGCGGGTTCCCGTGGAAAGCGGGATACGAAATCAGCAGGCGTGAGGTGAGCGGTGATGGAGCGACCCACCCATCCCGGGGACCGGCTTGATCAGGCACGGGCCGCTGGGGAGGCGACGTACACGGCCACGGCCATCATCGACGAACAGGGCCTTGTGACGGGGTGGAGTGAGGAGGCCCGGCGGCTGCTGGGGTATGCGTCCGCGCAGGTGGTGGGGTCTCCCGCCGCCGGACTGCTCGCCGACGACATCGGCGAGCGGGCGCGGCGGGCGGCGGCCGGGCAGGAACGCCTCAACGGCACGGTGGCACTGAGGCACCACGACGGCCACCGGCTGCGGCTGGGGCTGCTGGCGCACCACCGACGCCGGAGCGACGGGAGAGGCGAGTGGCTCGTGGTGTGCGCGGTGACGGACCCGGCACAGACGCTCCGGGGTGAGGCGCTGGCGGAGTGGACGTTCGTTCAAGCCCCTTGCCCCATGGCGGTCTTCGACACCGACTTGCGGCTGCTGCGCGCGAACGCGGGCATGGAGAGCGCGCTGTCCATGGAGGCAAGGCAGATGCTCGGGCTGCGTCTGCCGGAGATCGCGCCGTGTCCGGAGAACGGCGAGGTCGAGAAGACGATGCGACTGGTGGTGAGAACCGGCCAGGCGCAGCAGGTGGAGCCCTGTCTTCATCCCGCGGGTGTCAACGCGTGGCAGAACTGTTCGGCCACGCTCGCCCCGTTGAGGGACCCCGACGGCCGGGTACGCGCCGTGTGCCTGACGGCGCACCACGAGGCGCAGGAGGACCTCGTCCAGGAGCGGATGCTCCTGCTGGACGACACCGGCACCCGTATCGGCACCACCTCGGACATCACCCGTACCGCGCGGGAACTGGCCGACGCCGCTGTGCCCCGGCTGGCGGACTTCACCGCCGTCGACCTGCTGGAGGGTGCCCCCTACCGGGTGACGGAACTCCCCTTCTCGCCGGCGGAGCCGGTGAGAGTGCGTCGTGTCGCCGCGCGCTCGCTCCGTGAGGACAGCCCCGAGTTCCTGGGGGTGCGGGCGGGGACGACCGCCTACCCGGTGCTGTCTCCCCCGGCCAGGTGTCTGGCCCAGGGCCGCGGCGCCCTGTACGACACGGCCGATGCCGGTATCGCCCTGTGGGTCCAGCAGGACCCGGCAGCCGCATGGATCCGCCGGTGGGGAGCACATTCGATGATCGTGGTGCCGATGCGAGCACACGGCACCGTCATCGGCGTGGCGTTCTTCGGCCGTTACCAGCGCCCCGAACCCTTCGAACCGGATGACCTGCTACGGGCCGAGGAACTCACCGCCCAGGCGGCCGTCGGCATCCACGAAGCCGGCCGGCACCCCCGCGCGCGCACCACCACCATGACGCTGCAGAGCAGCCTGCTGCCCCAGACGCTGCCCGATCAGACGGCTCTGGAGGTCGCCTCCCGCTATCTGCCCGCCGCGACCCGCGCCGGTGTGGGGGGCGACTGGTTCGATGTGATTCCGCTGTCCGGCGCACGGGTGGCCCTCGCCGTGGGCGACGTCGTCGGCCACGGCATGCGTGCCGCGGCCACCATGGGTCGGCTGCGCACCGCGGTGCGTACCCTGGCCGACGTCGACCTTCCGCCCGACGAGTTGCTCACGCACCTCGACGACCTCGTCCTGCATCTGTCCGCCGTGGAGGGCGGTACGGAAGGCACCCCCGAGGCTGCCGGGGGCATCGGCACCACGTGCCTGTACGCGGTCTACGACCCGGTCTCGCGCCGCTGCACCCTCGCCCGGGCCGGCCATCCCCCGCCCGCCGTGGTCACCCCGGACGGCGCGGTGTACTTCCTCGATGTTCCGGCCGGCCCACCGCTGGGCCTGGGCGGTCTGCCCTTCGAGACCATGGAGACCGAACTGCCTGAGGGCAGCCTCCTCGCGCTGTTCACCGACGGTCTGCTCCAGCTCCGCGACCACGACATCGACGAAGCCCTGGACAAGATGTTCACCGCCCTGGCGCGGCCTCTCACAACCGTGGAGACGGTCTGCGACAGGGTCCTCGCGGATGTGCTGACCCATCGCCCCGATGACGACGTCGCCCTGCTCATCGCCCGTACCAGGGCTCTGCATTCCGACCGGGTCGCCTTCTGGGACCTGGTCAGCGACCCCGCGATCGTCGCCCGGGCCCGCCACCACGCCACGGAGCAGCTGACCGCCTGGGGACTGGACGACGCCGCCCTGATCACCGAACTGATCGTCAGCGAACTGGTCACCAACGCCATCCGTTACGGCCGGCCGCCCATCCAGCTGCGGCTGATCCACGAGAACAACACCTTGATCAGCGAGGTCTTCGACTCCAGCAGCACCGCCCCGCACCTGCGGCGCGCCCGGCTGCTCGACGAAGGGGGGCGGGGTCTGCTGTTGGTCGCCCAGCTCGCCCACCGATGGGGCACCCGTCATGGCCCCATCGGCAAGACCATCTGGGCCGAACAGTTCCTCGCCGCCGGCATGTGAGGTGTCACAGCCCGAGCGTCAGCGCCAGCCGGATCAGTTCCGCCTGGGTGTGTACGCCGGTCTTGGCCCGGATCCGGCGAAGATAGCCGTCAACGGTGTGCACGGAGATACCGATCCGGCGGGCCGTACCGGCATAGGTGCATCCCTCTGCCAGGTGCCGCAGGATCTGCTGCTCGCGGCGGGACAGGGCGGGACGTGACGACTGGGCAGCGACTCCGGGCAACTGATGCATGCCGACTCCTTCAGCGGGCGGGGCCCTGTGCCCCGCACTCGCCTTACAAGAGCCGCGACGGCAGAACACACCAACAACTTTTCGACGCCTCTTTTTCCGGGCGGAGCCGGAGTCACGAGTCCAGCAAGCCAGAGAGGGTGCGCAACATGCCCCTTTTGTTCTAATGTCGCCGATATGGACGACCGCACGATGGTGGCCGCGATCCGAGCCGCGGACCCCCGGGGGCTGGCAGCGGCGTACGACGCCTACGCGGGTCAGATCTACGGCTACTGCTGTTCAGTCCTTCACAACAGCGACGCCGCCGCCGACGCCTTGCAGGACACCTTCGTTCTCGCCAGTAAGCGCATCGACCAGCTGCGAGACCCTCAGCGGCTACGTCCGTGGCTGTACGCGATCGCCCGCAATGAATGCCGGCACCAGTTGCGCGCCAAGGGCCGCACCACCCCGCTCGAAGAAACCGACGAGCTGGTCGACGAGGCTGTCGACCTCGGTGCGGGCCTGCGTGCCGAGGAGATCCGGACTCTGGTCTGGGAGGCCTTCGAAGGGCTCAACTCTCGTGATCGCGAGGTGCTGGAGCTGTCGGTACGCCAGGATCTGGACGGTGCCGACGTGGCTGCGGCGCTGGGGATACCGCGCAACCACGCACATGCGCTGCTGTCCCGAGCACGGCAACAGTTCGAGAACGCCGTGACGGCGGTGATCCTGGCCCGCGACGGGCGGAGGGACTGCCCCGACCTGCGCCGGATGCTCGACGGCTGGGACGGCACCATGACCGTGCTCATGCGCAAGCGCATCACCCGCCACATCGGGCAATGCGACATCTGCGACCACCCCAAGCGACGCGATGTCCGCCCCTCGGACGTGACCCACGCTGTTCCCGGTGCCCCTCCTCCCCCTGGTACTCCTGGTACTCCTGGTACTCCGCGATCGGGCGCTTGACCGTCTTCGCCGGCGGTCCGGGCGGCGGGCGAAAAACGCAGGTCCGCTGCTAGCCTCCGTTCCGGGGAAACCGGTTGCCGGACGGGGGAGGGCCATGACGAGGAAGAGCGCCGAGAACGGGAGCCGCAGCACGATCCGGGACGTGGCGGCACGCGCCGGGGTCTCGGCCGCGACGGTGTCGCGCGTACTCGGCGGCGTCTACCCGGTGAGCGCCACCACCCGCACCCGCGTCATGCGAGCGGTCCGCGACCTCGACTACGTCGCCGACGCCCGGGCCAAGGCCGTCGCGGGCGCCGGCACGCCCACCCTCGGATTCGTCCTCGACGACATCACCGGGCCGTCGTTCGCGCTGATGGCGCGCGGCGTGGAGCGCGAGGCGACCCGGCTCGGCCATCTCTGCCTGGTGTGCAGCACCGACGGTGACGTCCAGCACGAGCTGGACTTCGTCGAGACGATGCGGGCGCAGCGGGCCGCCGCCGTGATCCTGGTCGGCGGGGGCGCGGACACCCCCGAGTACCGGGCGCGCACGGCCCATGTCGCGGACGCGCTCGCCTCCGCCGGGTCACGGCTCGTGCTGTGCGGACGGCCGCCGCTGAATCCCGGCGCACCGGTCACGGTCATCGAGTACGACAACGAGGGCGGCGCGTACGCCCTGTGCTCGCACGTCCTGGCCCATGGCCACCGGCGGATCCTGTTCCTCGGCGGCAAGCCCGACCACACCACCGCCCAGGGCCGCGAGCGGGGGTACCTCGCCGCCCACCGCGCCCGGGGCGTGGAGACCGACCCCGCGCTGCGGCTGACCGGCGACTTCACCCGGGACTCCGGCTACCGGCTGATGCGGCGGGCGCTGGACGCCGGGCTGGAGTTCACGGCGGTGATGGCGGCCACCGACATGGTCGCGGCCGGCGCCCTGACCGCCCTGCACGAGGCGGGGCTCTCGGTGCCCGGCGATGTGTCCCTGGTCGGGTACGACGACATCCCCTTCGCCCGCGATCTGTACCCGGCGCTCACCACCGTGCACGTCCCGTACGAGGAACTGGGGCGCCTCGCGGTACGGACCGCGCTGGGGCGGGGACGTGACGCGTCGTCCGACGAGCATCTGTTGCTGGGGACGCATGTGGTGGTGCGGGGCTCTGTGCGGGCCGTCGGGGACGCGTCCGTCCGGTGACGTTCGTCGCCGATCGCCGCTTTCGACCGGCGGCCA